>DASYTV010000188.1:0-2485 GCA_036001885.1 Actinomycetes bacterium
GAGACACGCGCGATCCTCTTCGAACAGGCCACGGACACCCGGTCAGAGGAGCTGGTCGCGCAAGGCGTCCGGCCTCGGGTGTTCTTCGGCGAACGGTGGATCAATTCGCCTGTCGAGCTCATCCATGAGAATGTCCGCTATTTCTCCGCGCTCTTGCCCTACTGCGACGATGAGGACCCAGTCGAGGTCCTCGAAAATGGCGAGATCCCACACCTGAGCGAGCTGCGCCTGCACAACGGCACGGTCTGGCGCTGGAACCGCCCGGTTTATGACGTCCAGCGTGGGAAGCCGCATCTGCGCATCGAGAACCGCGTCCTGCCCGCCGGGCCGACCGTAGCGGACATGCTCGCCAACGCCGCTCTCTACTACGGCTTGGTGCGAGTGCTGTCCGAGCAGGAGCGGCCGATCTGGCGCCGGATGACCTTCTCCGCAGCGCGGGAGAACTTCTATGCCGGCGCGCGCTACGGCATCGACGCCAAACAGTTCTGGCCGGGCCTCGGCACCGTCGCTGTGAGCGACCTGGTCCTGCGCCGGCTGCTCCCGCTTGCGTACGACGGACTCGACTTGTGGAAGATCGAGCCGGCCGAGAGGGACAGGCTGCTTGGGATCATCGAGCAGCGGTGCCTGCGGCGTACGAACGGCGCGGACTGGCAGGCGAAAGCGTTCCATCGGCTCTACGACGAGCGTGGCTATGACCGGCCGAGTGCGCTGCGCGAGCTGACCCGCCGCTATATGGAGTTCATGCATACCGGCGAGCCTGTGCACACCTGGCCGCTGCCGTAATCACCGCCGTAATCACACGCCACCTCGGGCGGAATTGCGCCTCCTCCAGTCTCGTCGCCGCAGAAGGCACCTTCAGGGCTAGTGTGCGTGTCCGAGACACTAGCCTCCACTTGCCGCGGCGTCGAAGATCGCCTGGAGCAGCACCTGGGTGATCGTGCGCGGGTCCCTGGTGAGGTAGGACTGGCCATGGGTCGCGGCCGCGATCGGCTTGACCTCGGCGGCCTCGACCTCTGGTCCGAACGCCACGACGATGACGGCCACCGGCTTCTTCGGATCGAACTCGGACTTGAGCGTCTTGACCAGCCGATCACGGCTGATGCTGCCGGGATCGTCGTTCTTTCCGTCGGTCATGACGACCAACACATTGATCCTGCCGGCCTGGTACCCGTCACTCATCACCCGGTAGCCGGCGAGGATCGTGTCATAGAGACCTGTGCCGCCGCCGACCTTCCAAGTCACCTTGCTGGTTGCCGCGTTCAGCACCGATCGCTGCGAGGCGTCGCCCACTACGGTGGCCAGCGGGCGGATCGGCACGATTTCCTTGTAGTCCTTGCCGCCGGCCAGCTTCGTCGAGAAGTTCCACACGCCCACCGACGTGTCCTCGCGCAGCAGCGGCAGTGCAGTCAGGATGGCCTGCTTGGCGAGGTCCATCCGAGTCTTGCCCGGCGCGCCCGGCACCGGCTCTCCCATAGAGCCTGAGACATCGAGGACAGTGAGGATCCGGCCGCTGAGGTTAGCCGCCGTCCACAGGCGCTGCAGCTCGCCGAGCGAGGCCGGCTCGACGGGAGGAAGCGACTTCGGTGCGTCGAGGACAACGCCATTTGCTGGGGTCGCGTCGACGCCGGCTTGACGGTCGATGGAGCGGAAGCCGTGATCCTGGAGCACGACCGTGCCCTGGTCACTGAGCAGCCGGTCGTGGAGCTTCTCGGCGCTGTCCTGTAGTCGCCCCGCCTCTGCCTGGCTGACCCCGGCGCGGGCGACGGGCGTGAAGGGGTAATCGAGGTACGGCGAGCCCTCCTTCGGGTACACCGCGACCAGGGGCACCGCGGGCTTCTTGTGGTTGTACGCCCAGACGCCCTGCTCGGTGTACGGGAAGGCGCCGACCCGGCCGGCCGTCGTCTGCTGGATCTCGGCCACTGACTGCGGCAGCTTGGACAACACGTCGTCGGTGGTCGCCGACATTCGGGACGAGAGCATTCGTGCAGCCGCGACGAGCTGAAGGTTCGCCTCGGGCCCGCTGCCGAGAAGTGCGCGGAGCCCGGCCAAGGTCAACATGCTCGGCGCGCATCGGGTGGGATCGGCGATGCCGAACCTCACCTGGCTGGATCCGAGGCTCGCGACGACATCCGTCCAGGATGGTTGTCTGTCGGGCCAGCCCTGCTGCTTGGCCGCTGGTCGCACCATGGCGACGACGACGGGCGACTGCGCGATCGACTCCGGTCTGCCCAGTGGACTCTGGCCGCCTGCGGCGGCGACACGCCCGGGCCAGAGCGAGGAATCCGGAATCCAGACGTCAGGGTTGCCGACGCTCGTCGTCTTGCCTGCGGCAAATGCCTGCGCGACCTGATCGGAGGGACTGGCGGTGACCGTGATCTCCGTACAGGCGCCCTTCACCGGACCCCTGGAATCGTCTTTGACGGAGTCGGCCACTTGCCGGATGGCCGGTGCGATGTCCGGGCTGGTGGTCACCGAGAGCGTCGTC
>DASYTV010000189.1:0-6358 GCA_036001885.1 Actinomycetes bacterium
CTGTGGTCGTCGCGATCGGCGTCGTCATGGTGCTCAAGTCCCCGTGGCGATGGCTCGTCGTTCTTCATCCGGCGGCAACTCTCGCCGTCGTTGTGGCCACAGCGAACCACTACTGGATCGACGGCATCGTCGGCATCGCGCTGATCATTCCCGGGGTTCTTGCGGCACGATGGCATCCGATAGCTCGGGTGCGGGCGCGCTGGTTCAGCGCACGTACGTCGGGGGTGGACCTCGTACCTGGGGACGACCTCGTACCTGGGGACGACCTCGTGCAGGGGGTCGACCTCGTGCAGAGGGACGACCTCGTGCAGAGGGACGACCTCGTGCAGGGCGGCGACCACACGGGAGCTCCCGGCACGCTGCCATCGCCCCGCTCGCCCTCATCTGGTGAAGAACCGGCACAAAGGCGATTAGTCACGACGGAGTGGAGCTAGGCCACAGCATGTGCCCTCAAGCGTCCGCCCTGTCATACCGCGGCCTGCGGCCGCTGACTCGGCAGCTGGCCGAGGAGGCGATGCGCTACCACGGCCAGATGAAGCACGTCTGCCCAAAGGCCGTCACAGGCGCCTGACCCTCTTTCCCGTGCTATAGATCGGGAGCCCATCCGGTCCAGGTGTCGACCGTTACTGCAATGACCGGGCCGCGTGGACGCGAGGCGCGATACTGCGGATAGCGCTCCACGAGGAGCTCGATTGCCGCAGCCGCGACCTGCGGGTCGTCGACGATCACAGCGTGCCCGTCCGCGCGTACCCACCAGAGGTTCATCCAGTCCTCGTCGTAGTGATCAGCGAGCAATGAGACGGCCGGATTCACCCTGATGTTCCGGAGGCGCTTCAGATCGCGCGTTGTCTTGGGTTTCTCGTCGACGACGAGGTAGACCGTGGTGCCGCTCAGGGCGAACGTGGTGACGACGATGTGCGGGCGACCGCCCGCGTCAACGGTCGCCAACCGAGCAACTCGGCGGGTACCGAACCGCTGCCTGGCCGTCCCTTCAGGGAGTCTCACCGCATCAGCATCGCCGACGGACTGCCTCCTTGGTCCGCCAGCGAGACGACATGTCGATCCAGCGTGCGGCCATTGGACATATCTGCACGTGCAACGGCGAGTAGAGTGCACCGCTTGTGGACGGCAGGTCTGGTGAGTCGTACGCCGAGGATGATCGCCCCAGCGGCGCACGCCCCTATCTCGATCGGTCAGTCGCAGACGCGCTGCCCCGCAGGGTCCCGCGCCCCCATGATCCGGGACAGACCTCCCACTACCGGAATGTTTACCAGTTTCCCATCCAGCCCGGGTCGCAGCGATCACGCGGCATAACCGGTCCGGTCGACCGGACGGCGGTGGGAGAGCCGCCGGCCGCGCGCGAATCAAGGGAGAACCTCGAGACCACGGACACGATGGACCTCTCGCGTAGCGGCCTCGCATCCTGGAACACCCAGCAGCGGGCGACGCTTGCACCCGACATACCCCGCCAGCCAGGAGGGATCGACGAGGAGCCGCGCCCGAGTCGGCACGCGCGAGGCGGTGCGAGGCGCGAGCCGGGCACGATCGACCGGCGCCGCCGTTTAGCGCTACAGGCCGCTTACGTCATCGCGCTCGGGCTGTGTTCCTACCTGCTGGTCGGAGGCCTCGGATTCGTCGCGCTCCCGTTCGATCCGGCTTCTCTGATCCCTGGCGGCAACTCACCTGGTAGCGATCAACCAGCGACCCCGCCCGGTCCTGCTGACACCGTCACGGAACCAAGCGTCGGCTCTCTCACCGAGCAGCCGGAGCCGGTCAGCACACCGACCACGAGCGCTCCCGTGGCCTCGTCATCCGTACCGACACCGACGAGTTCAGCGCCTTCGACCCCGACGGCCGGTTCCACTCCATCGGCAACAGCCTCTCCGACGCCCACCCCGACCAAGCACAAGCCGACCCCGCCCGGGCAGACGCGAAAACCAACGAAACCGCCACGGCCCTAGCGGCAGTCTCACGACAGCGCCGCGGCTCGTCCTTTCTGTGCCGCCGAAGGAATCGAACCTTCGCATCACCCATGCTCGACTGCCACGACCGTTTCCGGCTTCGCCGTCTGCTGGCGAGCTAGCGCCAACGCATCCAGGGGCGGCTCGACGTTATTTCATAACGCGTTCGCGCGATCCTAGCTTCCCTAGCAGGGGAATTTCGAACATTCCGGAAACTCGTACCACGCGTGTCCCGGTCAGTGAGGGCGCATTTCTCCTGGGCCACTGCAGACGGTTATCGGACCTGTGAGAGCAGGCGCGCCACCGATCGGACCGGGCAAGGGGATTGTGTGCTCCACGATCTCGTGCAAATCTGCACGCCAGGACGCTGCCAACGACGGCTGCGACCGCTGCCGCCGCGCAGCGACGACTTGCAGGAAAGGGTGACCCCGTGACCGGCGTAAGTCGTAAGTACATCGCGGCCTTAGTTGCCGCATTACTCGCTCTTACAGGTGTGGTCGTACTCCGGCTCACCGTGTTCGGCGAGGAGGAAAAGGAGGGCACCGGGGAACTCGAGATGCCATCGGCGCTCGCCCGACACCTCGAGAAACTGCGGGAGGCTGCTCCGGATCGCGGCGAGTCCGCCGACTCGGAGGGCCCGGCGTCATTGGCCGACGCCGAGTTCACTGCGCGCGCCTATCCGGCGGACACCATCTCCGTCGCGGAGGCAGACGCCTCCAAGGCCGCCTTCGCGGCGGCATCCAAGCGACCGTTCCCCAACGGCAAGGGCCAGAAGGGCACCTGGGTGACGGTCGGGCCGAGCGAGGCGCTCTATCCGTTCACACCACTGCGGAACTCATTCAACTACGTACCGAACGCGTATATCGCAGGTGGCCGCACCACCGCGATAGCAATGGCGAAGACCTGCGTCCCGACCAACTGCAAGGCCTGGATCACGCCGGCGGGAGGCGGCATCTGGCGTACAAAGGATGCACTCGACACCCCCGTCAAGTGGGACTACCTCGGTGGCCCGCTCGGTATCAACGCGGCCGGCGCCGTCACGGTCGATCCGAACGACCCGAGCGGCAACACGATCTACGTCGGGACCGGCGAGGCGAACATCTGCGGATCGGGCTGCGTCGCGGGTGTGGGACTCTACAAGTCGACCAACGGCGGTAACTCCTGGACCGGCCCACTCGGCAAGCCCGAGCTCGGCGGCAAGGGCATCAGCGACGTCGTGGTCAAGCCCGGGGATCCAAACACCCTGTACGTCGGCACGACGACGGCGCTGCGGGGCATGTCCAGCGTCTGCTGCACCGGCGTGACGCGTCCTGTACCGGATGCGGCGAAGTGGGGCCTGTACAAGTCAACCAACGGGGGTGCTAGCTGGACCTTCCTCCACAATGGCTCTGCCAACGCGGCCGACTGCACCGGCAGTCTGACCGAGTTCAACAACGGTGGGGTCTGCTCACCACGGGGCGTTCGCGTCGTCGAGCTCGACCCGTCGAACCCCGACATTGTCTACGCGGGCTCGTACGCCCGCGGCATCTGGCGATCAAACGACGCCGGCGCCACCTGGACCCAGGTCAAGCCGTCGCTCAACAGTGCTGTGATCCAAACACGGCCCGCGTTCGACGTCGTTGCGTTGCCCAGCGGCAAGACCCGCATGTACGTCTACGAGGGCAACCAGGGCCAGAACTTCTCCCGGCTGTCGCGCAGCGACGACGTCGCGACGGGGACACCGGTCTTCACCGACCTGACCAGTCCCGACCCGGCCAATCCCGGCTTCGCCTGGTACAACCTCTGCTCACCGGGAGCACCGGGCACCGGGCAATGCTGGTACGACGAGTTCGTCTATACACCTGACGGCTACCCAGACGTCGTCTATGCCGGCGGGTCCTACTCGTACGGGCAGACCATCGCCAACAAGCGCGGCGTGGTCCTGTCCACCGATGCGGGCGCAACCGGTACCGACATGACCTTCGACGGTACTGACATGCTGCACCCGAACGGGCTCCATCCCGATCAGCACGACATCGTCACCAACCCGAACAACCCGCTCCAGTTCATCGAGACGAACGACGGCGGTGTGATGCGCTCGAGCGGCACCTTCGTCGACCGCTCGACCTGGTGCGACGACCCGAACCGCGGCCTGAGCGGTGACCGCCTGGCGCGGTGCAAGCAGATGCTGTCCCGTATCCCGTCGTCTCTGGAGAGCCTCAACAAGGGACTCACTACCTTGCAGTTCCAGAGCCTCTCGGTGAGCCCGGCCAACAGCAAGATCCTGCAGGGAGGCACCCAGGACAACGGCACCTGGGAGTCCGGCGGCAACCCGAACAAGTGGACCAACATGATGATCGGTGACGGCGGCCAATCAGGCTTCGACGTCAGCGTGAAGAACTTCAGGTTCCACACATTCACCGGACCGAGCGTCGACGTCAACTTCAACAGCGGAGCCCTCGCCGACTGGATCTGGACCGGGGACCCGATGGCCGGGGACGCCGGCTCGCAGTTCTACGCGCCGGCCATCAGCGACCCGAAGGTGAGCGGCACGATGTTCGCCGGAACGGGGCTCACGGCCTACCGGACCAAGACCTTCGGTCTCGGTAGCCGCACTATCGCGGAGGCGAACGAGCTGTGCAACGAGTGGACCGGGACCTTCCCAGCCGGCGTCGTCTGCGGTGACTGGGAGAAGCTCGGGGCAGACCCGTTGACCTCGGCCTCCTGGGGCGACCGTGCCGGTCCGGCGGTCGGCGCGATCGAGCGGACCACGGGCGACACTTCCACCGCCTGGGCCGCCACGACGACCGGTCGGGTCTTCATCTCGAAGAACGTCGACGCAGAGCCGGCCAGCTCGGTCACGTGGACCCGGCTCGACGACGACGCGGTGACCCCGAACCGGTTCGTCAGCAGCATCCACATCGACCCGGCCAACGGGAACCACGCATGGATCTCGTACAGCGGCTACAACGCCAACACGCCGGCAACCCCGGGGCACGTCTTCGAAGTGACCTTCGACCCCGGTACCGGCAGCTCGACCTGGGTGGATCGGTCGCACGACTTCGGTGATCTGCCGGTGACCGATCTCGTCCGTGATGACGTGACTGGGGATCTCTACGCGTCGTCGGACTTCGGCGTGCTTCGCCTAGCCGCAGGCACGACGACATGGACCGCCGCCGCACCCGGCATGCCAAGCGTCGAGGTCGCAGGGCTGACCATCGTGCCTGGCGACAGGATCCTGTACGCCGCCTCGCACGGGCTCAGCGCCTGGCGGCTCAATCTGAACTAAGAAGACGAGGAGGAGGGCGCTGGATCGCCCAGTCCGTCGCGCTCGACGGCAGCGGCTGTCCAGTGATCCTTCCGGAGAGGGCTGATAAGGGGATGGAGGGCCGACCATCGGGCGGCCCTCCATCCCTGTTTGTTCATCGGCACCGGGCGCCTCGCCTTTGCATCGTGATGCCACCGTTCCCCGGCTCGTACGGCCGGGATGCTGCGGCCGCCGCGCCGAGTGGCGGCAGGCTTGGTGGCCTGCCAGCCCGCCGCGGTCGTGAATGCCGCCCCGACGACCCGGCTCGCGCACCCGCACCAGTTTGTCATCGGCGTCTGGCAGGGTTTGAGGATGAGCACCGCGTCCGCACATCGCAGCGTGACTGTCGAGCGAACCACGCCGGGCAGGTTCGCGATCAGCAACATCCGCGGCGGGAAAATCACCATTGGCACTGGTGGCGATGCCGACTTCAGCCCGACCGAGCTGCTCCTCGGTGCGATCGGTGCCTGCACGGCAATCGACGTCGACACCGTGACGTCCCGCCGCGCGGAGCCCGATGCCTTCGAAGTCCGCGTCGATGCGACCAAGGTGAAGGACGACGCAGGCAACCGGCTGACCGACATCGAAGTGACGTTCACGCTGGCCTTCCCCACGGGCGAGGCGGGCGACAACGCCCGCGCGCTGCTTCCGGAAGCGGTACGCCGCTCACATGATCGGTGGTGCACGGTCGGCCGGACCGTTGAAAACGGAACTCCCATCGCCACCCGGATCATCGATTAGGCGGGCGCCTGATGCCGGCGAGATCCGCCGCAAAGGTGGCGGTCGGCGCGGCGAGCCACCCCGCCGAGCCGATCAGCCAGCGAGCGCTCAACCGCGCTCTCCTCGACCGGCAACTGCTGCTGCAGCGGTCGTCAACTCGGGCAGTTGACGCGATCGATCATCTGGTCGGCATGCAAGCGCAGGTGCCGCTCCAGCCCTACTTCGGGCTGTGGAGCAGGCTCGACGCCTTCGACCCGAGCGAGCTTGCAGAGCTCATCACGCAGCGGCTCGTCGTCCGGGTCGCGTTGATGCGCAACACCGTCCACCTCGTCACGGCTGCCGACTGCCTGGCGCTGCGACCCCTCATCCAGCCGGTGATGGACCGCGATCT
>DASYTV010000190.1:0-1767 GCA_036001885.1 Actinomycetes bacterium
GTCTGCACCGGAGAACCGGCTGGTCCGTGAGATCGGTTCGCTTGGCGTGCCCTATGTCTTCGTACGCGGCAATCACGACTCGCTGATCACTCAGGACGCCGTCGCCGCACTGCCGAACGCGGTCGTGCTCGACGGCAAGACCGTGACCGTGGGCGGGATGCGGCTCATCGGCGCCGGTGATCCACGCTTCACGCCGGACAGGGACGTCGCCGCCAACGAGGAGAGCGTGATCCAAATGGGTGAGCGCCTCGCCTCGGCCATCCCCTTCGGCGAGCCTCCGCCCGACATCGCTGTCGTCCACGATCCGTCGGCAGCCGCCCCACTCGATGGTCGAGTCCCGCTGGTCCTCGCCGGGCATACCCACCGCCGGGCGACTCGGATCATGCAGTCGGGAACCCGGCTCTTCATCCAGGGATCCACGGGCGGCGCCGGCCTGCGCGCGCTGGAAACAGAGAAGCCGACGCCGATCGAATGCTCGGTGCTCTATTTCGACCGCGCGACCAGGCGGCTCGTGGCCTGGGACGACGTGACGATCAGCGGCTTCGGGGAGAAGAACCCGACGTCGACGATCACTCGTACGCAAGCGCAGCCCGAAGAGGCAGGCGTGAAGCCGTCGCCAGGTGAATCGTCACCGCCGTCGCTCTCTCCAAGTTCGACCTCCCCGAGCGCCGTCAGCCCCAGCCCGACGCCAGCGACGACCTCCCGCTAGCCGCTTAGTTGCGATGTGTCTATGTGTGTGCTCGCCGCCCTGCCGCGCGGCCAGCGCTGCCTGGCCACCTCGGTCGTCCCGGCACCACCGCAGCGTCGGCACCAGGCTCGCTGCGCTTCGTCGGCAGTCGAATCAAGCACCGCTCCTGCCGCATTCGCTTTGCCGTTCGCCGGTCGCGTCCCCTATATTCGGGGGGTCCCCGACGGTTAAGACGGCCGTGGGCAGGCCAGCCCTCATCGTCTAGAGGCCTAGGACGCCGCCCTTTCAAGGCGGTAGCACGGGTTCGAATCCCGTTGGGGGCACGACCGCACGTGAGCGATCACGTCGAGGTCCCGTGGAGCAGCTTGGAGTGCTCGCCACCCTGTCAAGGTGGAGGCCGCGGGTTCAAATCCCGTCGGGACCGCTCGTGGCGACGAGAGCCGCCCCGGGCAGGTAGCTCAGTCGGTATGAGCGTCCGCCTGAAAAGCGGAAGGTCGGCGGTTCGATCCCGCCCCTGCCCACCATCGGCCACCTGTATTCCCGCAGGTCACAGCTAGTTTCGACTAGATACGCGGACCCACCCAGCGGCCTAACGAGGTCACGGCGAAGAGATTCCGGCCGCCCTCCCCTATGTCTGGCGCGGCGGTAGGGTCGTCGGGTGTGCTCGCGGGTGCGCCGGCGAGTGACCCACACTGCTCGATGACGGGGAGGCCTCCGATGGGACGCTTGGTCGTCAACAACGCCATGACCGTCAACGGCGCCTTCGAGGCGCCGGTGCCTGAGCCCGATGGGTGGCTGGTCCTGGACGCCGACGGCAATCAGGTCTCGCTGGAGCAGTTCCTGGTAGCGGACGCGATGGTGCTGGGGCGCAAGACCTACGAGGGACTGGCCGCGGTCTGGCCACAACTGGCCGACAACCCGACCTTGGGACTGTTCGCGGACCGGATGAACAGCATGCCCAAGTACGTCGCGTCCCGGACGCTGCGCGGGCCGTTGGAGTGGAACGCCACCCTGCTGGAAGGCGACTTGGCCAAGAGTGTGGCCGCCCTCAAGGACCGCCACGACGGGACCCTGGTGGC
>DASYTV010000191.1:0-3182 GCA_036001885.1 Actinomycetes bacterium
GTGCTGGTCGAGCATCCGACCTACCCGAATGTCTTGCACCTCGCCGCCCAGGCGGGCTGCCGGCCCGTACCGGTGCCGCTCGCGCCCGATGGCTGGGACATCGCGATGACCTCCGCCACCATGCGACAGAGCGCGCCCCGGCTGGCCTACCTGATGCCCGACTTCCACAACCCGACCGGTCTGCTCATGGACACGACGGCCAGGCAGGCGATCGCCGAAGCGGCCGCCACAACGCAGACCGTCGTCGTGGTGGACGAAACCTTGGTCGACCTCCCCTTGGACGCCACGACACTGCCACCGCCCTTGGCGGTACACGATCGGCACGGTCTGGTCGTCTGCCTCGGCTCCACCAGCAAGGCGTACTGGGGAGGACTGCGCATCGGCTGGATCCGGGCCCGGCACGATCTGGTCGACCGGCTGGCATCCTTCCGACCCGTGATCGACCTCGGTTCGCCGATACTCGAGCAGCTCGTTGTGGTACGCCTGCTCGCCGAGGGGGCGGAGTCTCTGACCGCCCGACGCGCGGCTCTTACCCGGCAGCGGGATGCGTTGCGCTCAGCGCTCGGCGAGGCACTGCCGGCCTGGCGATTCGGGTGCCCGGCGGGCGGACTGTCGCTGTGGTGCGAGCTCGCGGCGCCGATCAGCAGCGCGCTTGCGCTCACCGCCGAGCGGCACCGGGTGCGGATCGCGCCGGGCACCCGATTCGGCGTTGGTGGCGCGTTCGAGCGCTTCGTCAGGATCCCATTCACCTTGCCGGAACCAGTACTGGGGGAGATCGCCGAACGGCTCGCGCTGGCCTACGCAGCGGCGCTTGGCGTGTCCACGTCCCTGCCGGCCGTGGATAGCGTCACCGTCGGGTGATGTCGAGGCGGCTCAGGTGAGCCGCGCGGCGAAGGTATCAGCGATGACGTGGTAGCCCGCGTCGTTGGCGTGAATGTTCGGTCCGACCGGCGGGGGTGCGCACATCCACGTCCACTGGCAGATCCGGGCCACGTTCAACGGCACGGTCCCGACTCCAGGCAGCGGCACCTGCGTGGTGAAGTCCGTGGTCGAGAACGCGGCTGCGACATCGGCGACCTCGACGTCGCCGGACGTGTACACGTTTGCCTCGAGGCCGTTGAGCACCTGCAGAAGCTGAACGGACTGGGTCGCGAGGGCCTGCCCAGCCGGACCGCTGAGCCAGGCGGCAAGGAACGGATCGTAGTAGTTCATCGCCACGATCCGTACCTCGGGCGCGGCGGCTCGCAGCGCGTCGACGATCTTCGGTAGGTCAACAGCTATCGTGGCCAGCCCGTCCGAGACGCACTGCTGGTTCAGGGTGCCGCCAGAGACGCACTGGTCGATGTTGTTCGCGCCGACGTCCACCGTCACGAACGAGACGTGGTTGTCGTGAGCGTGCAGCAACCGCACGGCGGCGTCCAATTGCGCGGCGGCATGGTCGTAGGTGCAGATCCCGCCCTCGATCATGGAGGTTGTTGTCTCGCCGGGACAGCCCAGGTTGACCAGGTTGAGCTTGGAGTCCGCCGCGGACAGCTGGGCGTAGAGGTCATCCACGTAACCACGATCGGTCGGCAGGCTCCTGCCTGTCGCGTCGGGCTGCACGCCCGCGGCGAGCGAATCACCTAGGGCCACGTAGTAGTGCTTGCTGCGATCGGCGGCGCCCGCGCCGCCCGCCACCGCGATCGTGCCGGCGACGGCGAACGCCACCGTCGCCGCGAGCGTCACAAGCGCGCGGAGGGTGAAGATGCGTACAGGTGTGCGCGCCTGTCTGCGGCCGGCCATCGTCTCTCCCCGCTCCCGGTGTTACCGACGGGTATGTGGTGCGCCTGAGCTTAGACATTCGCGCCCACCCCTTGCCAGACCTCATGTCCGCACACACCGCGGCGGCTGTCCGCCACTGTCGGGGAGGCATGGGAACATGCCGGAGTGTCCCCAAAGGGAGCTAGTCGCGAAAGGCCGCCCGCGTCGCGGCAGGTGGCCCTCGCCCTGGCGGTCCTGGGCGTCTATCTGCTCATCGCAAGCACTCGGGGATCGGTTCGAACCGCGGCGGAGGCGCACGGGCGCGCCGTACACGGTCTCGAGCGCAGGCTGCATCTCGACGTCGAGCATGCGCTGAATGACTGGCTGGCACGGCAAGGCATTCTTCGCACCCTCGCCAACTACGAGTACGCGACCGTCTATGTGATCGCCGCTCTCACCGTGCTGATCTGGATCTACATCTCGCGGCCCGAACGGTATCCGCTAGCCCGGACGTCCTTCCTCCTGGTCACCCTGATCGGCATCACGACGTTCGCGCTCTATCCGGTCATGCCGCCGAGACTGATCACCGACCTCGGCTTCGTCGACACGGTCGCGATCGGCAGGACCTGGGGCACCTGGGGGTCGCCGGTTGTCTCACACGCCAACAAGTTCGCCGCGATGCCGTCTCTGCACGTGGCCTGGTCCCTGTGGGCACTGGCGATGCTGATCGGCGCGACTCGCCTGCGCGTGGTGTGGGTTCTCAGCGCCGTGCAGGTCGCCATCACTACGGTGGTCATCATGGCCACCGGCAACCACTACCTGCTCGACGCGGTCGCCGGTGCGGCTCTCGTCGGTCTGTCCGTCGGCGTCGCGTATTTCCTGCATCGAAGCCGGCCCGGCGAGCCCCTTTCCCCCGCCGACTCGTTCTTCGTCCACGTCGAGTCGCCCGATGCGCCACAGCACGTCGGGGGCCTCGTTCTCATGGGCACTTCACATGCGACGCCCAGCCGGGACGAGCTCGAGCGAGTCATCAAGGGTGCACTGGACAAAGTGCCACGCTTCAGGCAGCGGCTGGTGGAGCCGACCCGGTGGCGCCGCGCCCGCTGGGTTGACCAGGCCGACCTCGACTGGGCGTGGCACGTGCCCGAGTACGACGTGAGCCTTCCTGACGGGCGGCCCGGAGGTGAGGAAGCCGTCAACCGGCTCGTCGCCGAGCTCGCCACGATCCCGCTGCCGCACGACCGCCCGATGTGGCGCTTCGCCTTCGTCACCGGCGTGGGCCCGGTCGACGCGGCCGCGATACTCCTCGTCCACCATGCCGTGGCAGACGGTTTCGGCACCGTCGCGCAAGGGCTCAACTTCCTTGAGCCACCACCGGAGCCGCTGCGCCCTGAGGACATGACCGCCCGGCCTAGTCGACTGCGGACGGCCGGCGCGATCGC
>DASYTV010000192.1:0-8157 GCA_036001885.1 Actinomycetes bacterium
CCGGGCTTATCCGAGCGGGTGAGAGGTGTCAACGGCTGGGCGATGGACCTCGACTGGACCGGCACAGCCGGACCTGACCGGCCTGTTCGAAGACTCCGCGCTGCCGATCGCTGCATCCGCTCATCGGCGGGACCGCGCACCAAGAGGGGAGACAGATCAGGACGGTCTTGAACCCCCGGTCCTTCGCAGCGATACTGACGCTCGTGCAACTCGAAGGCTGGAATCACATTGCCGACGGTTTGGTGCGCGGTTCGTACTGGAAGCAGCTCCGTGGTGGCTGCGCACGTGGTTCCGCACGCCTTTCGTGGACCGGTTCGCTTACCCGATCCTCGTCCGTCGCGGCTGCGGCATCCTGACACGGCACCCCAGCATTGTGGTCGACGAGGATGTAGTGGCTTCCGCCCGAACCGCCGGGTGGCGATTCGCCTAGCCAACGTTCGCAGCGTTTCCGCAGCAACGTCCGGAGGCGCTGTCCGCGGCTACTTAAGACTTCTCGCAGGATCGGTGTCTGGCCAGACTCGGTCCAGGTGCTCGGCGAGACGCTCTCATATTGCAGCTGCCCACCCGGTGTCATTGGTGTGGCTCTCACATGGCTTGCGGCCTCGCCGGGCGCCGCGCGAGGAGAGGCTCGAAAGGGGTTTGTTCTGCTCGAAGTAGCGGTGCCCTCTTCGCAGAGACCTGACCAACGAGCAGGAGGTCCCGGGGTGGGCGTGATCATTGGGATGGATCCACACAAGCGGTCGGCCACGGTCGAGGTCGTCGACGACCGCGGTCGGGTTCTGGCGGTGGGCAGGTACGGCACGGATAAGAGCGGGTACGCCGCGATGCTCGAGGCGGGCCGCGGGTATCCGGATCGGCTGTGGGCGATCGAGGGCTGCAACGGCATCGGCAAGCACCTCGCGCACCGGCTGGTGCACGACGGGGAGACCGTGGTCGACGTGCCGGCCAAGCTCTCGGCGCAGGCCCGGGTGTTCGCTACCGGCAACGGCCGCAAAACCGACCCGGTCGACGCGCACTCGGTTGCCATGGTCGCGCTGCGGACACCGAGCCTGGTCCGGGTCGAGGTCGACGACGACCTGGTCGTGCTGGGCATGCTGGTCGACCGCCGCGACGAGCTCGGCCGCGCCCGGACCCAGACCATCAACCGACTGCACAAGCTGCTCTTGGAACTCTTCCCAGGCGGGGCACCGCAATACCTGTCCTCGCACAAAGCCCAGGCGCTCATCGCCACCATCAAACCTCGCGACCTCGTCGGGAAGACCCGACGCCGGCTCGCGGTCGAGCTGATCGTCGAGTTGGAGGGCATCGACAAGAAGATTAAGACCATTAAGAAGGAGCTCACCGCGCTCGTCGAGGCCCGCGACTCTTCGCTGATGACGCTGACCGGTATCGGGCCCTCTAGTGCCGCACGGCTGCTGGCCGACGTCGGCGACATCCACCGCTTCGCCGACCGCGACAAGTTCGCCTCCTGGAACGGCACCGCCCCGCTGGACGCCTCCTCCGGAGAGCAGACCCGGCATCGACTATCCCGTGCCGGCAACCGCAGGATCAACCGAGCACTGCACATCATGGCCGTCGTCCAGCTGCGCCACCGCACTGAGGGCCGCGCCTACTTCGACGCCAAGAAAGCAGCCGGTAAAACGTCGATGGAAGCGATGCGAGCGCTCAAGCGCCGGCTCTCCAACGTCGTATACACCCAGATGCTCACCGACCAGAAACGACGAGAAGCGACAGGCCCGGGAGGGCACTCGGGGACGACTCTGCAATCCAGCGTGACCGACCTGACCCCGGACATCGGCCCTTCGGATAAGCCACTTCCCGGACCCGCCACCACACAGCCTAGAGGCCTCGTCATCGCCGCGTCTTGACTTAAAGGGGAGCCATGTGCGGATGTGTCTGGCGCCGGCCCCGGCCCCGCCGCTGAGTTACGGTCCGCCTACTCCTTCGGCGTCATCGCGTTGGCCGCGCGGAGGACGCCGCGCTTCAGGCTGCGCGCGCCGACTCCGGTCATGGCCGTAGGGCGGGACGGCGAGGCAGGCCGGCGTACCACGATTTCGTCACCTACGCCGATGGTGCCCGGGCTGACAGGTCCCCCTAGCTCCCTGGCGCCTTGTCCCGCTCATCGTCTATGGCCGTCCAGGCCGCCATCGTCCGACCACGACAGCAGGCCCTGGGGCGGGCGATGACCGATGCCGCGACGCGAGGTGCGGGCGCTCAACCGCTGACGACCTGGTCGCCGAGCGCCCTTCTGGCCGCATCGAGGTCGTCGGCGCAGATCACCGCCAAGAACTCGTCCTCGGAGACGCGAACCGGGAGGAGCAGCTCCACGTTGACGCCGGCGTCGGCGAGTTTGCGGAACGTGGCGGCGCCGGCGCCGGGAGCGTTGGCCATGCGCACGGTGAGCGCTTCGCGCTCGGTGAACTCCACACCCGCGCCCTCGAGCACCGCCCGGGCCGCGGACTCGTCGTCGGCGATGAACGCGACCGTGCCGCTGTCGCCATGCGTCGTCCCACACACGACGAGATTGATCTGGCGGGCGGCCATTGCCTCGCACAGGTGTGCCAGTTGGCCCGGCTCGTTGTCGAACTCGACGGCGAAGGCGCTCATTCGTGCAATCTATCCCTCACGCGGCAAGCCCTGAGATGGCCGCCCACGGCCGACCGTACTCCGCTCTCGGCGGCACAGGAACAGCGCGACCCGGGTCGGGCAGGCGACCACGAGCCGACAGCAGAAGATCAACTACGCACCGCGGCCTCCAGTCTGCTGGGCGCACGAAAGGCCGGGGCATTCCAGTGGGAGCTCCACAGCCGGCCCTTGCCGTTCGAAAAGCGTGAACAACGACGACACGCGGGAACTCATCGGAAACGAGGCGCAACGCCCGGCCCCTGCGCGGGCGAACCGACCGGATACCCCTGGCCCCCCAACTGTCCATGATCATGCCGCCGGTGGCGCGCAGGAAGACCTCGGCGGCGCCTCCTCCCCTGCGGCGGGCTCCCCGTCGGAGCAGATCCTCTCGGCTGACCGCGCAGGACAACTGCCCGGTCAGCCGGAATCTCCCCCTCGCCGTCCACCGCATGCCGGTCCGGGGCGTCCGCGGTGAGCCTCAGACGTACTGCCGCGCCGGGCTCTCGCGACGTCGGCGGCACCTCCAGAGCCCGGCGTGACCTCGTCGATCGTGCCGTCGCTGCATACCTGGTACCTCCCCGGCCGGACGACGAAGACGACCTCGGGTCGGCCGCTCAGCTCGGAGGTGATCTCCTCCACGTCGCGGAGCACGGAGACCCCAAGTGGTGTAGGAACACTCCGGGATGCTCGGCGGCCGCTTAGGCCCGCCGGTGGGGATCCCTAGGGGTCTGTTGCATTGAGCGACCCGAAGCGATCTTGACCGGAAATCTTGCTGGCGGAACCCCCCGGGGGTGCCTGCCGGCGGTGCCGATGGCGTCTCGCCGTGTGGGCCGGGGTGGCTGGACAGGGTGCTGACCGTAAATCTTCCTGCGAAGATCACTTGCGATCGCTCAATGCAACAGACACTTCCAGCGCGCCAGGAGCACGACAGGCGTGACGCCGGTGGAGGTCGTCACCGACCGAGCACCCGCCTATCCCCGCATCCTTGAGCAGGTGGTACCGGCGGCCTGGCATCACGTCGAGCGATACGCGAACAACCGGGGTCGAGGCCGACCACGCCCAGCTGAAACGACGCCTACGCCCGATGCGCGGAATCAAAACGATGACCGGGCTGCGGGTGCTCGCCGCCGGTCACGCGTTCGTGCAGAACTTGCGCCGCGGCCACTACGAGATCGCCGCCGATCAGCCAGCCGGGACTCGACTCGCCGCGGCATTCAGCCAACTGGCAAAAGCAGTCTGACCGTCAGCGTGTGCGACAGCCCCGTTCGGCGTGCCCCACGATCGACCAACGCAACAGACCCCCCGGAACCTACTGGCACTAGTGTCCAAGACCCACACCGACATGGTCGCCGCGGTCTTCTGCACATCTTCGCCCAACCCAACCCCGAGGCGGTCTCGGCGACGTGGGACGAGGTCCGCGACCAGCTCACCAATCGTTCCCCCAAGATCGCGCCCTTGATAGACGACGCCAAGACCGAGGTGCTCGCCTTCACCGCATTCCCCCGCGCGTGCGCTAGCCCAAGGTTTGGAGCACCAACCCGCTGGAACGGGTCAACCAGGAGATCAAGCGCCGAGCCCGCGTGGTCGGCATCTTTCCAACGCCGCCGCCGTCATCCTGCTCGTCGGCTTGACCAGCGATATGCGCCGTTATGCGCGGCGGGCGGGTCGCCGGAGTGGGCGCATTGGGAGCACCTGAAGGGCAGTTCTGCGCGCCCACGTGCCGGTGGCAACGGAGATCGCTGGTCCGAGCAACAGGCTGGGCCGGGCTGGCCGCCGCGGCGTGGGTCCTCTGGGAATACGGCCGCACCGGCTGGTTACCGGAAGTGGCGGTTGATCTCGTTGGCGTACTGGCGGCCCAGGGTGTCCTTGTGCTCCGCGATCCATTGACTAAGGGCCGTCGTAGCGGTGGCGGGGCCGTCGGTGTCGGCCAGCCCGTCGGCCATCGCGTGGTACTCCTCGCCGGTCAGCATCACAGCAAACGACCTCCGTAGCGATCTCGCGGTCCGCAGCCGCCTATGCCGCCCGTTTCCTGAGACCGGCCGGGTTGACAATGTCGATGGCCGCATACCGGATGGCGATCAGTCCGTCGTGTTCGAAGTCCTTGAGGATCTTGTTGAGGGAGGGCCGCTGGACCCCGAGCATGGCAGCGAGGGTGCGCTGCGGGAGCGGCACTCGTCCGTCGATCGTTTCTGCGTCCAGCAGCCGGGCGACCTGGACCGGGAGTGATCGGCCGAGCAGTTCGAGGATGCGCTCCTGGCCGGCGGCGATGCGCGCCGCGACGCTGTAGAGCCAACGCCTGGCGATGGTCGGGCGGGTGGCGAGCAGCGCCTCGAAGTCCCCGACCGGGAGGAAGAGCAGGGTGGCCTCGTCGAGCGCGCGGGCTGTGTATGGAGGGTTGGCCTGCAGCAGCAGTTGGATATCGCCGTCGACGTCGCCGGGGCGAAGGACTGCGACCACGGCGCGGCGCCGCCCGGAGCCGACGGCGAGCTCGACCCGTCCGCGTCGGATGATCCAGACTCCGATCGCAGGCTGGTCGCTGCGGAACACCACCTCACCCGGCGCCGCGACTCGGGTGTGCAGCGTCGCCGCGAGTGCGGCGATGTCGGCGGGGCTCAGCGGGGCGGCGTCGCCGCGACCGACGCAGCGGGCGACCCAGGCGGCGTGGCGCACGGCAGCGTCGAGGTCGCGGTGCGGGAGCAGACCGATCGCGTGCTCGATGGCGGCGGGCCGACGTAGCCCCACGTTTCCCATTGTGGTGGATGCGCGCGCTATCCGCGCTGTCCGACCGGCTCCCGATACGAGGGAGAGGTCAGCCCGAACAGGTACTCGCCCCGCCGCGGGCCGCTGTTGTACAGGGCGACGGCGAGGAGCGCACCGAAGACGATGTGGACGACGACCTCGAACGGCTGGTTGGCCATCTTGAAGGTCTCGAACCAGATCCGGGCGAGGATCTGGAAGTTCACCAGGTAGAGCAGCCCGCCATAGACCAGACCGGCCACGGCGACCTCGCCATTGGTGCGCAACCGGCGCGCGATGAGCGCGAAGACGAGGCCGAACGCGATCGACAGCACCAGGTGGACGATCCAACCGATCGTGCTGTTGGCGTCGCCGTTGGTCATCGCGTCGTCGCCGAGCACGACGGTGGAGATCATGAGGAGGGGGGTGCGGGCCGGCATGTCGAGACTCGGGCGGGCCACCCCCAGATGGCATCCCTGCGGTCGATCGGCCCAAGTTCCTGCGCGCGTCTGCAGTGGGCTTCCTGGAGCCGTCCGAGCCGGTCCTCGCTGTCGAGGTAGCCGGCGAGGAGCGTGCCTACCCGGTCCAGATCCTGATCTGGCACGAGATCGTCAACGACACCGTCGGCGGCGTGCCGATCGCAGTGACGTACTGCCCGTTGTGCAACTCTGCCTTGGCCTCCGGCCGGCGAAGCACTGGCCCGCCTCCGGGAGCGAGGCGTAGCACGCCAGCAGGTCCGAGCGAACCCAACTCCCCAGCAGCAGGCGGAGACCGAGCGGCTGCTCGCCAACGCCGGCCGGGGCCAGCCCCCCCGGTCGGGTGGCCAGCGACGAGGAGATGGCCGAGCTCCACGCCCGGTACCACTTCTGACCCGGCCTGCCCGCGACCCGCCGATCAGATGTTCGATAACCGGGCGTCGTCGTCCTATAATCGGACGCGTGATCGAGCAGACTGGGCGGCCGGCCAGCGGAAAGCAGCCGGGGCGGCCGCCCATCCGCGACCTCGAGGCCAGGATCGCCGGGGATGTCCTCGCCGCCGTCGAGCGGCTCGGCCCGGTGACCGGCGACGACCTCCGCCAACTCGTCCGGGGCCAAGGCCGCCGGGTCGTCGTACGCATGCTGGTCGCGGGTGGGCGGCTGCGCCGCGACGGCCGCGCCGGGTACGTCCTCGCCGGGACGCCCCGATGAGCACCTCGACGGCCCGCGGCATCCTCCGGCCCCGCGGTGAGGCCTCCCGCCTCCTCGACCATTTCTGTGATCGCTGCGGGTTCTCCAAGCCACCGGAGGACCTCCGGACGATGACCCTGCCGATGCCGAACGGCCCGGGCGTCGGCGACGAGATCGAGGTCAAGGTCTGCGGCAAGTGCCGGAGCGTACTCAACGGGAAGGGGTCGAGGTGACCACCAAGGCCAGGCCGGAGACCCGGACCGAGCGGTGGCGCTGGTGCCGGGGCTGCCAGACATACAAGCCGCAGAAGCCGGAGTTTGGCTTCGGCTCGGTGTGGGGTCTGATCACGGTCGTGTGCGGCGACTGTCGCTTCCCGGACCCTCCCGACCCGGCCCGGATCAACCCGCGGTTCATCGCCGAGCTCGACCTCACGGATATGGCCAGATTCGCCCTCGCCGCCGAGCTCGACAACGTCGTCCGCAAGGCGCAGGCGGCCGCCGCGTCCTTCGAGTCGCTGACCGCGCTCACCGCCCTCGCGAATGCGGCCCGGGCCGGCGGGACCATCGACATCGACGCGACCGGCCTAACCCAGGAGCGCCGCGAGGCCGTCGAGCAGCACCTCCGCAACACCTGGACCTCAACCCGAGGCCCCGTCCCCACCGCCGCCGAAGCCTTCGGAAGCCTGCTCCGGGCATGGGCGTCCTGGACCGACGAGACCCGCGACAAACGACCGCGAGTCCGGGAGATCCCCCGCATCGTCGACCCGGACCCCGAGACCGGCCTCCCGGCGAGCGAGTTCCGCGATGTCGAGGTGTCGGCCTGATGTGTTGCGGCAAAGGTGCGGCCTGCAACGGCGGGATCGCTGACCGAATAGCCCGAGAGATTGCCGGGGCGGTCGCCGAGGCCTTCACCAAGGCGCCGCGACTCACACTTCCCGCCGGAATGCGCAACGCGGGCGAGTTCTTCCGCTCCTACGTCGAGGGCGAGCTCGCCGACCCTGCCGCGGTGGCGCGGCGGGCGATGGTGAGCGTCCTCGGGTCGCCCCGCGAGCGGTACGAGGCCTCGATCATGGCGACCCTCCGCCGGGAGTGGCGGGAGGAGCGGGCCCAGCAGGAGGCGGAGCTCGAGTGCGCCCTCGTCGCCGGGGCCGCCGACGACATCCTCACCTGTCGCTACGGGAGAGATTGACGATGGAATCACTCGGCAGGCACTTCAACCTCGCGGTCTCGCAGATCGCCACCGCCCGGCGTGTCTACCTCGGCGAGGCCCAGCAAGCAACGCTCATCGTCGTCGACCCGGCCGCGAACCTCGTCACCGTGTCACAGCACAACGCGGCGTCGGCCGGCTCCACATCTGCCCTCAACTTCACCAAGCGCTATCAACAGGACAGCGCCGGGATATGGACCGTGGCGACCCAAGCCCCCGGCAACACCTTCACCCCCGCCGGCACCGAGGACCTGATCGTCGTCGAGTTCAATGCCAAGGCCCTCGCCGGTGGCTTCCGTTGGGTGTCCGCGACCATCGCCACCGCCGGGACCCTGCTCTGGGTCATTAGCGGCCTAGCACGGCAGCGGACACCGCCCAACCTGCGCGCCGCCCACAGCGTATGACCTGGGCTCGCTGGGGGTTC
>DASYTV010000193.1:0-4591 GCA_036001885.1 Actinomycetes bacterium
CCAGCTGGTCCAGCCGTTGACGTCGACGTGTATCGCCCACACCGACTCCACCGGCGCCTGGATGTCGATCTCGTGATGAGCCAGAACAGGGGCGCTTGCATCGACCGAGGTCGGAAGGCTCATGGCGCCTCCAGGTGAACGGTGGTCGACGACGACCATCAGATCGCCGTCGCGGGCCTGGTCGCCAACCTAGTGGGGTCGCCACCGCGTCACCAGATCGCCGGGCCTGACGCGTAACCATCGCCAGGTCTTTGCGCCACCCTTTCGTGACTAGGATCAGCCACCGCGCCCGCAGCGCCGGAGCGGCTGGTCGGTACGGTCACCGACCATGTCACCCGCCACATCCGACGATCACCCATCCTCGGCGGGCTCATCAACGAGTACCACCAGGATGCATACCCCTAGGTCAGCCATCGGATCGTGGTTTCGAGCGTCACAGGTTTGCTTTCGCTAGCGGGCGCGCTGCTGGAGCCGCTCGACATCGAGGAGGACAACTGCTCGCGGCTCCAGGCGGATCCAGCCGCGGTTCACGAAGTCGGCGAGAGCTTTGTTGACGGTTTCCCTCGAGGCGCCGACGAGCTGGGCAAGCTCCTCCTGGGTGAGGTCGTGCGGCACGTGGATTCCCGTACCGGGCGCGGGCGCGCCGAACCGGGTCGCGAGGTCGAGCAGGGCCTTGGCGACGCGTGCCGGTACGTCCTGGAAGACCAGGTCGGCCATGTTCTCGTTGGTACGGCGGAGCCGGTGCGCGACCTGTTGGAGCAGGCCCTTCGCGACCTCGGGGCGGTCGGCGAGCCACGGCTGCAGGTCGAAGTGACCGAGCCCGAGCAGGGTTGATTCGGTGACAGCGGTCGCGGTGGCAGTGCGCGGGCCGGGGTCGAAGAGCGACACTTCGCCGAACGTCTCACCCGGACCGAGGACGCCCATCAGGGTCTCCCGGCCGTCCTGCGAGGTGCGGCCTAGTTTGATCTTGCCTTCGGTGACGATGTAGACGCGGTCGCCAGGGTCGCCCTCGTGGAACAGGATCTCCCCGCGGGCAAGCCGAACCTCGGACATCGCTTTGCGCAGTGACGCGGCGGACTCGGCGTCCAGGGCGGCGAACAGCGGCGCCCGTCGCAGGATGTCGTCGAGAGTCATCGCTCACTCACCGCCGCCTCCGTCGGGGGCACGTACCGTGCCCGACACGACCAAGTCTGACGCAGCCTGAACGCCGCGCACCCGAGAAGGTCCGCGCAGGCCTTGACGAAAGGCACCCTTTGTCCAGATGGGCCTCTGAGGAAGGGAACCTTTGTTCAGATGAGCCTCTGAAGAGGGGCACCTTGTTCCACGATTCCTGGGACAAAGGTGCCCCTCTTCAACGACGGGACCGGAGACAGGAAGCTCTGTGCCACTTCCACGGGGCCGCCTGTGTCATCTCTGCGGTGCTCGATCTGTTGACCTCGCCATGGTCATGCGAGCGGCGAATGGTGATGTGCTGGGCGTACGTGATCGAGCCGTCGCTCGTGGCCCGTACCCTGGTTCGCGTGTCCCGCAAGCCCCGAGCGCCCGAGTCGAGGGTTGCCCTAGTCCGCCGCGCGAGGCGGATCAACCGCGAGCTCGCGCTCGCCTATCCCGACGCACATACAGAGCTTGACTTCCGCAATCCGCTCGAGTTGCTGGTCGCCACGGTGCTGTCGGCGCAGACCACGGACAAGCGGGTCAACATGGTCACGCCGACGCTCTTCGCGAAGTACCCCACAGCGGCCGACTATGCCGCGGCTGACCGGGCCGAGCTTGAGATGATCATTCAGTCCACCGGATTTTTCCGGAACAAGGCGACCGCATTGATCAAGCTCGGCCAGGCGCTCACCGAACGGTTCGACGGGCAAGTGCCCAACCGCCTAAAGGATCTTGTCACGCTCCCTGGGGTCGGCCGCAAGACAGCAAACGTCGTGCTCGGCAACGCGTTCGGCATACCGGGAATCACTGTCGACACCCACTTCGGCCGGCTGGCCCGCCGCTTCGGCTGGACCAAGGAGCACGATCCGGTCAAGGTCGAGATCGATGTCGGCGCCCTCTTCCCCAGGTCCGAGTGGACGATGCTCTCGCATCGGCTGATCTGGCATGGCCGGCGGGTCTGCCATTCCCGCAGGCCGGCCTGTGGCGCGTGCCCGGTTGCCCGCTGGTGCCCCTCTTTCGGCGAGGGACCCACAGATCCCGAGGAAGCCCGCAAACTGCTCCGCCCCGCGAGCCAGCTCACCGATGAGTCGCCGGCGTGAGGCAGGCCGGACGGCGCGGCAGGATCATCGCCACGTCGGGGACTGGGCCTGGAGAACTACGGTCGTGACAAAGGAGGCAGGCGGACAGGTGACGGCAGCTGACAGGAGGGAGACCTCGGCGCGGACCCCATCCGGCGCTGGACCGGCTGCCGAGCCCGAGCTTCCGAGTTGGCTGCAGCCGGTTGCCGAAGCGGCGACACGGATCCGGCCCGAGCAGCTGTCGAGGTTCCTGTCCCCCGACGACGGTGCCCGCGACTCGGCCGTACTCATCCTCTTTGGCGAAGACTCATCCGGGCCGGACCTGCTCATCATCGAACGCGCTCACGACATGCGCAGCCATGCCGGACAACCGGCCTTTCCCGGTGGTCAGGTCGACCCGGACGACGACGGACCGGTCGACGCGGCGCTGCGCGAGGCCGTCGAGGAGACCGGGCTCCGACGCGAAGGCATCGACGTCTTCGCGACGCTGCCCGCGCTGTGGCTGCCCCACAGCAACCACGTCGTCACGCCGGTCCTCGCCTGGTGGCGCGAGCCTTCTCCGGTTGCGGTCGTCGACCCAGCCGAAGTGGCATCGGTTCATCGTGTACCGATCTCCGAGCTGACGGATCCGGCGAACCGAGTTCGGGTACGGCATCCCAGCGGCTATGTCGGACCTGGCTTCACCGTCCGCGGTCTGCTCGTGTGGGGCTTCACCGGCGCGTTGATCGATCGGCTGCTCTGGTTCGTTGGATGGGAGAGACCCTGGGATTCCGCCCGGGTCGTCGACCTGCCAGAGGTGGCTCGGTGAACCTGCTCGACCTGCTGCTCATCGCGGCGGCGGTGGCGTTCGCGGTGTCGGGCTACCGCCAGGGCTTCGTTACTGGGCTGCTGTCGTTTATCGGTTTCCTCGGAGGTGGGCTTGCCGGGCTCGCCCTCGTACCCCGCATCTTCGGCCAGGTCGACGGCGACGTGGGCGTGTCGCTGATCGCCATCGGCCTCGTCCTCGGGATGGCCGTGATTGGGCAGGTGCTCGCGGGTGTCGTGGGGAATCGCCTGCGGGAGCGGTTGGTCTGGCATCCCGCTCGGGTAGCCGACGCGACCGCCGGGGCGTTCCTGTCGGCAGCGTCGATGCTGATCGTTGCGTGGTTCATCGGATCGGCCGTCGCGACATCCGCGCTGCCAACTCTGGCGCCTGCCGTCCGCGAGTCACGGGTGCTGCATGCGGTCGACCGGCTCATGCCCAACAGCGCCGAGTCGCTTTATCGGTCGTTCTCTGGAGTGCTCGACGAGAACGGCTTCCCGCGCGTTTTCGATCCCTTCACCAACGAGCGGATCAGTCCGGTCGCGCCGCCTGATCCTGCCGCGGCCAAGAGCCTTGCGGTTCGCCGCGCGCGTGGGTCGATTGTGAAGATCATTGGCACCGCGTTGTCATGCCGGCGGGCCATCGAGGGGACTGGTTTCGCGTACGCGCCGGAGCGGGTCATGACCAACGCTCACGTCGTCGCCGGGGTGAGTGAGCCGCGGGTCATTGTCGGTGGCGATGGTCAGGAGCTTTCCGCCCGGGTCGTCATCTTCGATCCGCAACTCGACGTAGCGGTTCTGTACGTGCCCGGGCTCCCCCTCGGCTCGCTGTCCTTCGACGGGACGGGCTCGCGCCAGGATTCGGCGGTCGTCGCCGGCTTCCCGCGCAACGGGCCGTTTGTTGCCCGGTCGGCACGCATCCGTGACGAGATCACCGCCCGTGGCCCCAACATCTATGAGCAGGACACGGTGACCAGGCAGGTCTTCTCCGTCTATGGGCGAGTGGAGCCCGGCAACTCCGGCGGACCGCTGCTCTCGCCTGCTGGCGACGTGTACGGCGTGATCTTTGCGAAATCCCTCGACGACAACAACACGGGCTACGCGCTGACGGCTGAAGAGGTCACCAAGGACGCCGCTGCGGGTCGCAGCGCCACCGCCCGCGTCGGCACCGGCCCCTGCGCCAGCGCGTAGCCACCACCCCGTCCCGCATGAAGGGCACCTTCACCCCGTAGGTTCGGGGGCGGGCGCCCTTCATGCCCGCCGGTTTGGAGTGGGGGCCGCCCTTCATACGCACCGGTTGGGGGTGAGGCCGCCCTTCATGCGCACCGGTTTGGAGTGAGGGCGCCGCCCCTCATGCGCACCGGTTTGGAGTGAGGGCGCCCTTCATCCCTCACCTCGTAGGCCTGTCCCCAGTGCGCTGGTTCGTGGCGGGGTGCCTCTCTTGGCGCTGGTTTGGGTGGGGCCTCACGTTGCCGACTCTGGGTCGAGTACGCGTAGGCGGCCGCAGCCGGTCGGACGAACCGCCCTCACTCGGCGCTAGGGCCGTCACTTGCTTC
>DASYTV010000194.1:0-32288 GCA_036001885.1 Actinomycetes bacterium
GGCGTGACCTATGTCGGGTCCGGCGTCCTGTCTAGCGCGGTGGCGATGGACAAGGAGTACATGAAGAAGCTCTTCGTCGCGGCCGGTCTGCCGGTGGTCGACCACATCGTCGTCCGGGCGGGGGAGTGGGAGCGGGACAAGGCCGGCGTGGCGGACCGGGTATCCCGGCTCGGCTATCCCGCATTCGTCAAGCCCGCCCGGGCGGGCTCCAGTATTGGCATCAGCAAGGTACGGGGTCCCGAGGAGCTTTCTGCTGCGATCGAAGCGGCCCGCGAGTGGGACCCGAAAGTCCTCGTCGAGGCCGGCGTTGTCGCTCGCGAGCTCGAGTGTGGGGTGCTGCAATCGCTGACCGGCGACGCGCCTGAGGTGTCCGTCGTCGCCGAGATAAGGGTTCGCGGCGATCACGAGTTCTACGATTTCGACGCGAAATACCTCGACGAGGCAACCGAGTACGACGTGCCTGCGCAGGTTCCTCCACAGACCGCGGAACAGGTTCGGCGGATGGCCGCGGCAGCCTTCGAGGCACTCGACTGCGAAGGCCTCGCGAGAGTTGACTTCTTCCTCCGCGAGGACGGCTCGCTGCTGCTCAATGAGGTCAACACGATGCCCGGCTTCACGCCGACATCGATGTTCCCCGTCGTGTGGCGCGAGTCTGGTCTGCCTTATCCCGCCCTGGTGGAGCGTCTCATCGAGCTCGCCTTGCGCCGACAGATCGGACTGCGCTGATCGATCCGCGTCGCGCTAGCCGCCGGCGGGTCACGCTAGCTGTCGGCGGCCGGTATCGCCGCGAGGATCGGGCCCGCCAAGTCGATCAGCGGATCGGTCGGGGTGCCGACCGACTTGGGTACGACCACCTGGACGTACGCCGACCGCCCGATCGCGGTGAGCCGCCATGATGCACCTTCTTCAATGGGCAGCCAGGACACCCCGTTCACAGTGGTCAGCTCCGAGGTGGCAGTCAGCTCCGGCGGCCGATCGACACCACAGAAGAGCACGATCGCCGGATCTCCCCACGCGTGCACGAGCGGTGACGACGGCCGCGTCGGCCGCTCGCCACGCCCATCGAGTCGCGCCGGCAGCCGACCGGACAGATCGCCGCACGCAACCGACTGCGCTGCTGCCGGGTGCGGGAGAACGACCTGGACAGGGCCGTTCGTCCGTATCGCCAGGAAAGCCAGCGCTCCGCCCGCGATGGTCACCGTCGCGGCGCCGACGACACCCCAGCGGAGCAGCGAGCGGTGGCGGGCGCCGGTATTGGTGCCGGCCTTCGGCGACGGTGCTGTCAGAGATGAACCACCGGGCACGTCAGGGTCCTGGTGATCCCGTCGATGGCTTGCACTTGCGAAACGACAAGCTTGCCGAGCTCGTCCACGCTGTGTGCCTCGGCACGGACGATCACGTCATAGGGCCCGGTCACGTCCTCGGCCTGAGTGACGCCGTTGATCTTGCCTATTTCCCTGGCCACCTGGGCGGCCTTGCCGACCTCTGTCTGCACGAGGATGTATGCCTGGACGACCACGGTGGCTCCCTACCCGCTCGAATTCTCGGCAGCGCAACCGTACCGCCTCAGGGAGGCAGAGGTCAGATGGGCAACGACGACACGGTCGGGTCGCTCGGTGAGTTTGGGCTCATCGACCTCGTCGCCGCCCGGCTGCCACAGGGCGAAGAGGTTGTCATCGGACCGGGTGACGACGCGGCAGTCCTAAGGACGGGTGATGGGCGCGTGGTCGCGACGACCGACCTCCTCGCCGAAGGCAGGCACTTCCGCAGGGCATGGTCGAGTGCGTATGACGTCGGCCGGAAGGCCGCCGCGCAGAGCCTGGCTGACGTCGCGGCGATGGGTGCCCGACCCACAGCGCTCCTGGTCGCGCTTGCGCTGCCCGCGGATCTACCCGCCGACTGGCCGCTCGACCTCGCGGACGGCCTGCGCGACGAGGGTGCACGAGTCGGTGCGTCTGTCGTCGGCGGCGATCTGGTCAGGGACGGGCACATCACTATCGCCGTCGCCGCGCTCGGCGATCTCGGCGGGCGCGATCCGATCACTCGCGGCGGCGCGCGTCCGGGAGACGCCGTCGCAGTCGCGGGCCGGCTGGGTTGGTCGGCGGCGGGACTAGCGCTACTCGAGCAAGGGACGGCCAACCGCACAGAGGCTGCCGACGCCGTCATCGGCGCCCACCGCCACCCGCAGCCGCCCTATGACCTCGCGTTCCGGGCAGCTGATGTCGGCGCGACCGCGATGATCGACGTGAGCGACGGGCTCCTCCAAGACCTCGGCCACGTGGCCAAGGCATCGGGGGTGGCTATCGACCTCGACTCCGCGGCACTGCCGCCTGACCCGGAGCTCCTCGAGATCGCCGCCACGATCGGGGCGGACCCGACGTCCTGGGTCTTGACCGGGGGCGAGGATCACGCTTTCGCGGCTTGTCTGCCCGGGCTGGGCACCCCTGCCGGTTGGCGGAGAGTGGGCCGCGTCACGCATGGCGCCGGTGTCACTGTCGACGGACGTGAATTCACCAGCCCTGGCGGCTTCGAGCATTTCCGTACGCTGTGAACCGTGACGACCCTTCCACCGGTCCTGACCATCGCGGGTTCGGACTCCGGCGGCGGCGCGGGCATCCAGGCGGATCTCAAGACGATGCTCGCGCTCGGCGTCCACGGCATGAGCGTGATCACCGCAGTCACGGCGCAGAATTCGGTGGGCGTGCAGGGCTACTGGGAACTCCCCGTCGATGCGGTCAGAGCGCAATTCAACAGCGTGGTCGGTGACATCGGCGTGCGCGCCGTGAAGACCGGCATGATCGCCTCGGTTCCGCTCGCCGAACTCGTTTCCGAGCTGCTGTCCACTATCGAGGCGCCCATCGTGGTCGACCCGGTCTGCGCGTCGAAGCACGGCGATCCGCTGCTGAGCGCGGAGACGGTCGCGACCGTCAGGGAGCGGTTGCTGCCGCGAGCAACCGTGGCAACGCCGAATGTCTATGAGACCGCGCTGCTGACCGGGGTCAAGGTGCGCTCGGAGACCGATCTACGTCCCGCCGCCGAAGCGCTCCTCGCACTCGGCCCACGCTGGGTCCTTGTCAAGGGCGGGCACCTGGAAGGCGACGCGATCGACTTGCTGTACGACGGC
Source organism: Actinomycetes bacterium (assembly GCA_036001885.1). Classification (GTDB taxonomy): domain Bacteria; phylum Actinomycetota; class Actinomycetes; order JAKEEW01; family JAKEEW01; genus DASYTV01. Next base: position 3,125 of record DASYTV010000194.1, read on the forward strand.
GAGCAGGAGCTTCGGCTGCGTGCTCCGCGTTACGACAACCGGCATACGCATGGAACTGGTTGCAGCCTCGCAAGTGCGATCGCCGCCAGGCTCGCTCTCGGCGACGATGTCCCGACAGCTGTTGCCGCTGCCAAGGACTATGTCACCGGCGCTATCAAGAATGGCTTCCCACTCGGTGCCGGTATCGGTCCGGTCGACCACGCCTGGCACTGGCGCGAGTCGATGCAGCTCTAGCGACCGGCGCGGGTGACTTTGCCCGCCTTGAGGCAGGACGCACAAACCTTAAGCCGCTTCGGGGTACCGTCGATGGTCGTCCGTACGGTCTGGATGTTGGGGTTCCAGCGGCGGCGGGTCCGGCGATGCGAGTGCGAGATGCTGTTGCCGAAACCTGGCCCCTTGCCGCAGACGTCGCAGGTGGCAGCCACGGGAGACTCTCCAAGATCAGGATGACGTGCAGAGAATGGCCCGGTCTGTCGGGCGACCGGTAGAGGGTATCCGACCAGCGGCCTCGGGCGCTAATCGAGAAGCCGGCCTGCACGGGAATCATCGACGGTGCAGGTCAGCAGCGCAGCAGGTGTCGGCCGGGGACGCTAATGTCCCTGGAAAGCCGGAACCGGTCGAGGAGGCGGAGTGGTCGAGGTCCTCGATGCCGCCGCGATCAGACGCTGGTGCGAGGTGTCGCTCGATGGTTTGGCACGCGCCAGGGAAGAGATCGATTGGCTTAATGTCTATCCCGTTCCCGACGCCGATACCGGGACGAATCTCTTCCTGACGATGGAGGCCACCGCCGCTGCGGTCGCGAAGGTCTCCGGTGACGACCTGCCGGCCGTGCTCCGGGCAATGGCTGACGGGGCATTGCTCGGGGCGAAGGGCAACTCCGGTGTGATCACGAGTCAGCTTCTCCGTGGGCTCGCCGTGGAGCTCGCGTCGGCCAACCCGGCCGGGGGCGCAGCGCTGGCCACGGCCCTCACCGCCGCGGCCGAGCTGAGCTATGCGGCGGTGGCAGTACCCGTGGAGGGCACGATCCTGACCGTCGCACGGGCCGCGGCCGTCGCCGCCATGACCGCCGGACTGGTGCTCTCCGACGTCGCCTCCGCCGCTGCGGAGGGCGCAGCGGCGGCATTGGTGAAGACACCGGACCAGCTAGAGGTGCTCGCTCGGGCGGGCGTGGTGGACGCGGGCGGTCGCGGCCTTTGTGTGATCTTCGACTCGCTGGCCGAGGTCGTCAGCGGAGCTGTTCCTGCCGAGCGCCTGATCCGCGTTCGAGACGCCGGGCCGCGGGCACAGCCACGGCCAGAAACGGCGTCCGAACCGGCCGCGACCGGCGGCCCGGCCTACGAGGTGATGTATCTGCTCGACGCGGCAGACGAGGCCGTTCCCGCACTCAAGGCCACGCTGGGGCCGCTCGGCGATTCGCTTGTCGTCGTCGGTGGGGGCGGGCTGTGGAACGTGCACATCCACGTCGACGACCCAGGGCCGGCCGTGGAGGCGGGGATTGAGGCAGGTCGCCCGCACCGCATAAGGATCAATAACCTGACCGAGGCGACGCACCGCCGCCCGCGGCTCGGCCCCCAACAGCGGGCAGTTATCACCCTCGCGCCCACGGCGGGCCTGGCGGCAATCTTCGAGCAGGCTGGCGCGACGGTCGTATTGCATGAGGTTGACGGGACGCCGCAAACCGCGAGCTTGGTTGACGCGATCACGGACAGCGGCGCAAGGGAGATCGTGATGGTCGCCGACGCGGCGAGCACGGTGCCGGCGCTCCAAGCCGCTGCCGCCCAAGCTCGTGCCGACGGCATCCGGGTGGCGGTGATTCCAGCCCGATCCAGCGTTCAGGCGATTGCTGCGCTTGCAGTTCACGAACCGAGCCAGGACTTCGACGCGGACGTCATCGCGATGTCCGGCGCCTCTGGGACAGCGCGGCATGGCGAGGTAACGGTGGCCACGCAGGAGGCGGTGACCAGCGCAGGCTTGTGCCATCCCGGTGACGTGCTCGGTCTCATCGACGGTGACATCGCCCTCATCGGTGCGGACATCGCGACAGTCGCGGCCGGAGTGATCGAGCGCATGCTCGACGCGGGCGGAGAGCTCGTCACCTTGATCACAGGGGCGGACGCGCCCGCCGGTGTCGCGGACCGACTGGTCCGTGAGCTTCACGCCCGTCGGCCCGAGGTCGAATGCGTCGTGTACGACGGTGGACAAGACGTCTATCCGCTTCTCATCGGGGTGGAGTAAGCACCGTGGAGCTGAGCGATCCGCTGCGCAAGCTGGTCGGCGGCGCGACCGCCAAGGTGCTCGCCGACAGTCTCGGGCTGCACACGATTGGGGATCTGCTGCGGCATTATCCGCGCCGCTACGCGACGCGCGGCGAGTTGACGGATCTCTCCTCGCTGCGACTCGATGAGCACGTGACGGTCCTCGCCGAGGTACGCAGGGCCAAGGTCAGGCCGATCCGCGGCCGGCACCGCCGCAACCGGGAGATCCTCGAGGTCGTCGTCACCGACGGGCGGGGCGAACTCGACCTGGCCTTCTTCGCCAGGACGCAATATCACCGGCGGCAGCTCCTGCCCGGCCGCCGCGCCCTGTTCGCGGGCAAGGTGGGCGCCTTCCGCGGCCGCCGCCAGCTCGCGCATCCCGACTACGAGCTGCTGCCGGAGGAGAGCGTCACCGGCGACGAAGAGGCCGTGGCGCAGGCCGCGATCGCCTTCATGGACAAGATCATTCCGGTCTATCCCGCGACGGCCAGGCTGCAGTCCTGGCAGATCCGCAAATGCGTCGCGATGGGCCTCGACATGGTGAGCGAGGTCAGGGATCCGGTGCCCGCGGGCGTACGAGAGCGACACGGCCTCATCGCCCTCGCCGACGCCTTCGAACGCATCCACCGGCCCAAGACCACGCAGGACTATGCGCAGGCTCGCCGGAGGCTCGCCTGGGAGGAGGCGTTCGTCCTGCAGATCGAGCTCGCCCGGCGGCGGGCCAGGACGCGGCGCCTGGCGGCGGTGCCGCGGGACGACCGCCCTGACGGCCTGCGCGCGGCCTTCGACGCGCAGCTGCCCTTTACCCTTACCGGTGGTCAAGTGGCGGTCGCCGCAGAGATCACGGCCGAGCTCGCCAGGCACTATCCGATGCACCGCCTCCTGCAAGGTGAGGTCGGCTCGGGGAAGACGGTGGTCGCGCTGCGAGCGATGTTGACCGTGGTTGACTCGGGTGGCCAGGCTGCGCTGCTCGCCCCGACCGAAGTGCTGGCACAGCAGCATTACCGATCGATTAGTGAGCTACTCGGACCGCTCGGTAAGGGCGGCCAGCTCGGCGCTGCCGACAACGCCACCAGGGTCGCGCTGCTCACAGGCTCCCAGCGGGTCGCGGCCAAGCGAGGGGAGCTGCTCGACATTTTGACCGGCGATGCGGGCATCGTCATCGGAACCCATGCACTGCTCGAGGAGCACGTGCAGTTCTTCGATCTCGGCCTGGTCGTCGTGGACGAACAGCACCGCTTCGGGGTCGAGCAACGGGCACAGCTCACCGACAAGGCGGACAAGCCGCCGCACCTCCTCGTGATGACGGCGACACCGATTCCCCGCACGGTCGCAATGACGGTCTTCGGCGACCTGGATGTGTCGACTCTGGCCGAGCTGCCGGCCGGCCGCGCGCCCATCGCAACACACATCGTCCCCGTAGTGGAGAAGCCGGTATATCTGGAGCGGACCTGGCAACGGCTGCGCGAGGAGGTCGCGAGCGGCCACCAGGCCTATGTGGTGTGTCCCCGGATCGGCGACGGTGCGGACGGTGAGGAAGGCGACGCCGACGACGCCCCGGTCGACCTGCTTGATGCGACCCAGCGTCGGCCACCGCTTGCGGTGCTCGACGTTGCCACGATGCTGCCCGATGGTCCGCTGGACGGCCTGCGGGTCGAGGTCCTGCACGGTCGGCTGCCTGCTGATGCCAAGGACGACGTGATGCGCCGCTTCGCCTCGGGCGAGGTGGATGTCCTGGTCGCGACCACGGTCATCGAGGTCGGCGTGGACGTACCCAACGCGACCACCATGGTGATCATGGATGCCGATCGCTTCGGCGTCGCCCAACTCCATCAGCTCCGCGGCCGGGTTGGGCGGGGAACCGCCGCCGGTCTCTGCTTGCTCGTCACCGAGGCGGCCCCACAGACACCCGCGCGCGAGCGGCTCGAGGCCATCGCCGCCACCACCGATGGGTTCGAGCTGTCACGCCTTGATCTCGAGCAGCGCCGGGAGGGCGACGTACTTGGCGCGGCCCAAGCCGGCCGCCGCTCAAGCCTGCGGATCTTGGCCGTCCTCAGGGACGAGAAGGTCATCCGGGAGGCGAGGGAGGAAGCGATCGCTCTCGTCGATGACGACTCCGATCTTCGCCGGCATCCCGACCTCGCGGCCGCGATCACCGACCTCGTCGACGCGGACCAGGCCGGATTCATCGAGAAGGCATGAGGCGCCCCCGCCGGCTTTGCGCCGAGCACGGAGTTGAGGAGGGCCCCGGGTGACACGGATCGTGGCCGGAGTGGCCCGCGGGCGCCGGCTGGACGTACCTCCCGGGCGCGGAACGCGGCCCACCTCGGATCGAGTGCGGGAGGCGGTGTTCTCCACGATCGAGTCCATGCGCGGAGGTTTCGGGGGCGCGCGAGTCCTCGACCTCTACGCAGGCTCAGGAGCCCTCGGGTTGGAGGCACTCTCGCGCGGAGCCGCGCACGCCCTCCTGGTTGAGGCCGACGCCCGCGCTGCCCGAACGATCCGTGCGAACGTCAGGTCGCTGGGCCTGAATGGCGCCGAGGTAGTCGTCGGACGGGTGGAGCACGTCGTCGCGTCCCCGCCCGACAAGCCCGCGTACGACCTTGTATTGGCGGATCCGCCGTACATCCTCGCCGATGGCGAACTCGCCCGGGTCCTCGCCCTAGCCGGCGAGAACGCGTGGTTCAGTCCCGATGCCATCCTCGCGGTGGAGCGGCCGACCCGGGGAGGGGAGCTGCGCTGGCCGCCCGGCTTCGCGGCCGAGCGGTCTCGTCGCTACGGGGAGACCGAGGTCTGGTACGGTCGCCGCGCCGGGGGATGGATGCTGGACTCATCGGGCTGAGCCCGAGGCCCTCCAAGATCTCTTCCCAGCACCGGCGAGGAGGCGGTAGCCGTGAGACGCGTCGTTTGTCCTGGGTCATTCGATCCGGTGACCAACGGGCACCTCGACGTGATCGGGCGGGCGTCGAAGCTGTACGACGAGGTCGTCGTCGCGGTGCTGATCAACCAGAGCAAGGAGGGCCTGTTCAGTGTCGACGAGCGACTCGAGATGCTGCGTGAGGTGACGAAGGAGCTCGGCAACATCGACGTCCAGTCCTTCGAGGGGTTGATCGTGGATTTCTGCCGGGAACGGGACATCCCGGCGATCATCAAGGGCCTCCGAGCCGTGAGCGACTTCGACTACGAGCTCCAGATGGCCCAGATGAACAACTCGCTGTCCGGGGTGGAGACCCTCTTCGTCGCCACCAGCCCGCTCTACAGCTTCCTGTCATCCAGCCTGGTCAAAGAGGTCGCCACCTACGGCGGGGACGTGTCAGGGCTAGTCCCTGCGGCCGTTCTGGACCGGCTGCGCGACAAGCTGGGCGGTGCCTAGAGTGGTGGCTCGCGACCGGGAAGGGCGAGTTTGGTGGACGTGCAGGACCTGCTCCGCGATCTGACGAAGATGATCGAGAGTGCGCGAGCGATGCCGATGTCGGCCTCGTGCGTCATCAACCGGGGCGAAGCCCTGATGCTGATCAATCGTCTTCGCGAGACGCTGCCTCAGGAGTTCCACCAGGCCCAACTCCTGCTCCGCGATCGCGAGGCGATGATCGAGGAAGTGCGGCGCGAGGCCGACCGTCTCATCGGGGCGGCACATGAGGAGCGCAACAGGATCCTGAGCACTGCGCCACCCGACCCGTTCTCGGGTCCGCGCGACGATCCGTACACGGAGTCCGCCGCGATCAGGCAGGAGGCGGATGAGTACGTCGACCAGCACCTCGCCAGCCTCGAGGTGATTTTGAGCAAGGCCCTCGCCTCCGTTCAGCACGGCAGGGACCGCCTGCGGCTCCCTGAGGCGGAACGGCCACCGGTTCCCAGCCAGTCGGGGTTCGCGCCCGGTTATCCCGTCGAGGACTCGTGGTCGCGTAGCGATGGTTTTGGCACGCCGGACGGGCTCAGGTAGTCTGTCTCTCCGGTCTCACGTCGAGATCAAGTTTCGCCATGCCCGAAGAAAACAGGAGAGCCAGAAGCAGCCTCGACCCGCGCGCCCCCCTCGTGATCGATACCAGGGAACTGGGCCACCGAGCTGGGTCGATGCGCAGGCTCACCCGGGTTGTTCCGGCTCCGGCGGACCTCGATGTTGGCGTGGCCGGCGTCCCCGAGGGGAGCGATATCGAGCTGGACCTGCGGCTCGAGTCGGTCGTCGATGGTGTGCTCGTGTCGGGAACGGCCCGGGCGAGGGTCACAGGCGAATGCGTGCGTTGCCTGGATCCGCTCGAGCGCAGGCTCGAGGCAGGGTTCCAGGAGTTGTATGCATACTCCGCGGAAGACGCCGGCGAGGACGACCTGCTGCTCGAGGGAGATCTCTTCGATCTCGAGCCAATGTTGCGTGACGCGGTAGTGCTTGCGCTTCCGCTGCAGCCGGTGTGCCGGGAGGACTGCCCGGGTTTGTGTCCCGAGTGTGGGGCGCGGCTCGCGGACTCGGAGCACCACCACGACGTCGTCGACCCGCGGTGGGCGGCGCTTATGGGCCTGCGGGAGCAGGTCGACGGGAACGAGAAGGAAGAGAGCTAACCGTGGCCGTCCCCAAGCGGAGGATGTCGCGTAGCAACAGCCGCAGCCGACGTGCGCATTGGAAGGCCGCGAGGCCTGCTCTGGTGACCTGTGAGCGCTGCCGGGAGCGGCGACTTCAGCATCAGGCCTGCCCCACCTGCGGCACGTACAACCGGCGCCAGGTTCTCGAGGTCTGATCACGCAGGTGACCGCTGTGGAGCCGAGGACCTCGCCTTACGCAGAGCTTGAGGCGGCGCTCGGCCGTGCTCTCGACCACGCGCTGCTGGAACGTGCGCTCACGCACCGATCCTTTGCCTACGAGCATGGTGGCCTGCCCACCAATGAGCGGCTGGAGTTTCTCGGTGACTCGGTGCTCGGCCTGGTCGTCACCGATACCCTCTACCGAGCTCATCCGGACCTCGCCGAGGGTCAGCTTGCCAAGCTTCGCGCCGCAGTAGTCAACATGCGTGCACTCGCGCAGGTGGGCCGGTCCTTGTCACTGGGCACCTACCTCCGGCTGGGCAAGGGTGAAGAGGCCACCGGCGGCCGCGACAAGTCTTCGATCCTCGCCGATACGATCGAGGCCCTCATCGGCGCGGTCTACCTCGATCGGGGCCTGGGCGACGCCTCCGAACTGATCCATCGGCTCTTCGACTCACTCATCGCGCAGGCCGCGGGCCTCGGCGCCGGTCTGGACTGGAAGACCAGCCTGCAAGAACTCACCGCAATGGCGGGTCTTGGCGTCCCCGAGTACATCGTGACCGAGGACGGCCCCGACCACGCCAAGACCTTTACTGCTTCAGCTCGGGTGGCAGGAATCGACTACGGCGCAGGGATCGGCCGCAGCAAGAAGGAGGCCGAGCAGCAGGCGGCCGAAGCGGCCTGGTCGAGCCTGCGAGTGCAGATTGAAGACGGCACGTCCGCGCCCGCACGTGGCCGGGCGGCGGACCCGCACTGATCGGCGATGCCCGAACTCCCCGAGGTCGAGGTAGTCCGGCGGGGGCTGGCCCGCTTCGTCACCGGCAGGGTCGTCGCCTCCGTGGACGTGCTCCATCCCAGGGCGGTACGCAGGCATAGTCCCGGTGCGCCAGACTTCGCGGCACGGCTGACCGGTCGAAGGCTGCTCGAGCCCACGCGGCGTGGCAAGTATCTGTGGATCCCGCTCGCTGCCGACGAGGGAACGAGCCTGCCTGAGGAGTCCGTGGACGAGGCGCTCGTCGCCCACCTGGGCATGAGCGGTCAGCTGCTGGTGCGGCCGGCGGACACACCGATGGAGAACCATGTGCGGATTCTGATCGACTTCGCCGACGCCGGACCGCAGCTGCGGTTCGTCGATCAGCGCACCTTCGGCGGATTTTCCGTCGAGCCGATTGACGCCACGACCGGGCTGCCGTGGTCGATTGCCCACATTGCCCCTGACCCCTTCGACCCGGCGTTCGACGAGCCTGCGTTCTACCGAGCGTTGCGGCGGCGCCGTACGGGCATCAAGCGCGCACTACTCGACCAATCGCTGATCAGCGGCATCGGCAACATCTACGCCGACGAGGCCCTGTGGCGGGCGAAACTGCATTACGCCCGGCCCACTGAGACCGTCACAAAGGCCGAGGTCACCCGCCTGCTAACCGGCGTTCGCGAAGTCATGGGAGCCGCGCTCGACGACGGCGGTACGAGCTTTGACAGCCTCTATGTGAACATCAACGGTGAGAGTGGCTACTTCGGCCGCTCTCTTGCCGTTTACGGCCGCCGAGATGAGCCCTGCCTCCGCTGCGGCACACCGATCAGACGCGACTCGTTCATGAATCGGTCCTCGTACACCTGCCCCCACTGTCAGCGCCGCCCCCGCCGGGCGCGTTGGTAGGTCCGGGGCTAGGAGTAGCCGAACATCTGGGTCCAGTAGGGCCCCTTCTCCGTGTTGAGCTCCACCCCCACGCCGATTGCCTTCGAGTCGCAGTTCAGGATGTTCGCCCGATGGCCAGCGCTGTGCATCCATGCCTTGACGACCGACCTCGCATCGGGATAGCCGCGGGCGATGTTCTCGCCCGACGGGTCGGGGTAACCCGCCGCCTCTGCACGGTCCCAGGGCGTCTTCCCGTCCGGGGAGTCGTGGGAGAAGTAGTTCCGTTCGGCCATGTCCTCGCTGTGTCCCCGCGCGGCCCTGCGGAGCCGCTCGTCGATGTGCAGGGCAGGGCATCCAGCCTTCTCCCGCTCCGAGTTGGTCAGCGTGGCGACCGCGTTCTCGACCCGGGTCCGCTGGCTGATCGTCGGCGTCGGCGAAGCGCTCGTGTTGGCCGGCTTCGGCGACCTGGATGCTGATGGCGACACGATGCTCGACGGGCCTGCCGCGGGCTCGGGATGCCTGGCCCTGCTCGCCCGCTCGAACTCGGCGGGATCCGGCCGAGCCGCGATCGCCGCTGGGACGCGGTCTGACTGGTGGAAGGGGAAGATGTGAGCGAGATGGCTCGGCGATCGCGCAGGTCCGGCGAGGACGACCGCGAGGAGGAGAGCGCCGAGAACGGCGACCACGAGAAGGCGCACCGGGACAGCCATCGGCCCGCGGCGTACGTGCCGTGCCACGGCGGATGATGTTAGCCCGTCGGATCGGTCATTGGGTGGAATCCGAGCTGTGGATCTCGCTCCGCCGGCTTCGTCATTCGGCGCCTTATGCGCCCCACCTCGTAGCAGAATGTCCTACCGAGAAGCCCTGTGACCTGCGAAGACACGGCCGATAACGGATCGGTCACTATTGACCGGGGCGATTTTAGGTGCGATCCTGAAGACCCGCGCACCCCACAGAGGACGATTCCGCTCGGGCGTTTGCGCGTCACTACAGTAGGTCTCTCATCGTGGAGGACCGTTTTATGGCGAAGGCGCTTCTCGGGCACGTCGGTGGGCCTGACCCCCGAGTACTCTCCGAGATGCGTCGTCTTCAGCAGCGTGTACGCGAACTCGAGCACGAGCTCGACCGCGTTCAGGCTGAGAACGACGCACTAAATGAGACAGTCCACGGCGCCATGACTATGGACGTCACGGACCGGGAGCCCGCCCTCGCCTGACCTGGCCTTGTGGCCGGGGAGGGCGCGCTCCACCTCCAAATCGCCGAGGGGCACCCCTTTAGGGTTGCCCCTCTCACTGCGCCTCAGCGCTTTCACCCTCCGGCCGCGCCTTGCCGCAGATCGGGCCTACCGGCAGGTAGGGTCTGACGTGGGCTTCCCGAGTGTCGCCGACCGCTCCACCCGCGGCCCAGCAGCGTCCGTGCAAGGCCGGCGGTGTGAGGGAGCCGATCGGGGGACGATGTATCCGATCATGTCGCCGGCACCGAGGACCCGCCCTTGCATTTGAGAACGCTGACTCTTCGAGGCTTCAAGTCGTTCGCGTCGACGACGACGCTGCACTTCGAGCCCGGGATCACGTGTGTCGTCGGGCCAAATGGGTCGGGCAAGTCCAACGTCGTCGACGCGCTGGCCTGGGTCATGGGTGAACAGGGTGTGAAGAGCCTGCGCGGCGGCAAGATGGAGGACGTCATCTTCGCCGGCACCTCGGGCCGGCCGCCACTCGGCCGAGCCGAGGTGGTCCTGACCATCGACAACACCGATGGTGCCTTGCCGATCGACTATTCCGAAGTAACGATCTCGCGGACGATGTTCCGCAGCGGTGGGTCCGAGTACGCGATCAACGGCAGCTCCTGCCGGCTCCTCGACATCCAGGAGCTGCTCTCTGATTCCGGCATCGGCCGGGAGATGCACGTGGTTGTCGGCCAAGGCCAGCTCGACGCGATCTTGTCGGCGAGTCCTGAGGATCGGCGCGGGTTCATCGAGGAGGCGGCGGGCGTACTCAAGCACCGCAAGCGCAAGGAGAAGGCGCTGCGGAAACTTGACGCCATGCAGGCCAATCTCACCCGGCTGCAGGACCTCACCGCCGAGCTCCGCCGCCAGCTCAAGCCGCTGGGCAAGCAGGCCGAGATTGCCCGCAAGGCATCCGTCATCCAGGCCGACCTGCGCGACGCGAAGCTCCGGCTTCTCTCCGACGACCTGGTACAGCTGCGGGCGCAGCTCGACCAGGAGGTTGCAGACGAGACGGCACTGCGAGATCGCCGGACGGGGGTCGAGGCCGATCTCGCCGCTGCCAAGGGTCGCGAGCAGGCGCTGGACGAGGCCCTGGCTGCGGCTTCACCGCGGCTCGCCCAGGCGCAGGAGACCTGGTATCGACTCGCGGGTCTCCGCGACCGCTTCCGCGGTACCGCGAGCCTGGCCGCGGAGCGGGCGAGACACCTGGCCACCGAGGCCGCGGACGAGCGGCAGGGGCGCGAGCCGGCAGATATGGAGGACGAGGCGGCGAAGGTCAAGGCCGAGGAGGCCAGCCTTACCGAGCTTGCCGAGCGGGACCGGGCCGACCTGGCTGAAGCAATCAGGCGTCGGATGGAGACCGAGGCCGCAGTTGCCGCAGAGGAGAGGCGGGTCACCGGTGTGCTGCGAGCGCTTGCCGATCGGCGCGAGGGTGTGGCGCGGCTTGCCGGGAGGGTGAGCTCGCTGGAAAGCAAGATCGCAGCTGCCGATGCCGAGGTCGGCCGCCTCATGACGGCCCACCGGGACGCTGCGGCCCGGGCCCGGCAGACGCAGGGCGAGCTCGAGTCCCTCAAAGCGGGGATCGAAGGGCTGACCGCGAGCGAAGCCGGCCTTGATGCCGACCACGAAGCCGCGGCGGCCGCGCTGGCGGCTGCCGAGCGCCGAGTTGCAGAGCTGCGTGAGCAAGACCGCGCCGCGGCGAGCGAGGAAGCCGCGCTGACGGCCAGAAAGGACGCGCTGGAGCTCGGCCTGGGCCACAAGGACGGTGCCGGAACGCTGCTGGCAGCGGCCGACCGACTCGACGGCTTGCTTGGATCTGTGGCCGCGCTGTTGACCGTGCGGCATGGCGCGCAAGCCGCGATCGCCGCCGCGCTCGGGTCGGCGGCCGACGCGGTGGTCGTCGCAGACGTTGATGCTGCGGTCGCGGCGCTGCACCTGCTAAAAGCGAACGACGGCGGGCGAGCCCACCTCTTGGTCGGCGCAGTGCACGACAGTGCACCCGGGGCGGACAGCCGCGATCGGGCGGAAGGGCGAGAGTCCTGGCCGGCGCTGCCGCCGGGCGCCGTGTACGCCGTCGACCTCGTGGAAGCACCAGCGGCGCTGCGTGGACCGCTAACCAAGGTGCTGTACCGGGTCGCCGTTGTGGACGACCTCGCGGCCGCTCGCCGCCTCCTGGGCGAGCATCTCGACCTCTCCGCGGCTACCCGAGACGGCGACTTCCTCGGCCCGCACATCGGTGTCGGCGGTTCGACATCAGTGCCGAGCCTGATCGAGACACAGGCGGCAGTCGACGACGCAGGGGAGCGGCTTGTCGTGGCTAGTGCCCGATGCGCAGACCTGACGGACGAGCTGGCCAGGGCCACGGCCACCGTCCAGCAAGAGTCGCAGCGAGTGGAGGAGATCGCTGCCCGGCTGAGCGAGTCCGACAGCCAGCAGCGGGCTGCCGCGGAGCACGTCGCAAGGCTGGGTGCGTCGGCCCGGGCGGCCGTGTCCGAGGCGGAGCGCATCGCAACGGTCATGGCCGTGGCCAAGGCCGCGAGGGAGGCGGACTTCGCCGGACTTGGCGAGCTGCGGGAGCGCCTTGCCGCCGCCTCAGCGGAGGGCGGCCACGAGGAGCCGAGTACCGACTACCGGGATCGGCTGGCCCAGGCGGGGACTGCCGCACGGCAGGCGGAGATGGAGTGCCGGCTCGCCGTTCGTACCGCGGAGGAGCGGATCCGCGCTCTCGCCGGTCGCGCCGAACAGTTGACCCGCGCAGCCGCGCAGGAACGTGCCGCCCGTGCCCGGGCGGCCGCTCGTCGCGAGCGCCAGGCCAGGGAGGCGAGGGTTGCGGTGGCTGTGGCGGCCGGCGCAAACCACGCGCTGTCGGTCCTCGAGCTCTCATTGCGCAGCGCGACAACCGAGCGTGCGGAGGCCGAGCATGCCCGCGGCCGCATCGAGGGCGAGCTGCAGGTGCTGCGGACGAAAATCCGTGAACTCGGCGGCGAGCTGGAGCAGCTTACCGACACGGTGCACCGTGACGAGATGGCGCGCGCCGAGCAGCGCATGCGCATCGAACAGCTCGAGCAGCGAGCGCTGGACGAACACGGCATCGATGTCCCATCGCTGATCGCCGAGTATGGGCCTGACCAGCCGGTTCCTCCCTCGCCGGCGCCGCCTGCAGAGAGGGCGGACCGTGACGGTGATGCGGTCGGCGACGATGAGGCAGGCGCCGCGCCTCCCCGCCCCTACCGCCGCCCCGAGCAGGAGAAGCGGCTCAGGGCGGCCGAACGTGCACTCGCTCTGCTCGGCAAGGTGAATCCGCTCGCGCTAGAAGAATTCTCCGCGCTTGAGGAGCGCCACAAGTTCCTCACCGAGCAGCTGGAGGACCTCAAGAACACTCGGCGTGACCTGCTAACCGTCATCAAAGAAGTCGACGAGCGGGTCGAGCAGGTCTTCGCAGCGGCCTACGAAGACACTGCGCGTGAGTTCACCGAGGTCTTCGCCCGGCTCTTCCCCGGCGGCGAGGGGCACCTGGCTCTCACCGACCCGCATGACATGCTGACCACCGGCATAGAAGTGGAGGCGCGGCCGCCGGGCAAGAAGATCAAGCGGCTATCGCTGCTCTCAGGCGGAGAGCGCTCACTCGTCGCGGTCGCGTTGTTGATAGCCATCTTCAAGGCCCGTCCGAGCCCGTTCTATGTCCTCGACGAGGTCGAAGCTGCGCTCGACGACATCAACCTCGGTCGCCTGCTCACGATCCTCGAGGAACTCCGCGAGTCGAGTCAGCTCATCGTCATCACCCACCAGAAGCGGACGATGGAGATCGCGGACGCGCTCTACGGCACCTCCATGCGCAACGACGGAGTCACCACCATCATCGGCCAGAGGTTGCGCGACAGTGAGCACGAGCCGATCGCTGAGGCTGCCACTGCCTGACCGCATCATCGGTTTCCGATGTGGGATGCTGCGGCGATGCAGGACGCTGCGTCCACCAACGCCAAGGAGGCCCGCCGTCAGTTCGACGCCGTGCTATGCGACCTGGACGGCGTGCTCAGGGTCTGGGACGAGGATGAAACGGCCGGGCTGGAGGCCGAGTACGACCTGCTGCCCGGGACCGTTGCCGCAGTGGCCTTCGATCCAGCGCGGCTGCTGCCCGCCGTCCTCGGCACGATCGGGGACGAGGAGTGGCGCACCTCTGTGGCTGCGGCCTTCGTACCCGCTCAGGGTATCGAGGCGGCAGCCGACCTCGTGTCCAGGTGGAGTGCGTCGATCGGTCGGGTTGACAAGGCCGTGCTCGCTCTTGTCGATGCGACCCGCCGGGCCGGGGTGCCGGTCCTCATCGCGGCTAATGCGACCACCAGGCTCGAGTCCGACCTCGCTGCCCTCGGCCTGGACAGTGCGGTGGACGGTATTGTCAGTTCGGCTCGAATCGGGGCTGTGAAGCCGAACTCGGACTTCTACCTTGCCGCCGCCTTGCGGGCGGGCGCACCGCCTGAACGGTGTCTCTTTGTCGACGATACGAGGGCAAATGTCGACGGCGCGATCGCGTCCGGGATGCAGGCGGCGCACTACTCCGGCGTCGAGTCGTTGCGCGCCGCGCTCTCGCCGGTCCTCGCCTAACTCCCTACCGCGCCTCGCCCTCCCCGTCTGTTTCATCGGCGCTGGCAGGGAGATCCGCGTACATGGCCCGGAAGTCCTCGGCAGGTGTGATCTGCCAGTCGGCGCCCGTGCGTTCGACGGGGATGAGCGCGATCTCTCCGTCGCGCCACCAGTAGAGCTCGGGGCTCACCGGGTGCGGGAGCACGGCGAACATTTGCGCGGCTCGCGCAACCATCCAGGGCACCGCCTCGCTGGTCCGCTGCCGGTCGGCGATCAGATGGATCATCGCGGTGTCGTGCTGCGGAACGGCGAGCAGCACCCCTCGGGGCGCGAAGCCAGGCAGTAGGTCCGGCAGGAAGAGAGCGGGGGAGGCACCGTGGCTGTCCTCGGAGACCACCAGGGAGATCCGTGCCCCCCGATCCAGCTCCTGGATTCCGACATGCCACGGCTCGATGATCCGACGAGTGTTCGCTCTGGCGGCGGCCAGCACGTCCAGCTCGGCCGTTTGCCATCGGGCAAGTTCGCTCGTTGTGACCGGGCTCGCCGCACTCGCGAGCCCGTTGCCTGGACGGTCGACGTCAAGGAACAGCGCGACGTCGATACCGGGTGCGTACTGGCGCACGATCCCGTGGTCGGCTTGGGCGATCCCCGCCGGCTGCAGCCGCAGGAGCAAGTAGCTCTCTGCGCCGGCATATGTTTCCGCGATCTCGAGCCGGCGAGCTTCCCAGTGCGGGTAACCGAGGGTGGCGCTCACCCAGCGCTCGACGACCTCGCCCCGACGGGCCTCTGGCGCAAGTCGCCAGGACCGCACAACCTCGTTGAGATTGGCCGACACCAGACGGCCGTTCATGACCAGGTCGAGGCGCCACGGATCGAGCCAGGTGAATTTCACGCCGCCGCGCTGAAACGCGGCCGTGAGGAGGCTCTTGAGTATCTCCTCCGGCCGCGCCGCGTCGGGCAAGGTTACGCCGCCGGGTACAACCGCGAAGATCCCCATCTACCAGCCTTCTGCGTGATCCGCCGGATGCACACGGGACACTAGCCTGGCAAACGAGTGGGCGGTGGGTCTGGTACGCCAGCTTTGACTCACACGTTGCGCAACCACGCGGTGGCTCGTGGAGCCGTTCCGCCTGCGCTCTGAAAGACTGGTCCGGCTATGGATCTTCTCCTTTACGTCCTCATCGGCGTTGTCATCCTGATCGTGGGCGGAGTCGGCCTGCTCGTGTCGCGCCGAAGCAGGCGGGACGTCCCGACGGTGCCCGAGGCCCCGGCTGTCGTTCTCCCCACGGAGGCACCTCACGGGGAGGCGGCGGAGCAGGCTGTCGAGGCGCCGCCAGTCGAGCTGCCTGAGTCCCCGGCCGGCCGCTTGGTCAGGCTTCGGTCGAGGCTCGCGCGCTCGCAGTCCTCGCTCGGCCGCGGTCTTCTTGCACTGCTGTCCAGGGACGCGCTCGATGACGAGACATGGACAGAGATCGAGGACACGCTCCTCGTCGCGGATGTGGGAGTGGGTCCGGCCAAAGAGCTGGTGGACGGACTGCGGACTCGAGCTCTGGTGGACGGCATAGCGACCCCGGAGGACGCACGCCGGGTGTTGCGGGCTGAGTTGCTCGCCGCGGTCGGCCCCGACCTTGACCGGGATGTCCACGTCGAGAGGGCTGATGGCGGCGGACCCGCGGTCGTCCTGGTCGTCGGCGTCAACGGGACGGGCAAGACCACGACGACAGGAAAGCTGGCGCGGGTCCTGGTCGCCGAGGGCAGACGCGTTCTGCTCGCGGCCGCCGACACCTTTCGGGCAGCGGGGGCCGACCAACTGGAGACCTGGGGTGCCCGGGTCGGGGCTCATACCGTACGCGGACCGGAGGGTGCCGATCCCGCGAGCGTTGCTTTCGAGGCGGTACGCACGGGTACGGAGGAGCAGGTCGACGCGGTCATCATCGATACCGCGGGTCGCCTCCACACCAAGGCCGGCCTCATGGACGAGTTGGGCAAGGTCAAGCGAGTCGTGGAACGCCAGGCACCGGTGACCGAGGTCCTTCTCGTCCTCGACGCGACGACCGGGCAGAACGGCCTGGTTCAGGCCCGCGTGTTCGCCGAGGTCGTCGACGTGACAGGCATCGTGCTCACAAAGCTCGACGGAACGGCAAAGGGCGGCATCGTCATCGCCGTTCAGCGGGAGCTCGGCGTCCCGGTCAAGCTCGTCGGGCTGGGCGAAGGCGCGGACGACCTCGCACCATTCACGCCAGAGGCGTTCGTCGATGCTCTGCTGGCATGATCGCCGGATCCGTCCCACTATGCGAGCCGCCTTCATAGCGCAGTAACACAAGCCGGACATCCTTAGCGCCCCCGTAACGGCGGAGTCGTTCTCGGGGAACCTGCCGCGATCACCCTCAAAGGCGCAGCCGCCGGCAAGGGCGGTAACCAACAGATCGATGGGAGACGATCGATGCCGGCTGACGTCAATGCCGGCGACACTGCCTGGGTGCTCGCAGCGTCCGCGCTTGTGATGCTGATGACTCCAGGCGTCGCCTTTTTCTACGGCGGGCTCGCGCGCGTCAAGAGCGTACTCAATATGATCATGATGAGCCTCGCCTGTCTTGCCGTGGTCAGCGTGCTGTGGGTGCTTGTCGGCTACAGCCTCGCCTTCGGGAAGGACGCTGGCGCCGGCCTCATCGGCAACCTCGACAACATCGGCCTGGACGGCACGATCGACTCCGTCACCGGCACGGTGCCGACGCTCGCTTTCGTGGCGTTTCAGCTGATGTTCGCCATCATCACGCCGGCGTTGATCAGCGGCGCCATCGCCGACCGGGCGAAGTTCAGCGCCTGGGTGCTCTTCGTCGCGGTGTGGAGCCTCGTCGTCTATGCGCCGATTGCGCACTGGGTCTTCTACTTCCACGATGGCGACGGCGGCTGGATCGCGGACCGGCTCAAGGCTATCGACTTCGCCGGTGGCACGGCGGTGCACATGAACGCCGGGGCCGCGGCGCTCGCGCTGGCGCTCATCCTCGGCAAGCGGGTGGGTTGGCCGAAGAACGAGGCCAAGCCGCACAACATCCCATTCATCGTTCTCGGTGCCGCGCTGCTCTGGTTCGGCTGGTTCGGCTTCAACGCCGGCTCCGCGGTGGGCGCCAACGGGCTTGCCTCGGTCGCGTTCGTCAACACGCAGGCGGCGACCGCGGCGGCCATCATCGGATGGCTCCTGGTCGAGCGACTGCGTGGGGTGCACATGTCCGCCGTCGGAGCCAGCGCGGGTGCGATCGCCGGTCTCGTGGCCATCACCCCGGCGTGTGCGTCGGTGAGCCCGCTTGGGGCGCTCGCCGTGGGCGTCATCGCCGGTGCACTCTGCTCGCTTGCCGTGTCGCTGAAGTACCGCCTCGGCTTCGACGACTCGCTCGATGTCGTCGCGGTGCACTTCGTCGGCGGCCTCGCCGGAGCCCTGCTCATCGGCTTCTTCGCGACCGCCGCCGTCACCGGTGGTGTGGACGGGCTGCTCTACGGCGGTGGACTCGAGCAGCTGGGCAAGCAGGCCATCGCCGCCGCCGCCGTGGGGTCGTACTCGTTCGTCCTCACCTACATCATCGGCAAAGCCATCGACGCGACGGTCGGATTCCGGGTCACCGAGGAGGAGGAGGTGCTAGGTATCGATGCCGCGGAGCACGGCGAGGTCGCCTATGACCTGGCCGACACCCTCGCGCCGGCCACCGGCCACCGAGCTGCCGAGGAGCCGGTCCAGCAGGCTCCAGTGCGCACCGGCTGAGCGGGGTACACACAGCCAGAAGACCGCGGGACCGCTGAGCCAGCCTCGGACCGCGGTCTTCTGCGTTTGGCGGTAGGCGTGCCGGATACGCTGGCGGGGACCTGCTGTGCGCCAACCCCGAGGACGCTCGACGTGTTCGACACGCTTTCAGACCGGATCACCGCCACGCTGAAGAGCCTGCGCGGCAAGGGCCGGTTGTCCGACACCGATATCGACGCGACCGCCCAGGAGATTCGGGTCGCGCTGCTCGATGCCGACGTTGCCCTACCTGTGGTTCGCGACTTCATCGCAGCCATCAAGGAACGGGCCCGTGGCACCGAGGTGCACGCCGCACTCAACCCCGCTCAGCAGGTCATCAAGATTGTCAACGAGGAGCTGATCGCGATCCTCGGCGGCGATACCCGCCGCCTGCGCTTCGCCAAGACCCCTCCGACTGTGATCATGCTCGCCGGCCTCCAGGGGTCAGGTAAGACGAGCCTGGCCGGCAAGCTCGCTGGCTGGCTGCGCGGTCAAGGCCACCAGCCGCTGCTGGTCGCCGCGGACCTCCAACGGCCGAACGCCGTGCAGCAGCTCCAGATCGTGGGCGAGCGGGCGGGCGTGAACGTCTTCGCGCCCGAGCCGGGCAATGGTGTCGGAGACCCAGTCGCCGTAGCCCGTCAGTCGATCAGCCACGCGCGCGAGAAGCTTTACGACATCGTCGTGATCGACACCGCCGGCCGGCTCGGCATCGACGCCGAGATGATGCAGCAGGCAGCCGATATCCGCGCCGCGGTCGATCCCGACGAAGTTCTGTTCGTGGTCGACGCGATGATCGGTCAGGACGCCGTTATCACTGCGCAGGCATTCCTTGACGGCGTGGGCTTCGACGGTGTCGTCCTCACCAAACTCGACGGTGATGCCCGCGGCGGGGCGGCGCTGTCCGTGGCCAGGGTTACCGGCCGGCCGATCATGTTCGCCTCGAACGGCGAGAAGCTCACCGACTTCGACATCTTCCACCCCGACCGGATGGCCTCGCGCATCCTCGGCATGGGGGACATGCTCAGCCTGATCGAGCAGGCCGAGCGGACCTTTGACGCGGAGCAGGCCACGAAGATGGCCGAGCGGATGCGCCGCGGCGGCAAGGACCTCACCCTCGAAGACTTCCTGCACCAGATGGAGCAGGTCCGCAAGCTCGGCTCGATCTCCAAGCTGCTCGGCATGCTGCCCGGCATGGGGGAGATGCGGGAGCAGATCAACGCGATCGACGACCGCGATGTCGACCGGGTGGCGGCCATCATCAAGTCGATGACGCCCGCCGAGCGGGACGATCCACGCATCCTCAACGGCTCCCGCAGGTCTCGCATTGCCCGCGGCGCGGGCGTCACAGTCAGTGAGGTCAACGGCCTGGTGGAGCGTTTCTCCGAGGCCCAGAAGATGATGCGGCAGATGGGCCGCGGCGGCGGCCTGCCTGGGATGCCCGGCTTGCCGGGTATGCCGGGAGGCTTTGGCGGCGGCCCAGGCGGCGGGAAGAGGTCGAAGGGTAAGGCAGGCAAGAAAGGCAAAGCCAAGGCCGGCCGTAGCGGGAATCCGGCGAAGCGCGCACTCGAGGCGCAGGGTCGCGGCGCCGGCGGACCGGCTGCCGGTGGCGCGTCCGCGGCTCCGGGCGCGACCGATCCCTTCGGGTTCGGCGGTACCGGCCTGCCGGCGGGCGACTCGGACGATGCACAGGACTACGAGCTGCCCAAGGAGCTTCGGGACCTCCTTGCCAAGGGAGACCGTTAGTGCCCGACCGGCCGGACGGGCCACCGACCGCCGCGGATGTCTTGCGGATCTCGGGCGTAGCCCTGCCGTCTGAGGATCCTCGCGACATCTACCTCGTGGATGGCCGGATCACGTACGAGCCGGTCGCGTCGGCGGAAACGGTGGCCGCCGGATGGGTACTTCCGGGTCTGGTCGATGCGCACTGCCATGTCGGGCTCGACACCGGTGGCGCAGTAGACGAAGCCGAGCAGGAACGGCAGGCACTCGCCGACCTCGCGGTCGGCGCGCTCCTGATCAGGGACGCGGGGAGCCCGGCGGACACCCGCTGGATCGATGATCGGGATGACCTGCCCCGCATCGTCAGGGCCGGCCGGCATGTCGCTCGGACCAGGCGGTATCTGCGGAACTACGGCGTGGAGATCGAGCCAGCACAACTGGCTGACGAGGTCGCGGGGCAGGCGGCCCGCGGCGACGGATGGGTGAAGATCGTCGGTGACTGGATCGACCGGGAAGCCGGCGATCTCACACCTTGCTGGCCGGCCGACGTGCTGGGCACCGCGATCGAACGGGCGCACGCTACTGGCGCCCGGGTGACGGTCCATGTTTTCGGCGAACAGGCGGTCGCCGACGCGGTCGCGGCCGGCGTCGACTGCGTGGAGCATGGCACCGGGATATCCGCGGAGGTCATCACGGTGATGGCGGAGCGCGGCATCGGTCTTGTCCCAACGCTGGTCAATATCGCGAATTTCCCGTCGATCGCCGATCAGGCGGCGCGCTTTCCCGCCTACGCGGAACACATCCGGCGCCTTCACGCCACGTCCTGTCGGCGGGTGGCCGAGGCCTACGAAGCGGGCGTCCCCCTCTACGCCGGCACGGATGCCGGCGGGAGCATCGCGCATGGCCGGATCGTCGACGAGGTGATCGCCCTGCACGAGGCGGGCCTGCCGGCGGAGGTCGCGCTCAGCGCCGCATCCTGGCGAGCTCGGCAGTGGCTCGGGCGAGCCGGCCTCGACGAGGGCGCCGCCGCCGACCTCGTGGTGTACGCCGAGGACCCGCGCCAGAACCTCAAGGTCCTCTACGAACCTCAGCGCATCATCCTGGGCGGCAAGGTCATCCGCTGATCCGCCCAGCGTCCGCGCTGCCCGTGGAGCCGCAGGCTGGCCGGGTCTGGCACAATGGGCGATTGCTGAGCACTCGGCCTGCGCGATCCCTCTCCGCGCCAGCCGGGTCCGCAGAGGCCGGATCGACCTTCCCCACAGGACACGAGCGGCCTCACCACGACCGTCCGGGTCGGACGAGGCATTCGGCGACCGCCGTCTTGCCGCTCCGAGGATACGCCCGGCGATTATCAGACTGGAGTGTTGTACTGCCGTGGCAGTCAAGATCAAACTGAAGCGGATGGGCAAGATCCGCAATCCTCAATATCGCATTGTGGTGGCCGATTCGCGCACCAAGCGTGACGGTCGTGCCATCGAGGAGATCGGGATCTACCAGCCCAAAGAGGAGCCGTCGCTGATCAAGGTCGACTCCGACCGGGCCCAGTATTGGCTCTCCGTCGGCGCGCAGCCGACCGAGCCGGTTCAGGCGTTGCTCAAGGTCACCGGCGACTGGCAGAAGTTCAAGGGCGAGCCGGGGGCCGAGGGCACCCTGCGCACGGCCGCCGCGAAGGTCGACAAGAAGTCGGTGTTCGAGGCCGCGGTCAAGCAGGTGCCGGACGAGCCGAAGGCCGAGGCGACCACCGCCAGGGCCAAGAAGCGCACGAAAGCAGAACCGAAGGCGGCCGCGCCCGCGGCCGAGGCGACGGCGCCAGTGGCTGACGACAGCACTGACCCCGGCAACGCGGAAACCGCAGCAACTAGCACGGACGAGGGCTGAGCCGGTGCTCGAGGAAGCTCTCGAGCACCTCGTCAAAGGGATCGTCGATTACCCTGACGAGGTCCGAGTACGCAGCCGCGATCTGCGTCGTGGCCGCGTGCTCGAGGTTCGGGTGCACCCGGACGACGTTGGCAAGGTCATCGGACGGAATGGGCGCACGGCAACGGCGCTGCGTACGGTCGTCGGCGCTCTCAACGGGGGCAGCGGTGTCCGCATCGACCTGCTAGAGGCCGGTCCCCGCCGCTGATGGGCGGTGCGGGAACCTGATGGAGCTCGTCGTCGGCCGCATCCTCCGCGCCCACGGGATCAAGGGTGAGGCGGTCGTCGAGGTTCGGACCGACGATCCCGCTGGTCGGTTTGCTGCGGGCACGGTCTTCGGCACCGATCCTGCATCCGCAGGCCCGCTGACCGTCAGGTCCGTCCGTCCTCACCGGGGCCGTCTCCTGGTCGGCTTCGCCGAGGTCGCCGACCGCGGTGGCGTCGAGGCGCGGCGCGGAGTCAGGCTGCTCGTCGAGGCTCAGGACGCGGAGCCCACCGACGACGAGGATTACTACGACCAGCAGCTCGTAGGCCTCGCGGTGCTGACAGCGGCGGGTGTCACCGTCGGCACGGTGGCGGAGGTGATGCACCTGCCAGGCCACGACCTTGTTGCTGTCCGCAGCGACGATGCGGCAGACGGCCCCGACGTACTCATCCCGTTCGTTCGGGAGATCGTGTCGGAGATCGACCTGGCCGCCGGCCGGCTCGTGGTGACACCGCCGCCCGGTCTGCTCGATCCCGCCGAGGCCGAGGTTGCCGAGCCCGAAGCAGACCAAGGCCAGTTCGACGATCGGGGATGACGCTATGCGGCTAGACGTCATCACGATCTTTCCCGAGTATCTCTCTCCGCTCGACGTCTCTCTGATCGGGAAGGCGCGGGAGAACGGTGTACTCGATCTCCACGTACACGACCTGCGGTCCTGGACCATCGACGTCCATCGGACGGTCGACGACACGCCCTACGGCGGCGGGCCGGGCATGGTGATGAAATGCGAGCCGTGGGCAACCGCGCTCGATGATCTGACCAGCGCCGGATCGGGTGTCACGCCTCGGCTGATAGTGCCGACGCCGAGCGGTCGAAGATTCACTCAGCGGCGCGCGATGGAGCTGGCGGGGGAGCCGTGGTTGATCTTTGCTTGCGGCCGGTACGAGGGCATCGACGCGCGGTTTGTCGACGAGGCTCGCAGCCGGATGGCCGTCGAGGAGCTCTCGATTGGCGACTATGTGCTCGCCGGCGGCGAGGCGGCTGCGCTGGTCATCGTCGAAGCGATCACCCGGCTGCTCCCCGGAGTGCTCGGCAACGCGGACTCCGTTGCCGATGACTCGTTCGCGCCAGGCCAGATGGATGGGCTGCTCGAGGGACCGGTCTACACCAAGCCCGCCGAATGGCGGGGGCGGGTCGTGCCGGCGGTCCTGCTCTCGGGACATCACGCGGCGGTCGAGCGGTGGCGCCGCACCGAGGCCATCAGGAGAACCGCCGAGAACCGCCCTGACTTGATCGAACTGCTCGATTGCGCGGCTTTGGACCCGGCGGATCTGCAGGTTCTCGCCGACCTCGGATGGGAGAACCGGGACGGGCGGCTCGTCCGGGCGACGTGACCGCCGTTTCCGCTGTACCGCACCCATATGGCAAACTAGAGGACCGCTGGGCCCGCAGGGCCCGCTGTGGTGGTGTCTGCCCGCCACCGCCTCTACCGACCTGATCATCATCTCGCGGCACCAATCGGTGCTGCACTGTGCGAGGAAAGCGACTACAACGATGCACACCCTCGATGCCGTTGACGCCGTATCGATGCGTTCGGACATCCCGGACTTCCGGCCCGGCGACACGCTGAAGGTCCACGTCCGCGTCGTCGAGGGCAACCGTTCTCGCATCCAGGTCTTCCAGGGCGTGGTGATCCGCCGGCAGGGCAGCGGGGTGCGCGAGACATTCACCGTCCGCAAGATCAGCTTCGGTGTAGGCGTCGAGCGGACCTTTCCGGTCCACTCACCGGTCATCGACCGCATCGAAGTTGTGACCCGCGGTGACGTGCGCCGGGCCAAGCTTTACTACCTGCGCGACCTGCGCGGCAAGGCCGCAAAGATCAAGGAGCGGCGCGAGACGCCCGCTGGGCGTTGAGTCCGCCGGCCCGGATCGGCTTCCCCATTTCGACGGCTGTGTCGATCCCTATGGGACGTTTCCCCCGTGCTGTGCTGATGTCCGCCGCGGCGCCCGTGCCAGGCAGTTTCGCGGGTTAGGCTCAGCACCGATGGACGACCAAGAAGCCGCGCCAGAGCAGCCTGCGGCAGCTCAGACTCCGCCCGCGCCAGAGCCCGCGGAGACAGAGTCGACCTCGCCAGATCCGCAAGATTCGGATGCCCCCCGCAAGCGGCGATCTTTCCTACGTGAGCTGCCCTTCCTCATCGGGACCGCACTCGTTCTCGCGCTGCTGCTCAAGGTCTTCATCGTCCAGACCTTCTACATCCCGTCCAGCTCCATGGAAGACACACTGCGCATCGACGATCGGGTCCTGGTCAACAAGGTGGTTTACCACCTGCGTGATATCAAGCGTGGCGAAGTCGTGGTCTTCAACGGCGCGAACTCCTTCGACGAGTCGCAGCGGATCACGAAGCCCGAGGGTGCGGTCACGGCGGCATTCGCGGGCGTTGCCGGGTTCTTCGGTGCCCAGGGCGGCGAGCGCGACTACATCAAGCGAGTGATCGGCCTGCCGGGCGACCGCGTCAGATGCTGCGACGAGCGGGGCCGGATCACGGTCAACGGCGTCGCGCTCGATGAGGGCGCTTATCTGTATCCGGGAGACAGACCTTCCCTCGAGACGTTCGACATCGTGGTACCCGAGGGAAGGCTATGGATGATGGGCGATCACAGGACGGTCTCGCAGGACAGCCGCTCGCATCTCGGCGAGCCGGGCGGCGGCACGGTGCCCATCGACAAGGTGATCGGCAAGGCGTTTGTCGTCGTATGGCCATTCGGTCACTGGCAGAGTCTGCCGATTCCCGACACCTTCAAGCAGCCGGCCATCGACGCCAATGCCGGCCGAGGCTGACGGTGGAGCGGGGCACCCCACCGTTCGGGCGAGGCGATACGGCCGGAGAGGTCCATCGGCCCGCCGACCGCGCCGCATCAGAACTCAACGGTTACCAGCAGCTCGCAGGTACCAACAGCGAGCAGCCTTCGACAGACTTCAGCACCCTCAACCCGGCGCCGGTTGAGCCTGCCCTCAATGAGAGTCCCCAGCCGGTCCTCGGGCCTCGAATGGCGGCCAAGGCGGGCGCCCGTGCCGCCGCAGAGGCGCAAGCCCAAGCGCAGCCACCGGTGGGCGAAAGCGCGCGGCAACCCGAGGGCGTGTCCGGTTCCGTTCCTCCACCTCTGCATCAGCCAACCCCGCCCCTCGCACCTGCGGGGATGCCGAAACGGGGCAAGCGCAGGCGGCGGCACGCAAAGAGGCGAGGCGACGGCGCCGCGCTCGTGCGCGAGCTTCCCGTCCTCATCGGCGTCGCGCTTATCCTTGCCCTGCTGATCAAGACATTTCTGGTTCAGGCGTTCTACATCCCGTCGGACTCGATGGAGAACACGCTCCAGGTCGGCGACCGCGTTCTTGTCAATAAGCTGGGCAGCTACTTTGGCAGCGTCGACCGCGGCCAGGTCGTCGTCTTCAAAGATCCCGGAGGTTGGCTCGGGAGTGACGAAGGCGGATCGGATGGGAACCCGTTCTTGCACGGCATCAAGAGCGTCTTCGTCTTCGTTGGGTTGCTCCCCTCGGACAACGAAAGGGATCTGATCAAGCGGGTGATCGGGGTCCCCGGCGATCGAGTCAAGTGCTGCGACGGGAAGGGGCGCATCACCGTCAACGGGGTTGCCTTGGACGAGAGCTACGTCTTCCCTGGCAACACCCCGTCCGACTCCACCTTCGACATCACTGTCCCCGACGGTCGATTGTGGGTGATGGGGGACCATCGCGCGGTCTCCGCCGATTCACGACTGCACATGGGCAACCCAGGCGGTGGGACCATCCCGGCCGACAACGTGATCGGCCGTGCTTTCGTGATCGTTTGGCCGTTGGGGCGGGCAGCCACCTTGCCCGTGCCCGACACCTACCATCAGAAGGCACTCGCCGCGTCAGGGGCGGGCGCGCCACTGGGGCTGGTGGCAAGCCTCGGCGCGGGATCTCCACTGCTCCTCGGCCTCAGCGTCGCGATCCCGCTGTCCGCTTACCGCCTCCGTCGGCGCTCCCCCGCGGTTCCTCATGCGCGGTAACAAGATCCAAGAGCCGTTCGGGCATCCGTATTGAGTGCCCCCTCGGGCCGGTGTCGAGCAGGTTGGTGGGCCAACCCGCTGGCACCTGCGCGGCTTCTCGCGCAAACTGGGTAGTACTGCGCCACTAGGTGCTGAAAACTGACCGCGACGAGCGACCATTGGGGGCGCCTCGTGCCTAGCGACCTCGTACTGCCCGACCTGGTCCCCGTGCTGTCGCGCGGCAAGCACAGGAATCCACGCAAGGGCGCCTGCTTCATGGAGCTTGCGTCCTATCTTGCCGGCGAGCGGTGGTCTGACCACCCAAGGTGCACGCACCCCCTACTCGCCGCACTCGCCCGCGGCGTCAACGACCTCACCTCCGATGCCGGCCGTGCGAAGCTCGCCCAGCTCATCCCATCCGTGATCGGTCTCACCGGGGACGACGTGAGAATCGACGCCCGCATCGCGCTGCGCGCCGCGACGACAGCGCTGCCGGTCGCCGCCGAGGAACGCCAGCGCATCTTGGCGATCTCCGTTCTGGTGGCGGAGCGCTTGCTCGCCTCCGTCGAGGGGCGCCCCGCGGGTTCGCTCGAGGAGCGGAGCAGGTGGGCGCTGGCTCAGGCGCCGATGGCGGCCAAGTGGGCGCGCCGATACACCCGCGAGGTACCGCCATCGCCGAAGGGGTTCCGCAGGTATGCCGCCCCGACAACAGTCCGCAACGCGGTCGAAGGCATTGCCCGCGCATGCATACCTGACCCCGACGAGCTGCTGCGCGAGGTGCTCGCGAGCTCGATCGTGGAGTGTCGGGAGATCATCGGCGAGGTGCCCAACACCGAGGCGCGCACGACAACCGGGCCGGATCAGTGGGTTGCTGCCTGTGAGCTGACCCGAACTGGCAGCCGCTGATCCGCTAGGAACATACGCCCTGACCCCAGCCGGGCGGTGGGCCGCTCGTGAGAAATGACCGGCCAATTCTGTGGTGCTTGGCTCCGTTGGCTGGGGCATGTGCGCAAGGATTAGGCCGTGGGTGAGCTTCCGAAGCGTGCGACGATCAGGCGAGATGCCGGTTTGTACGGATATGAGCGGGCACTCACCCGTGCCGGGTTGGCGCCGGTCGCAGGCGCGGACGAGGCGGGGCGAGGCGCCTGCGCCGGGCCGTTGGTCGTCGGCGCCTGTGTCCTGCCAGAGGGCAAGAAGGGTCACGTGCCTGGGTTGGCCGACTCGAAACTCCTTGTCCCCGCCACCAGGGAGAAGGTTTACGACCGCATCATGGACCGGGCGCTCGCCTGGTCAGTAGTGATCATTCCTGCCGCCGAGATCGATCGTGTCGGGCTCCACGTGTGCAATGTCGCCGGGATGCGGCGGGCATTCGCGCAGCTGAGCGTTTGGCCCGCCTATGTACTCACCGACGGGTTCCCCGTCGCCGGGATTGGGGTGCCCGGCCTGGCAGTCTGGAAGGGCGACCGGGTGACCGCCTGTATCGCGGCTGCATCGGTGATCGCGAAGGTCACCCGAGACCGGATCATGTGTGAGCTGGACGAGAAGTATTCGAGGTATGACTTCGCGGGCCACAAGGGATACGTGACGCCCGAGCACAACGCCGCCCTCCTCAGCCATGGGCCATGCGCGGAGCATCGCCGCCGGTTCATCAATGTCAGGAGGGCGGCATCAGCGGTCGGTCTGGTGGAGAATATGCCCCAGGGGCTGGAAGCTGGAGATGACCTGGACATGATCGAGGAGGATGCCGAAGAGATCCGCTTCCAGATCGCATGAGCAGCGCGTCATCGGCACGAGCAGGACAGACGACGAGGTGAGACGTGAGCGCGGAAGATCTCGAAAAGTACGAGACCGAGATGGAGCTCCAGCTCTACAAGGAGTATCGCGACGTCGTCGGCCTGTTTTCTTATGTCGTCGAGACCGACCGCCGCTTCTATCTCACCAACCACGTCGACCTGCATGTACGCAACGAGGGCGGCGAGGTCTACTTCGAGGTGACGATGTCCGACGCCTGGGTCTGGGATATGTACCGCCCGGCGCGTTTCGTGAAGAACGTCAAGGTCGTAACGTTCAAGGACGTGAATGTCGAGGAGCTGGCCAAGAGCGACCTCGAGGTTCCGCACGATCGGCCGGGCTTCGGCAGTTAGCCAGCGCCGTTAGCCTGCTTCATCACCGCTCCATCATCGGCTCGTACACAGGGTCCAGAAAAACACGCGTTCCATCCACAGCAGCTCGGTTGGCGCTAGCCCCCGCCTTGCTCCGGGCGGCACGGTCAGTGCCAGGAGGTGGAGCCGGTGCGGGCCAAGGACGCGCTTGGACGACATGGCGAGGAGGTGGCGGCGAGACATCTCGCGGCGGCGGGGTTGGTCATTCTGGATCGCAACTGGCGCTGTGCCGCCGGTGAGATCGACATCGTCGCCGCCGACGGCGATGCGCTCGTCATCTGCGAGGTAAAGACCCGCCGCGGCACGGCGTGTGGCGGCCCGCTCGAGGCGGTCACCGCGAGTAAGGTTCGCCGGTTGCGCTCACTGGCGTTGCATTGGCTTGCCCGTCGCGACATGCATCCGGCACAGATCCGGTTCGACGTCGTCGGCGTCCTCCAGCCGGCGCGCGGCAACGCCGAGGTCACGCACGTCAAGGGCGTGATCTAGATGGCCGGGGTCTCCGATACACGCTACGTGAAGACCGTGATCTAGATGGGCCTCGCGCGCAGCTGGTCAGTGAGCCTGCACGGGTTGGAGGGCTCCCTCGTTGAGGTCGAGGCCGACGTCTCTTCCGGGCTGCCCGCGTTCGTCCTCATCGGGCTTCCCGACACCGCACTGATTGAGGCGCGCGATCGCGTGCGGGCCGCCGTCGTCAACAGCGGTGAGCCATGGCCGCCAGGGCGCTTGACGGTCTCGCTGTCGCCGGCTTTTCTGCACAAGCGAGGCAGCTCCTTCGATCTGGCCATGGCCTGCGCGCTCATCGCCGCGAACGGGCTGCTTCCCGTCGACGCGCTCCATGATGTGGTGCTCCTCGGCGAGCTCGGTCTCGACGGCCGGATCAGAGCAGTGCGAGGCGTGCTGCCTGCGGTGCTGGCCGCGGCGCG
>DASYTV010000195.1:0-9624 GCA_036001885.1 Actinomycetes bacterium
CAGCCCGAGCAGGGCCGGTTCATCTGGACCAGCCCGGTCGGCAGGCGATACGAGCAGGAGCCTCAGCAGCTCGGCCCGATCATCACCACGGATGTGTCCGCCCAAGACACCGACCCCCCAGACAAGCCCGACCCGCCCGACGGTGTGGACCCGCCCGACGGTGCGGACCCGCCCGACGGTGCGGACCCGCCCGACGAACCACCGTTCTAACCGAGCGTCGTTGATTGGATCGGTCGCGCGCGGTGCACCGAGCGACAACCCTCAGCGGGTTCGCCGCAGCCGCCGCTATCCAGAGGGGCACATCACTCATGACCACGGGGAGGCCGATCATGCGGCCTTCCTCGAGCGACCATTTCTCGAGGCGCTCGCCACTCTGGAGCAACGAATCGATCGATTCTCGTCAGAGATTGCGACGCGATAGCCTCGCCCCGAATGAGCGCAAGTCATAAACGCACCTTCTGGGCTCCCTGGGCCTTGCCAGTCATCCAGCTGTCCTCGGGCCACTGTCATGAGGACCTCGGACAGGCGACACTAGGTCGGGAGCTTCGTCGCTGCGCGGGGCGCATACTTCCGCATGCTTTCGGCATCATCAATGTGAGCAGCCCTCTCGCCCGAGGTCTCGCGGGAGGCGTCTGGGCGGTGGTGGGGGTCCAGCTCCTAGCCATGCGGGGAAGGAAGGTGCCGACATGGGCCGCTATGCAGAGGCGTTCCGTCGAAGTGTCACGGATCCGGATGGGTTCTGGGGCGATGCCGCCAAGGCGATCGACTGGTATCGGCAGCCGTCGGTCGTGCTTGACGCCTCGAAGGAGCCGTTCTACCGCTGGTTCACAGGCGGCGTACTCAACACCTGCTTCAACGCACTCGACCGGCATGTGGCCGCAGGACGGGCTGACCAGGCGGCCGTGATCTACGACAGTCCCGTGACCGCAACCAAGCGGACTCTCACCTACCGGCAACTGCTGGATGAGGTGGCCCGGTTCGCCGGTGTGCTGCGCGGCCTAGGCGTGGCCACCGGTGACCGCGTGGTCATCTACATGCCGATGGTGCCCGAGGCGATGGTGGCGATGCTGGCCTGTGCCCGCATCGGCGCGGTGCACTCTGTGGTGTTCGGAGGATTCGCCGCGAATGAGCTGGCGCTGCGCATCGATGACGCGGCCCCGAAGGTGATCGTGTCGGCCTCGTGTGGGATCGAGGTCGCGCGCGTCGTGGAGTACAAGCCGATGCTCGATCGGGCGATCGAGCTGTCTGACCACAAGCCGCAAGCCTGCGTGATCCTGCAACGTCCACAGGCGACAGCGACGCTGGTTGCGGGCCGTGACTTGGACTGGGTGGAGGCCATCGCCAACGCCGAGCCGACCGAGTGCGTGCCGGTGGCCGCGACCGACCCGCTGTACATCCTTTACACGTCGGGCACCACCGCGAAGCCGAAGGGCGTGGTCCGCGACAACGGCGGACATGCCGTTGCACTGCGCTGGAGCATGGAGTTCATTTACGACGCCCATCCGGGGGAGGTCTATTGGGCGGCCTCGGACATCGGCTGGGTGGTCGGGCACTCTTACATCGTCTACGCCCCGCTTCTCACCGGCTGCACGACGGTGCTTTACGAGGGCAAGCCGGTGGGAACCCCGGATGCGGGCGCGTTCTGGCGGGTGATCTCCGAGCAGGGCGTGAAGACGCTGTTCACAGCCCCTACCGCGTTCCGGGCGATTCGCCGGGAGGACCCGACCGGTGAGCGGGTGCGGGAGTACGACCTATCGGGCTTCCGATACCTGTTCCTCGCCGGCGAGCGGCTCGACCCGGATACCTACCACTGGGCCAGTGACCAGCTCGGCATCCCGGTCATCGACCACTGGTGGCAGACCGAAACCGGGTGGCCGATCGCGGCAAACCTGATGGGTCTCGAGCCGGTGCCGACCAAGCCTGGATCTGCCACCTTCCCGGTGCCCGGCTATGACGTGCGGGTGCTCGACCAGGCCGCCGCCGAGGTGGCGCCCGGCGTGGACGGGGAGATCGCGATCCGGCTGCCGCTGCCACCGGGATGCCTGCCGACGCTGTGGGGTGACGATCAGCGCTATATCTCCTCGTACATGTCGCGCTATCCCGGCTACTACGTCAGCGGAGACGGGGGACAGCGAGACACCGACGGCTATCTGCACGTGATGGGCCGGATCGACGACGTAATCAATGTCGCCGGTCACCGTCTGTCTACGGGAGCTTTGGAACAGGCTTTGGCGAGCCATCCCGCGGTCGCCGAGTGCGCAGTGATCGGTATCCACGACGAGCTTAAGGGTCAGCGACCGCGTGGTTTCGTGGTGCTCAAGGCCGGCAGCGACATCGACGACAGCACGCTGCAGGCCGAGCTGATTCAGCTCGTTCGCGATCAGATAGGCCCGGTTGCTGCCTTCCGGGACATCGACGTCGTTCCGGCACTGCCCAAGACTCGGTCGGGCAAGATCCTGCGCAAGACTATGCGCAGCATCGCCGCCGGCAAGGAGGAGCCGGTGCCTTCCACCATCGACGATGTCGCCGTACTGGACGCCCTCCGTCCGCTCCTACGGCCGGTCGACTAGCTGATCGGGGTGCTCGGCCAAGTGGTGGTCGCTGTGCGGCAGCAGTTCGCTGACGGCGATGTGGTCTGCACGTGGCCCCCTAGGTCACCCCGAGTGACGTGCGGTCAGGCCTGCGGCCTTGGTGGTGAGGTAGTCACGCTCGGCGATACTCCTGGTTCGGCCGGCGGCCCGCAGGTAGTGCGCGATCGCGCTGTCGGTGTCGCCGGCCATCTCAAGCAGGTGCGCCCGCACCGCGTCGAGCCGGTGCTGGCCGGCCAGTCGCGTGTCGAGGCCGGCGAGCGCGGCCAGGCCCACCGCAGGGCCTTGGACCATGGAGAGGGCGATGGCGCGGTTGAGCGTGGCCATCGGGTTGCCGGTCATGCGTTCCAGCAGGCCATAGAGAACGAGGATCTGTGGCCAGTCTGTCTGATCGGCGGTCCCGGCTTCGTCGTGGATGGCGGCGATCGCGGCCTGCAGTTGGTATTCACCGATGGCTCGTCGAGGCAGGACCGCGGACAGCAGCGTGACACCTTCGGCGATGAGCGCCTTGTCCCAGTGAGTCCGGTCCTGCTCGGCGAGAGGGACGAGTTCGCCATGCGGTCCGGTACGGGCGGGGCGGCGGGCGTCGGTGAGGAGCATGAGGGCGAGCAGGCCGGCCACCTCGGCGTCTTCGGGTAGCGCCGCGTACAGAGCGCGGGTGAGCCGGATGGCGTCACTGGACAGGTCGACGCGGGCCACGTGCGGGCCGGTACTGGCGGCGTACCCCTCGTTGAAGATGAGGTAGAGCACGTGCAGGACGGTGCGCAGCCGCCCGGTCCACTCGGCCTGGGTGGGCATCAGGAACGGCATCCCCGAGGTTTTGATGCGCTGCTTGGCGCGGCTGATGCGTTTGGCGATGGTGTCTTCAGGGACCAGGAAAGCGGTGGCGATCTCGGCGGTGGTCAGGCCGCCCACCGCGCGCAGGGTGAGCGGGATCGCCGACCTTGGCGTGAGCATGGGATGGCAGCAGAGGAACAGCAGCGCCAGCGAGTCATCCTTGCTGGACGATTCGACGGCTGTGGTGGGTTCGCGGGCAGCGGCCAGGTCTTCGCGGTCGCGCCGCGCCTGGTCGGCGCGGAAGACGTCAATCAGCCGGCGAGAGGCGACGGCGATCAGCCAACCCCGCGGATTGTTAGGCAGACCTTGGTCGGGCCATTGGGTGGCAGCGGCGAGGAGCGCCTCCTGTACGGCGTCTTCGGCATCGGTGAAGTCGTCGTACCGGCGCACCAGTGCGGCGAGGATCTGCGGCGCCAGTTCTCGCAGCAGGTCCTCGACGTCGTTGCGGACGCTCACAACTCCGGCGGCGGCGCGTCCATGATCGGGCGGACCACGATGGGCTTGCGGGTCGGCCGACCGCCCGGCCCGGGTGCCGCCGAGGTGCGCGCCGCGATCTCGACTGCTCGCTCTTCGGTGCTCACGTCGACCATCCAGAATCCGGCCAGCAACTCCTTGGCCTCCGGGTAGACCCCGTCAGTGACGACCGGCGCGCTGACCCCGTCACCGCTCACGATCTTCGTGGCCTCCGGCCCGGCCAGCTTCTCGGCGGCGAGCAGCTCCCCGGCCTCGGCCAGTTCCTGGTAGATCTCCTGCATGTGCGCCCAGCTCGCCTGGACGTCGTCGGGTGTCCACTCCTGGACCGGGTCATCGGGCGACTGGGTCATCATGATCAGGTATTTCATCGGGGTGATGCTCCTGTCATCAGTGCGCCTGGTCGGCGCTTTCACCCTACGGTCGGAGCCGGGCGTCGGCTCTGGACATCGACGTTCACTTTGGCCTGCCCACCCGCCGACCCGCCACCTGACGAATCTGCTTGCCCGACGGTTCAGCCGTCGGGTGGGATCGGCTGCGACTCCACGATTTGCTTGAGCCTGGCCAGATCCCTTTCGTTGGCGTGGCGTATTGCCGCGGCCATCATCGGTCCGGCAACCTTGGCGAACCCGGCTGGCTCACCGCGGTTGCGCAGCGTCATCCGAGTGCTGGTCGCGTCTTCGGGCCGCCAGGTGTAGGTGGTTTCCATCGGGACCGGGCCCCGGGCGGTGCGCATGACTAGCCCGTGCGGCTCGTACTCGACGACCTCGTACGTGTAGGCGAGGGTCCGGCCGAGGAACCTGGCGACGAAGTCCATCCGGGAACCCACGCCCATCGGCGGTGGGGTCTGCCAGCGCACCGAGGTGATGTTGGCGTACCACTGCGGTGCGTTGGTCGGGTCGCCCGCGTAGGCGGCGACTTGCTCGCACGGGCGCGCGATGACGATCTCGGTGGTGACGTCCACGGCCATGCGGTCATCATGGCCCACCCGGCTTTGGCTGGAGCCGGCTGTCGCCTATCTGGCCTCGACGCAGTTGTCGTCTTATCGCGCACAACCCCGTTCCCGTTGACATGCTTGTGCCGTGACACAGCATGTATTGATCCTGGGTGCTGGTTTCGGCGGGCTGGAGCTGGCAGCGCGGCTGTCCGCGTCGTTGCGCGACGAGGTGTACGTCACCCTTGTCGATCAGAACGACTCGTTCGTCTTCGGGTTCTCCAAGCTGGAGATCCTCTTCGGGCGGCAGACCCGAGACGAGGTGAGCTACCCGTACCGCGAGATTTCGCGACCGGGGACCGAGTTTCGCCAAGAACGGGTCATGTCGATCGATCCGCAAACGCGGCGCGTGGTCACCGATGGTGGTACGTACGAGCCGGACATCCTGGTCGTAGCGCTGGGTGCCGACTATGACCCGGCCGCTACGCCGGGCTTCGAGGAGGACGGGTACGAGTACTACTCAGTCGCGGGCGCCGAGCGGCTTCGCCAGGTTCTACCCTCGTTCTCTGGCGGGCGGGTGCTGATCGCAATCTTGGGAGTGCCGTTCAAGTGCCCGCCTGCGCCGTACGAGGGGGCGCTTCTGCTCCACGACTACCTCGTCGAACGCGGCGTGCGGGACGCCACCCGGATCGACGTGATCAGTCCGATGGATTCACCGGTTCCGGTGTCGCGGGAAACTTCGGCAGCGATCGTGCGGGCGCTTGCCGAGCGAGACATCGGCTACACCCCGGGCCGGCGGGTGCACGGGCTCGACCCGGCCGAGCATGTGGCCTGGCTGAAGACGGGAGATCTTCCCTACGACCTGTTCATCGGCATTCCGGTTCACCGGGCGCCGGAGGTTGTCCAGGCGGCCGGACTCACCGTCGGCGGGAACGACGGCTGGGTCGCCGTCGACCGCCGCAACCTCACGACGCGATTCCCGAACGTGTACGCCCTCGGGGACTGCGCGGACGCTCCCGTCCCCCGGGCCGGCGTGTTCGCCGAAACCGCCGCGCGCGCCGTCACCGACGACATCGCCGCAAGGATCCACGGCTGGGGGACGGTAGATCCTTACGACGGCAAGGGATCGTGCTACATCGAGTTCGGCGGCGGGTTCGTCGGCAAGGTCGACGCCGACTTCCTGTCAGGGCCATCGCCGGTAGCGCCGTTCCTTGGACCTTCCCGAGAGCTGGCCGGTGAGAAGGAGCGCTTCGTCTCCACCCGGCGCCGGCGCTGGTTCGGCCCCTGAGCGGGCACTTCCACAGCACGGCGCAAATAGAGCCAGGTGAGCGTGTACACGCGGCGGATCAGCCCGGTGCGCTCGAACGCGGTGGCTGGGTCCGCCGGTGTGATGGCGTCCTGAATGAACGGGATGATCACTTCATTGGGATGGGCCGTCAGCCATGCGTCGATCCCGCCCAGCGCGGCGTCGAGGCTCGACCTGCGAGGGTTCAGCCTCGTGCTGCGACGGGATGGCGAGGTTCATAGATGCCCAACTCTGCGCCCCCGGGTAGACGGACTGCGGTAAGCAGACCCCAGCCCTGATCGCTTATTGGCTGACTGAACTCGACACCTTTGGCCTTGAGGTCGGCGACGGTGGCGTTGACGTCGTCACACAGCAGGTACAGCTCGTGCCGGCTCGGCCCGTCGGTTGGGTGTACGGCCAGCTCCGTAGGGGGCAGTGCGAAAATCAGCCAGCCCTCCCCGGCGTCAACGGAGTCGAAGCCGAGTATGTCGCGGAGGAATGCGCGGACGTCTTCCGCTTGCTGGCTGTAGATAATGGCGTGAGCGCCGGTGATCATTTCTACTCCTAACGGCGGCATTAACGCTTGAATGTCTGACACTTCGGCACGGGCCCTCGAGACGTTCTGCCCTTCGGTGATATTCAAGCGTCAACTCGCCGGAACACAGCACAGTGGCCGGCCCCCGCGCTGTACCAGGAGGTCGGAGCGATCGCTCTGCGCGGGCTGGGCACGATTACGTCATGGAACGGAGTCGGCAGCAGGATGTCTATTGCCGTCACTGCGGCGTACGGTTGCGTCGCCTATTCGGCCGGTGGTTCCACGTGCGGACCCTGGGACCGGTCAAGTGCCAGCGCCCGGAACCGGAACCGGAAACGTAACCGCGCTCGTTTGCCGCGTTGATCGCTGTCGCGGTGGCGAGAAGTGTCTCGGAGCCGCCCGGGCCACCACGAACTCTGGCCAGCGTGGCTCGGATCACAGTGCGGCGAGCTTGGCGATCATGCGGCCCAGGTGGGGGTCAAGCGTCTTCGGATCAGCGTCGTTGACTTCCTCGGGAGTCCACCAGCGGATCCTACGGAACTCGCCCAGGTCGGGAGTGAGCACCTGCTCGCGGCCGCTGGTCAGCACGAACCACAGGCTCACATCGGTGTGTCGTTGGTCCAGCGTGCCGACGGTCTCCGTGACCGTGAGGAAGAGGGGACGTTCACCAGTGCGGCTCGCTGCAGTTCAGCGGCGGTCGGCGAGGTCGCGCAGGATCTGCCGGCTGGCGAGCTTGCCTGGGGCTCCCATGACGCAGCCGCCCGGATGTGTCCCCGATCCGCATTGGTAGTAGCCCTCGATCGGGGTCCGGTACTGGCTCCACCCGGGCGCCGGCCGGAAGAAGTACATCTGCGGCGCCAGGAACTCCCCGGCGAAGATGTTGCCCTCCGACAGGCCGACGAGACGCTCGATGTCCAGCGGCGTCACCACCTCGCGATGCAGTACCAGGTCGCCGAAGCCGGGGAAGTGCGACTCCAGCACCGCCTGCACCGTGTCGGCGAACCGATCCCGTTCGGCGTCCCAGTCACCGTCCTTGAGCTGGTACGGCGCGTACTGGATGAAGCTTGACATCACGTGCTTGCCCGGCGGCGCCATGTCCGGGTCGATGACCGACTGGATCGCGCCGTCGATGAACGGTCGGGAGCTGTACCAGCCATACTTCGCGTCGTCGTACGCCCGCTCGAGGTACTCCATCGTCGGGCCGATGTTAATGAAGCCGCGGTAGTGGTCGGTGCTGTCGCGCAGCGCTGGATACACCGGCAGCTCGTCGAGGGCGAAGTTGACCTTGGCCGAGGTGCCCTGGAAGCGGAATCGCGTGATTCCCTCGACCAGATCGCCGGGGAGCTCGCGGCGGTCGACCAGCTCGAGGAAGGTCCGCCGCGGGTCGAGGGCACTGACCACGATGCCCGCGGCGATCTCGGTGCCATCGGCCAACGCGACCCCGGTCGCCCGCCCGTCGTGGGTGAGCACGGTTTGGACGGGAGACTCAAGCCGAATCTCCGCGCCGTACGCCTGCGCGGCCCGCGCCAACACCTGGGTGAAGCCACCATTGCCGCCCTTGTGGAACCCCCACGACCCGAACTCGCCGTCGTGCTCACCCATCGAGTGGTAGAGGAGGACCAACCCGGAGCCCTGCGACATCGGGCCGACCTCGGTCCCGATGATCCCGGACGAGGCCAAGTAGCCCTTGAGGATGTCGCTGTCGAAATAGTCGTCGAGGAAGTCGGCAGCCGACCCAGTGAGCAGCCGGACGAGATCGTGCATGACCTTCGGGTCCTGGTCCTTGAGGTGGTTGGCGAGGTCGGCCAGGGCCTCAAGGTCCTCCGGCGCCTTGCCCCACAGGTTTGGCGGCGCCTTGTCCAGCAGCGGCTTGACCACCTGGCAGACCCGGGACATGTCGTGGTGGTAGCGCCCCCAGGCGTCCGCATCGTGCTTGGAGTGCCGCCGGATCTCCTGGACGTTCTCGTCATCGTCCGGCCCGAGCATGAGGTAGTCGCCGTTTTCCATCGGCGCGAACGACGACGGCATCTCGATCGGCAGAAAGCCGTGCTCAACCAGATTCAGCTCCTGGACGATGTCCGGTCGCAGCAGGCTCAACGCGTACGAGAACGTCGTGAAGTGGAATCCGGGATAGAGCTCTTCGGTGATCGCGGCGCCACCGACGAGGTGGCGGCGCTCGAGGATCAGGGTCCGCAGGCCGGCCTTCGCCAGGTAAGCGCCGTTCACGAGGCCGTTGTGGCCGCCGCCGACGACGATCGCGTCGTACTCGGTGTTCTGCGTCATAGTACGGCCGTCTTTCGTTCGGGGTTGAACAGTGGCAATCGGGCCGTCCTGGCCTGGACCCGCTGGTACACATGGTCGATGGTGATCTCGACGGTGACGTCCGTGCCGGGCGCGGCGTACGCCGGCAGCACGCGGGCCAGGCCGATGTGGCGCTGCAGCACGGGGGAGTACATCAGCGTCGTGGCGTAGCCGATCCGGTCGTCGGCGTCGGCGTCGTACACCATCGACTCGTACGGCTGCGGTGTGGGGTCCTTCGGCGGGATCAGACCGACCTCGGTGTGCAGCCGGTCGTAGTCGCGCCAGGCGAGCACGACGCCCGTCATGGCCCAGCGGGTCGTGTTGCCGGCCAGCTCGCGCCGGATCGCGTCGCGTCCAATGAAGGGCCGGTCATCGTCCTCGATGCCACGCAGCATCCAGGTCAAGCCGAGCTCCTTTGGCGTGAAGCGGTCCTGGTCGGTGTAGGCCAGCCGGCTGGAGCCGAACTCGCTGTCGATCAGCAGCAGCCCCGCCTCGATCCGGGCGATCAGCAGCGCCTCTTCGCCGTACGGGCGGATTCCGTGGCCGGCGCCGGCGTCGAGCACGGCGTCGAGCACGGCGATGGCGTCGTCGGCCGGCACGAAGATCTCGAAGCCGAGGTCGCCGGTGTAGCCGGTCCGGGAGATCGTGACCGAGGCGGTGCCGATCTTGGTGG
>DASYTV010000196.1:0-5717 GCA_036001885.1 Actinomycetes bacterium
CCAATGAGCCGGCCGCTCCGCTGCTGGCTGTCCACTTCTTGGGGACGTTCCGCCTAATGATCAACGGCGTCGAGGTGGACACAGCCTCCCGGCGGCGAAGCCGGGACGTGCTGGCGTACCTGCTCGCCCATGGGCCGAGGCCGGTGCCGCAGGAAGTGCTCATGGATGTGTTCTGGCCCGCGGCTGAGCCGGACGCGGCACGCAACAACCTGCACGTGGCGCTCAGCCTGGCGCGGAGGGCACTCGGGGCTGCTTGGTCAGAGCCGGTGATCGAGCGGCACTTCGCCGGTTATCGGATCAGCGACCGGGTCAAGGTCTGGAGCGACATCGAGCATTTCGAGGCAAGCTGCGACGCCGGCCGGGGTGCCGACCGAGCCGGTGACCGGGAGACTGCTCTGCGGTCGTACGAAGCCGCATGCCAGCTGTACGAGGGTGACTTCCTGGCGGAGGAGCCGTACACAGACTGGGCAGCATCTCCACGCGACAGGCTGCGGTTGCAGGCCGTTGAGATCCAAACCCGGCTGCTCGACCTCTACATCGAGCGAGCGGACTATGGTCCGGCGATCCTGCTGGGCCGGCAGGTCCTGACGCTCGATCCGTGCAACGAGCAGATCCACCGACGTCTTATGACCTGCTACTCGGAAGCCGGGCAGCGGCACATGGCCCTCAGCCAGTATCGCCGGATGGCCGCGGCCCTGTGGGAGACATTTCAGGTGCTGCCGTCGGCCGAGGCCACGGCGCTGTACTCGTCCTTGCGTCACCCGCTGCGGAACCGGACGCTCCGCAGCGCCTGAGGCGTACCATCCGGAGCATGACCGACATCCACCACCTCAGCGTTACGACCAGTCCGGGTGGTCTGCTCTTCGTCTGCGAGCGGGACGACTGCGGGCGTCGCGTGGTGATCGATCGGGACCGCGGTGAGATGGTCGTGATCGACCACGGCGACCGGTCTGCCCTCCACGAGGGTTCCCTGGCCGGTGTTGTGCTCGATCGGCCTGTCGTCCGCCAGACATGAAGGGCTGGCGACCACCGAATGGTGGTCGCCAGCCGATCCTTACTCTGTGCATTCAGCCGATGCGCAGCATCGGCCCCTCGACGAAGCCTGCGACGTCGCTGACCTTGCCGAACGGCCCACGCAGCAGGAGCACCGTCACCAGCTTGTAGACGCCCGACGTGGGCGGCGCCGGATCGTCCGGCAGCGAGCCCGCCGGCACCTTGATGGTTGCGCTGTAGCTGGTGCCACCGTTGAGGGGAACCACCGCGGTCAGCCCGATCTGCTTCTCCGGGCCTGCGCCGATGGACTCGACGTACGCAGCGAGCTCCCACTTTCCGCCGAGCGCGGCCGCGGAGTACTTGTCGATGCTCCACTTCGCGTCGATGGTGAAGTCGGTGTCAGCCTCGAGCACGCTCGCCGGCGCGCCGTTGTTGTCCTTCACGGTCACGCTCAGCGTGCCACTCCCGCTCGGGAACTGGATGTCAGCCATTTCTCCCCCTTTGTCGACAGCCCTGTGCTGCCGTCATCCCGATGGTCAGTGACTGGACTTGCCGGGGTATTACCTGTGACTTAGCACCGCACGCTCGGCCAATAAGTCTCAGTGACTTCCGAGGTCCACGTGGTCGCGGCGGCGCCGGCGGCGGGGTCGGCGGCGCCGGCGGCGGTCCGAGCGACGACGATCGCCAGGCCTCAGCCGATCTCTGTAAGCAGTATGCGAACGAGGTCCCGCGGCAGGCCGTGGGTCTCGTACAGAAACTGGACGTCGGAGTCGGTCAGCGGGCCGCGGCTGCGCATCCGGCGTACCAGGTTGCGACCTCGGTCCAGGGTCGACACGAAGGTCCGCTCCTCATTCAGCAACACGTCCTTCATCGGACCCGGTCTTTGGCCGAAGTGGTCGAGAGTGTGCTCGACCGGTTCGGGCGGTAGATCGGAAAGCG
This sequence comes from Actinomycetes bacterium, assembly GCA_036001885.1. Taxonomy (GTDB): domain Bacteria; phylum Actinomycetota; class Actinomycetes; order JAKEEW01; family JAKEEW01; genus DASYTV01. The sequence goes on from DASYTV010000196.1 coordinate 1,933, forward strand.
TGCCCGTCGGGTTGGTGTACCACAACGTCGTGAGCGCGCGACGGATAAGCCGGCGAAGCACGTAACCACGACCGGTGTTGGACGGACGTACCCCATCGCCGATCATGACGATGCTCGACCGCAGGTGGTCGGTCAGGATCCGCAGCGATTGCTCCTTCGGACCCCACACCCTGCCGAGCAATCGCAGCCACGGTTCGAACAGGTCGGTCTCGAACACCGAGTCCTTCCCCTGGAGCAGCATCAGCAGGCGTTCGAAACCCATGCCCGTATCGACGCTGGGCACATCCAGCGGCCGCAGGCTGCCGCCGTCGGACCGGAGGAACCGCAGGTTGACGTGGTTCCACACCTCTATCCAGCGGTCGTCGGTGCTCGGCGTCCCGACCGGCGGCGACCCGCCCGTCCAGAAGAAGATCTCGGTGTCTGTGCCGCACAGACCGGTCGGTCCGTTCGACCACCAGTTGTCTTCGCCGAGCGGTTCGACCGGCACGCCTAGCTGCTGCCAGACCTCGACCGCCCTGGTGTCTGGACCCACCTCGTCGTCACCGCCGAACACGGTGACGTAGAGGTGGTCCGGCTGACAGCCGAAACCCTCGGTCAACAACTCATAGCCCCAGCGGATGCTCTGCGGATGGTCGTAGTCGCCGAGCGACCAGGTACCGAGCATCTCGAAGAGTGTCAGGTGCGACGAATCGCCGACCTCATCCAGATCGGTGGTACGCAGGCAGCGCTGCAGGTTCATCAGCCGCCGCCCGCGCGGGTGCGGCATTCCCTCGAAGTACGGCGTCAGTGGGTGCATGCCTGACGTCGTGAACAGCACCGGATCGCCCGGCTCGGTGATCAGGGAAGTACCGGTGAGGCGCACGTGTCCGCGCTCGGAGAAGAAGTCCTCGAACGTGGACAGGATCGTTTTCGTATCCATCGGGATCGCCTTTCGATGACGGGGCGAACAGGGCGCTCCCGGCGCGACGGCACACCGGCGAACCGCTCCGGTTCGCCGGTGGGAGGCAGATGTCAGGTCAGGCTGAGGGGGCCGGCGAAGCGAAAGCTCGCGCGGCTGCCGCGAAGTGGTGCCAGACCTTCATACCTTCCAGTCTAGGCGGTTGGCTCAAGGCGATTTCAGGTCTGCCATGCCTGACGGCGCCCGTCAGGGATGAAGGGGCGGAGTCCGAGGCTGATCGAACGACGGCGTGAGAACCTGGCTGGGAACTCGGGATGACCGGGCTGGTGGGCCGCGATGGATCATGTTGACGTCCAGGGACTGCGGATCGGCTACGAGCGTGCAGGCGCGGGGCCTCCGCTGGTCCTCCTGCACGGCTTCGTTGGAGACGCTCGCTCGACCTGGACACGTCAGCTCGAAGAACTGTCCGACGAGTTCACGGTTGTGGCCTGGGACATGCCCGGCACAGGCGGCTCATCGGAGCCGCCGGAGTGGTTCCGGTCGCCTCACTTCGCCGATTGCCTCGCCGGTTTCATAGACGCGCTCGGCGTGGTCCGGCCCCACCTCGTCGGATTGTCGTTCGGAGGAGTGGTCGCCCTCGAGCTGTTCAGGCGGCACCCGGCTATTCCGCGGACGCTGGTGCTGGCCGGTGCTTATGCGGGGTGGGCTGGATCCTTGGCTCCAGAGCAGGTCGAGGAGCGGCTGCGATTTTGCCTGCGCGCTGCGGAGCTCTCGCCGCAGGAGTTTGTAAACGCGGTGATCCCGTCCATGTTCTGTGAGCCGGACACTGCGAGGTTTGTGGAGTTCGCTGCGAGCATGCGGAGGTTCAGCCCTGCGGGATTCCGAATGATGGCGCGCGCCTCGGCCGAGGCGGATCTGCGGGATGTTCTTGCCCGCATCAACGTGCCCACACTGCTGCTCTCCGGAGATGGCGACGCCCGAGCCCCGCTCCCGATCGCGGAAGCCCTTCACGCTGCCATTTCCGGATCGCGCCTGGTCGTTCTGCCCGGCGTCGGCCATGTCAGCTGTGTCGAAGCGCCGCAGCGGTTCAACCGCGAGGTCCGCGCCTTCATCCGGTCTACCGGGGACGACCTCTATGCCCTCCGAGATTACCCGCGGTGACCCGCGCCGATGAGTTTGGCGGCGCCCAGCGGTCTGACTTGGGAGGACCCATTGCTAGGAGGCTGCCCATGAACGAAGAGCAGGATCGATATCACCGGGGTGCGAGCGCTGCTGCGCGTGGGACCGCGGGGGAGTACGGATTGTCGGCGGGCCCTACTACGGTCTCCGACATGGAGCTGGCGGTGGAGGCTGAGCGCCTCGTCAAGCAATACCGCAGCCGCGCCGAGACGGTGGACGCGGTCCGTGGCGTGGACTTGAAGGTTGGCATCGGGGAGGTCTTCGGGTTTCTTGGACCGAACGGTGCCGGCAAGTCGACAACAGTTCGGATGCTGACGACGCTCCTGTCGATCACCTCGGGCACGGCGCGTGTCGCGGGCGTCGACGTGTCGGCCGACCCCGACGGCGCGCGCCGGCGGATCGGCGTGGCGCTGCAGGAAGCCGGGCTGGATCCGCGCCAGACCGGGCGTGAGCTGCTGGTCCTGCAGGCGAGGTTGTTCGGCATTTCGGCGGCGCACGCGGCCCGACGGGCTGAGGAGCTGCTCGAGCTGGTCGACCTGGTCGATGCGAGCGACCGGCGGATCAAGGGCTACTCGGGCGGGATGAAGCGCCGTCTTGACCTCGCGTCGGCGCTCGTCCACGAGCCTGAGGTGTTGTTCCTCGACGAGCCGACGACCGGCCTCGACCCGGCGAGCCGGCTGACCGTGTGGGACGAGCTGCGGCGGATCAATGCGCGCGGGACCACGATCTTCCTCACGACTCAATACCTCGAGGAGGCCGACCAGCTGTGCGACCGGCTCGCCATCATCGATGACGGGCTCATCGTCCGAGAGGGGACACCGCAGCAGCTCAAGGCCGAGCTGCGGCAACGTCGCGGCACGGACACGGATCCCACCCTGGACGAAGTGTTTCTGGACGCTACTGGGCGGACGCGGGAGCGGGCCGCCGGCGAGGTTCAGGAGGTGTCGGCATGAGCGCCATCCAGCAGGCGAACGTCCTAGGAGGGCGATCCCTACGGGAGGCCTGGCGCACACCCGAGGCGTTGGCCCCGACACTGTTCATCCCGGTGTTCTTCCTGGTCGTCAACTTCGGGCAGGCCGGCAAGATCTTCCCGTCGGACTCGACCGGATTCCTGCACGGGCAGACCTACGCCGCCTTCCAGCTGCCAATCTCGCTGTTGCTGGCGGCATCGTTCGGCTCTGCGGCGCTCTTCCTCGTCGAGGACATCGAGGGCGGCTACTTCGACAAGCTGCGGGCCGCACCGGTATCGCGCAGCGCTCTCGTCCTCGGGCGGCTGCTCGCGGAGTTCGTCAAGAGCGCGGCCATCACGACGGTTCTCGTGATCGTGGCCTTGCCGTTCGGGGTCTCGATCGCCAGCGGACCGGTCGGCTTCGTGCTCCTGGTCCTGCTGACCTCACTGTGGGCCGTCGTCTTCTCCGGCTTCATGCAGCTCATCGCGCTCAAGACGCGTAGCGCCGCGGCCACCAACTCCGGCGGGCTGGTGTTCTTCCCGCTGCTGGTCCTCACCCCGAACTTCGTGCCGCGCGACATGCTGACCCGACCGATGGAGATCGCGGCGACCCTGAACCCGGTCACCTACGTGATGGAGGCCATGCGCTGGCTCGTCCTTCAAGACCTTGCCTGGGAGCCGCTGGCGCGGGGGTTCGGTGTCGTTGCTGTGCTCGGGGTGCTGATGGTCGCCCTCAACGTGCGGGTCATCCGCGACTAC
>DASYTV010000197.1:0-6216 GCA_036001885.1 Actinomycetes bacterium
GAGCTTCGGGACGCGTTGCTCGCGGCCAAGAAAGTGGATCGGACGGTGGTCATCTACATCGCCGTCGATCGCTACGAGGCAGTGCCGAGCTATGAAGGCTGGTGGGAGGTGCCGGTGGCGGAGGTCAGCGAACGCCCGGCCGTGAAGAGGGCGCGCGATGAGCACGAACGCGACTCGCAGCGCCGGCGCTGGCACGTGTGAGCAGCCTCGTCCTCCGGCGACCAGACAAGGGCCCGGGCGAGGGTCCGCTCACGATCGTCACGCCCCAATCGGCCGGCTGGTCGTACGTCGGGTTTGAGGTTTACAGCCTGCGTCGCGGCGACCACGTCGAGCGTTCGACCGGCGGCAGAGAGGTCTGCGCCGTCTTTCTGTCCGGCACGGCCGATGTGGTCTCGTCGACACGAAGCTGGGCAGACGTCGGCTCGCGCGAGTCGGTTTTCGACGGCACGCCCGACGCGGTTTACATCCCGCCGGGCCATCGTGTCTCCATCACCGCGAAAAGCGAGACGTGCGAGGTCGCGCTCTGCTGGGCAGCGGCGGAGAAAGGATCCGAGGCTGCGTTGATCAAGGCAGCCGAGATCAAGCCGTTTCATCGAGGCTCGGGCCGGACGGAGCGCACGATCCACAACATCCTCATGGAGGATCGCCCGGCCGAGTCGCTCCTCGTCACCGAGGTCCTGACTCCCGCCGGCAACTGGTCGAGCTACCCGCCGCACAAGCACGACACCGACGATTTGCCGCGTGAGGCGTACCTCGAGGAGACCTACTACCACCGCCTCGCCCGGCCCGACGGCTTTGCCGTGCAGCTCGTGTACACGACCGACCGCTCCCTGGACGAGGCGATCCAGGTCCGGGATGGAGACGTGGTCCTGGTCCCCCGCGGCTACCACCCGGTCGCTGCCGGCCCCGGCTATGACCTCTACTACTTGAACGTGATGGCGGGGCCCACGCGGCGCTGGCTCGTGACCACCGATCCCGACCATCGCTGGCAGCTCGACTGAGCCGTCAGATCGCTTCGATCCGGTAGGTCCCCGCTTCTTCGATCACCCTGACGCCTCCGCCTTTGGCGATCGGCTCGACGATCTGACCCGTCAGGCCCAGCACGGCCGCCTCCGTGGTCGGTGAGTGACCCACGACCAGGGCGCGCCCGCCTTCAGGAAGCGATTGGAACGTATCCCTCAGCACCCCGCCCAACACTGTCGACTCCTTCTCCACCAGCTCCGGGTCACCAGCGCGAAACGCCTCCAGGTCCTTGCCCTTGGCCTGGCGCGCCGCGGCGAACCAGCGCTCCTCGACGCTGGAACGGAACCCACTGTTGACGACGACGCCACCGGCGACCGGGCGACCCATGCCGGCGAGGAAGCAGGCCGCCGTCTGGGTTGCGCGCTGCGCTCCGGACGTGACCACCAGGTCGAAGCTGCCTTCCAGTCGCCTGCCGATCTCCAGGGCCATGCGCACGCCGTCCGGAGTGAGAGTGTCCCCGTCCGCGTCGGTATGCCGCCTGAGGTCGACGGTCCTCGACATGGCTTCTATGTTTGCAGGGTGTCGAGGCCGGTGCCTTCGTCGGCAAGGGCACGTGGGTCCGGCCTCGCGCGCCTGGCGATGAGCCGGCCGGCGGCTGCCAGCTCGTCATGTTCATCGACCTCTGGGTCACCGCCGCGATTCAGGCCGACGGCAGCGAGCAATACCCCGTCAGTCAGGTAGAAGCCGACCATCTTTCGCTCTGCCGCCGAACCGCGGAGGATGAACGTGTCCCATCTGCGGGCGTGGCCGACGTACTCCAGCTTGTGCTCGTACTGGTCCGACCAGAACGTGTGCACGTACCCGTACTCGGTCTCGGAGCGCAGCATCGACCTGGCCGCGGCCGCCGCCTGCTTTTCCGCGTTGTTGTAGTGCTCGACGCGGATGCGGCCGAACAGCGGGTGCTGATGGTTGGCCACATCCCCGGCCGCGAAGATCCCGGGGATGTTCGTCCTGCACATGGCGTCGACGAGGACTCCGTTGTCGAGCGATACCTCTGAGCCCTCGAGGACGTCGACGTTCGGCCGGATGCCGACCGCGACGACGGCGAACTCGCACGTCAGGCTGCGCCCATTCCTGGTGATCACCCGCTGGAGGCGGTTCGCGCCTTCGAAACGGACGACCTCGTCGCCGGTTACGAGCTCGACGCCGGCCTCGCGGTGGATGCCGGCCATGACCTCACCGGTCAAGGGGCCCAGGACCGACTCGAGCGGCGACAGTCCGGGCAAGACCGCGGTCACCTCGACACCGATCTGGGTCAGTGACGCGGCGACCTCGGAACCGATGAAGCCCATGCCGACGACGACGGCGCGAGCCCCTGGTCGGGCGGCCTGCTTGATCGCGTCGCTGTCGGCAACCGTCCTGAGCTGAAAAACACCGTCCATCTCGGCGCCGGGAACCTGGAGGCGCCGGTTCTCGCCGCCGGTGGTGATCAGGAGCATGCCGAAAGGTACCGGCCTCCCGACCTCCAGTTCAACGTGCCGCGCGGCCACGTCCAGCCGGGTGGCGGTGGCGCGGATCAAGTCGACCCGGTTGTCCTCGTACCAGTCCCCAGGGCTGACGAGCCAGCCCGACAGCGTCTCCTCGCCGCGCAGGTACGTCTTCGATAGAGGCGGGCGGCCAAACGGCGGGGTCGGCTCGTGGCCGATCAGCACAAGGCGGCCGTCGTAACCCTCCTCGCGCAGGGTCTTGGCGGCCACGCCTCCGGCCATCCCCGAACCCAGGATGACGGTCGGATCTCGAGTCGACGCCGACACTACGAGCGCCTAACGCAGGGAATTGAACTCGGCGTCGGTCAGCTCGAGACTCGGCGCAGCCAGGTTCTCCCTCAAGTGGTCGATCGACAGCGTGCCGGGGATCGGCCACATGACCGGCGAGCGACGGAGGAGCCAGGCGAGCGCGATCTGCTGGGGAGTCGTTCGATGTCTCCGGGCTATCTCGTTCAACGCGCCGCCACCGCTCCCTCGCAATGGAAAAAAGGGAACGAACACGATGCCCTCGCCCGCGCAATAGTCGACGACCGAATCGTGCTTGCGCTCGGAAAGGTTGTAGTGGTTCTGCACTGCCGCGATCGGCAATACCCGTCGGGCACGCTCGATCTGATCGACATCGACCTCCGAGATTCCGACGTATCGGATCTTGCCGCGATCCTGGTACTCGTTGATCACCGAGAGGCTGTCCTCGAGCGGGGTCTGCGGATCGACGCGATGCAGGTAGTACAGGGTGATCCTGTCGGTCGCCAGCCGGCGAAAACTCTGCTCGATCTCTTCGCGCAGCACGTCCGGGCGCGCGCCGTTGAACCCGCCTTTGGTCGCCACGATGCATCCTTTCGGAACCGGAGAGAGGGCCGCGCCGATCGTCTCTTCACTCTGTCCGCCCGTGTAGAGATGGGCGGTGTCGATCATCTGCACCCCGGCGGCGACCGCACTCTTCAAAAGAGTGAGGTTCTCTGGTGTCTTCGTGAGGCGGTTCGTTCCCAGCCCGATCCGCGCCACCACGTCGATGTCGCCGAGCTTCATGTCCTGACTCAGGCCGCTGGTGTGATGCTCAGCCCGCTCCCAGCCGCTCGACCTTGACGCCATGCCAGAAGGCAACCCTGTTCTTGATGTTCATCGCCGCCGCGCTGGGGTCTGGGTAGTACCACGCGGCGTCGCGGTTCACCGCGCCATCGACGACGACGTCGTAGTAGCTGGCGACACCTTTCCAGTGGCAGGTCGTGTGCGACGCGCTGGGTCGCATGTGCTCCAGGCGAACATCGTCGATGGGGAAGTACTGATTGCCCTCGACCACGATGGTGCGGCTGCTCTCCGCCAGCACCGCGCCGTTCCACGTGGCCCGGTAGCGGGTTCCAGTCGTGGTTTCGCCGGTGATCACACCACCAGCAACTTCCCTCGGCCACGCAAGATTCCACGGGTCTCCCTGTTGATTTTTGTTAAGTAAAAGCAGCACGGGTGGCCCATAATCAGCGATCTACACCGCAAATCCGCCACGGGGAGCGCGTTAGGAGTGCTTGTGGGCCGCACCTGGGCAGCTCGTCGCCTGGCCGCACTCGCGATCGCGGTCTGCGCCGCGCTCGCAGCCCCCGCCACCGCGGTGGCGGCGGCGCCGGCCACCCCAGTCGCGCGTCCGGTTGCCGGCGTCAACATCGGACCTGTCGGCCAGGTCCAGGCCGCGCTGATGACCCCCAGCAAGCACCGGCAGCGACCGCCGGGCAACCACTCGAAGCAGTTCCTGGGTTTGAACCCCGCGGCTCTTCGCAAGGCCAAGCTCAAGGCGGCCGCCGAATCCGGCGGTGAGTCACCGCCGCCCCCCGCACCGGCGCCGACATCACCCGCGCTGTTCAACGGCCTGAACAGCCCCGGACTGTCGGCCGCCGACGAGGGATACCAGCCGACGCCACCCGACTCCACCGGCGCGATCGGGCCGACCACGTATCTGGAGGTCGTGAATCAGCTGGTCGGCGTCTTCGACCGGAACAACCTCAACCCGCTGGGCTCGACCGACCTCGGCACCTTCACCGCAGCGCCGTCCGGCCTCCTGACCAGCGATCCACAGGTCCAGTGGGACCCGCAGGGCAACCGCTGGTTCTACGCCGCGATCGGCTTCACCTCGAACCTGAACAACTCCTACATCCTGTTCGGATGGTCGAAAACCGCGGATCCGAGCGATCTCGCGGGGGGCTGGTGCCGCTACAGCGTGCAGACGGGCACCAACTTCCCCGACTACCCGAAGCTCGGACACGACGCGAACTTCGTGATGATCGGGACGAACGTCTTCGACACGAGCAAACCGGCGCTGCCCTTCGTCACCGCCGACGTCTGGGCGATCCCCAAGCCGGCCGCGAGCCAGTCCACGTGCAGCGGATCGGTCACGACTTCGCACTTTGCCGACGCAACCCACCTCTTGAAGAACTCGGACGGTACGCTCGCCGCGACGCCGGTGCCCGCCAACACCGCCGACTCCTCCGCCGGTGGCTTCATCGTCGCCGCGCACGACCCCTCGGTCAGCCCCCAGTCGAAGGTGATGGTCTGGCACATGGCGCCAGGGCCGGCGCTGGTGGCAGACGGCGACATCTCGGTCGGCACCTACAGCGTGCCACCGAACGTGCCCCAGCCCGGCACGAGCGACCTGATCGACAGCCTGGACGGCCGTCTCACGCAGGCGGTGGCGCTGTTCGATCCGAGCGCCGGCGCCGAAGCGGTCTGGACCCAGCACACGGTCGGGAGCTCCGGTCGCTCGACGGTTCGGTGGTATGAGTTTCTGCCCGGTTCTCTGACCGTTCGCCAGCAGGGCCAGCTCGCAAGCACGACCGACTTCTACTGGAACGCCGCCGTCTCGCCGTCGTCTTCGGGCGACGACGCGATGATCGAGTACAACCGCGGAAGCTCCTCGCTGCTGGCGCAGATCGGGGCCCAGACCCGGACGAAGACGACGCCCCTCGGCCAGATGGACGCAGGCGAGGTGCTCCTGGGCTCGAGCAGCGACGCCACCCAGGAGATCCTGTTCCAGGGCAACTGCACCTCCAACCCGTGCCGCTGGGGCGACTACTCCGGCGCCACGCCCGATCCCGTGAACCCGGGGGTGGTCTGGGGCAGCAACCAGATCACCGGTCCGTGGGTCTTCGGCCTGGCCCAGTGGACGACGCAGAACTTCGCCATCACGACGAATGGGACTCCGCCGGCGCCCCCGGCATCGCCGACCGGTCTGAGCGCGAGCGCGGTCAGCTCTTCGCAGATCGCACTCACCTGGAACGTCGTCAGTGGTGCGACATCCTACAAGGCCCAGCGCTCAGCGGACGGCAGCAGCGGCTGGACCCAGGTCGGGACCAGCAGCACCACCACCTTCACCGACTCAGGGCTGAGCCCATCGACGACCTACTACTACCGGGTCCTCGCCAGCAACAGCGTGGGCGACTCCGCGCCCTCCAACGTGGCCTCGGCGACGACTCCCGCCGGGCTCCCGTACAGCCAGCCGCCGCAGGGCAGCTGGGTGGGCACCTACGGCGGCGACGGCTACGCGCTGTTGAACTGGAACGGGGGCACAGACCTGGTCTCGCTGCCTCAGGCCACTTTGGTCTTCGACCAGGGCTCTCGCTTCGTGTGGAGCAGTGGGACGAGCGAGGTGCGTGCGTTGCAGAGCCCGGACGCCGGCACCCGGCGCGCCGCCTGCTTCTCTGACGACAACCAGATCCGGCTT
>DASYTV010000198.1:0-3667 GCA_036001885.1 Actinomycetes bacterium
GACGTTGACGAAGCGGCGCGCACCAACGTGGTTGAGGTTGTGCATGCTGAGTGACGACCCCTGCGAGGCGTACTTGACCGGATTCAGTCCGCAGCCGCCCTCAATCGTGGTAGCCAATGATGCCAGCGACCACGATCACCGCCACAAGCACCACCAGCATTGCGAGCGGAACCAAGACGACTGGCCGCAGGACTGCATTTTTGATCAACTTTCAGGTGTCCCCACCCTGATGGGTGCGTCGTAACAAAGTCAGCAATAGACCCGGCTTACAGTCCGCCCTCTACCCAGGTTCTGAATACTCCCCGCGCGAATACGAAACGACACCCAACGACATACCCTGATCCTTGGGCCCGTACACCGGGTGTGGCATGAGGCGGTCGAGGGCCGTGAAATCATGGCCGGCAGCGTTCGGAAAGAGCGCTTCGTACGTCTTCTTGCTGACGCCGATGTTCAACCGAAACACACCTGGGCGGTTCAGGTTCGACGCGTTGTCGAACTCCCCATAGTCCTTCGTGACGATCGTTGCGAATGGAAACCGGCGCGGGTCCTCCAGGTTGCGATTGGGATCGTAGATGAAGAAGGTGTCGCCCCAGGCGATCTCGGGCGCGCCGCTCTCGCGCGACGCGACGTCCACATCGACTCCCGCGAATTCGGTGGCCATGTGGCGTCTTATCGAGGCCTCGTCCATGGTTTGAGGCTACCAGCACCCGTGACGAACCGCCTTGATCCCCGGAAACGTTGTCGATCCGGCCGGATGTCGTTCGTGTAGAGGGCGAGGAGCATGCTGCGGCGGCGGCTTGACGGACTCGCGTCCGCTGAGTGATCAGGTCGGCTGGTCGTCGAGGAAGGTCAGAACCACCGCAGCAAACAGTGGCGAGACGCCGATGTTGTAGTGCGTGAGGCCTGGCAAGATCGCGAGTGCGTGACCGCCAGCCGGCCGGCGCTCGCCCATCCAGCCACCGTCGCGCACCCCGCCGCCGAGCAGCTTGAAAACCTCGACGTAGTGGCTCGGCGGAGCCATGTCGGCGTCGGCGGCGACGATGAGCGTGGGCACCTGGAGGCCGCGGACCTCGTCGGCGTAATCGAAGTCCTTCGCCAGCGCCGCGCCGATCTTGTCGAGCAGCTTCGGGAAGTCCTCGGGGCGTGGTGCGACCCTTTGGTAGAGCTGGTACATCGGCGTGTCTTTCATGAACTCGGCGGCGGCCGCGCTGACCTGGCCTTGCTGCACTCGCATCTCCGCATAGATCGCGTCGGGGCGGATGTTCGCCGAGGCTGCGACCAGCCGGCGTACCTTGGCCGGGTACTTCGCCGCTGTGTGAACCGCCACGCCACCGCCGAGCGAGTAGCCGACCAGGTCTGGCTTCTCCAGCCCCAGATGGTCGATAAGGGCGGCGATGTCGTCCGCCATCAGCCGAACGTCGATTGGTCGATCGATGTCAGCAGTCCGACCATGTCCTTGCAGGTCTGGGGCGATGACCTGGTGGCGCTCCGCGAGTTGGGGTAAGACGGCGCCGAACGTCTCGTTCGACATGAGTCCGCCGTGCAAGAGGATCAGGGGCCGTCCGCCACCGTGGGTCTCGTAGTAGAGGTTGAGGCCGTTCACCTTGGCGTACGTGCCGGTGCCCTTCTTGTCGGTCGTCCTACTGGTGGTCATGGTCAAGCTCCTTACGTGCTAATCGAATCCTGTAGGTAAGACTCAGCCTGTGCCCGGAATTCATCGGTGCATGAGGAACACAGCTTCGAGCGATGAGTCAGCGGCTCATCTGCAGTCATCACAAGTAGCAGATCCAAAGCTTGGATTGCATTTCGACAAGGAGGGGCCGAGATGGCAGCCGTAACCAGGATCCCCGAGTTCGGCGGTGAGCTCGTCCTGCCCGGTGACGAGGCGTACGACCGGAACCGTGCCGTGTGGAACGGCATAGTCGACCGTCGCCCGGCCTCCATCCTTCGCTGCGCCTCCTCTCAAGACGTGGCGGCCGCTGTCCGTTTCGCGCGTGAAACGGGCCTCGAGATCGCCGTGAAGTGCGGCGGCCACAGCGTGCTTGGCCTTTCGGTGCCGGACGGTGGAGTCATGATCGACCTCTCCCCCATGTCCGCTGTTCGCGTCGACCCCAGTGAGCGCAAGGCATGGGTGGACGGCGGCTCGCTGCTTCGCAACCTTGATGTCGCCGCCGATGAGCACGGCCTCGCCACGACCGCAGGCAACGTCTCGCACACGGGCGTCGGCGGGCTGACCCTTGGTGGCGGGATGGGCTGGCTCGCGCGACAGTTCGGACTCAGCTGCGACAACGTCGAGGCGTGCACAGTCGTGACCGCCGACGGACGCATCATGCGTGCCTCTGAGTCGGAGAACCCAGATTTGTTGTGGGGCCTGCGCGGAGGCGGGGGAAACTTCGGCATCGTCACCGAGTTCGGGTTTCGCCTCCATCCAATCGGTGGGCACGCGCTCGTCGTTGAGCTCGACTTCGATGCCGCCGAGGCACGCGACGCGATGTGCCGCTGGCGCGACCTGCTGCCCGACGCGCCACGAGCCGCGACCTTGACCGCAAGCGCCGTGACGGCCGGAGACAAGCCCGTTGTCAGCCTCGGCTACGTGTGGGTCGGGGACGTCCAAGAAGGGCTTGTGTATCTCTCGACGATCCGCGAGCTCGGCACGCCCGCCACCGAGCGCGTCATGGAGATGAGCTACGTGGAGCTCCAGTGCATGAGCGACAACCCGAACGGCCATGGCCGCCGCCGTTACTCGAAAGGGCACTACCTGGCCGAGCTCGGCGACGCCGCGATCGACGCCTTCTTGGCGCGCGGTGTATCCGCGCGCGCGACCGATCCCGACTGGACCCGCGTCCCGAACGGCGACCTCCAGGCGTACGGCGGTGCGATCGCGGACGTCGGGGATGACGATGGCGCGTTCAGCTACCGCGGGACGCTCGTCGAGTTTGGTTGCGGAACGAACTGGCTTGATCCGAAAGAGGATCGCGAACGCGTCGCCGCTGCTCGCGCTTACGGCGCGGCCATGGAGCCGTTCGCGAACGGGGTCTATGTCAACGCCCTGGGCGACGAGGGCCAGGACGGCGTGCGCCGGGCGTACTCCGCGCACAAATTGGCGCGCCTGGTCGACCTTAAGCGCCGGTACGACCCCGACAACGCATTCCACCTGAACCAGAACATCCGACCGACGGCCCTGCCGCTTTGAAAGGACTGACGGGTCAGGGAGTTTGTTTCTCGGCAGTCTCCTTGAGACCCTGGAGAAGACCTAGCGGAGCTGCGTAATAAATGCGTACTGGAGTGCCCTCGGTCTCGTGGCCGGGGGCTCTTTTCGTATTCAAAACTGGCGTAGGTGGGTCGATGACGGACTGTAAGCCGGGTTCTATCAGAGTGAATTCAGTTCTCGTCCCGTGAATACGAAACGACATCCAGCGACACGACCTGATCGACCGCGACTGTTCCCTAATTGTTCCCTGAGGAACGCTGGCTTACGTGTCGCATGCGGCCCGCGTCGCGTCTCGTCTTCTCGTAGTCAAGGACGCACGGTCCCGAACCCTACGTACGTCGTATCCTCCCGTGTCCCGCCGGTTCCTCCAGTTTCCTCCTGTACTCAATATCGCTCGCCGTCGTGTCCTCGCGTGTCCTCCCGTATCCGTCTGGTTCCGCGAATGCGTGACACATC
>DASYTV010000199.1:0-2095 GCA_036001885.1 Actinomycetes bacterium
CGGCCACTCCGCCAGGGCCGAGGTCCCTACGGAAGCCGATCGGCACCTCCGAGCGGACGACGGGACTCGAACCCGCGACCCTCACCTTGGCAAGGTGATGCTCTACCAACTGAGCCACGTCCGCGTGCCGCCTGGGACACTCCCGGCGCGCACTGCACTTTAGCCCATCGCGCCGTCCGCCCCCAACTCGGATTGGCCTCTCGAATGCGCCGCGGAGTTCGTTGCCGGTGCCATATCCATCGTGATCGCGCGGGTGAAGGCTGTGAGCTGCTTGAGCCCCAGGACCAGTACGAACGCTAGGACGCGATCAGGCTGATCGAGGGAGTGTGCCGACCTGGTCGGCGTACCAACTGACCTCACGGACGTGCTCGGCGATCTCGCGAAGCGTCCAGGCTGGGGTGCGCGGTCGATCCCACTCGGCCGGTCCAGCGGCGGCGAAGCGGAGCTCGTAGAGCTGTGCCAGCCGGGAGAGCCTCGACCGCGCCTCGGCCAGGTCGGCTTCGGTGAACCGGGCCCAATCCGCGTCGATCGTCACTGTCCTGCCGTACCAGGTGTCGGGGATCGTCGGTGCGCCGGCGAGGAGCGCCTCGACCTCCGCAAGGTGGTCGAGCAGGTGATCCTGCACGCGGCGCAGCGCCTTGTGCGGAGTCCAGACGTTCTCCTCGGTCGCAACCGGCCGTCCATCCCAGGCGTACCACGTCGAGGCAATCTTCAATACGTACTCGACGGCGGGGGCGACCAGTGAGCCGGGATTGCACGAGGGCCCGGGGGCGGGGCTGCTGGCGCTGTGCGCGGAGCCATCGGAAGATCGGCTCGCGAGACTGTCGGCGGTCGGTGTCATGCTTCGACGCTAGGGCGAGCATCCTTCACCTACGGTCGAACTATGACAGCCTCCTACGACGCCGACGTGGCCCCTATCGCGGGCCTGATCGGCGAGCCGACGCGGGCGGCGATCCTCAGCGCCCTCATGTCGGGCACTGCATATGCCGCCGGCGAGCTTGCGCGCCATGCCGGCGTGAGCCCGGCGACCGCGAGTTCGCATCTTGCGCGGTTGCTCGACGGCGGCCTGGTCACGGTCGAGAAGCAGGGGCGGCACCGCTATTACCGGCTGTCCAGCTCGAGTGTCGCAGCGGTGCTGGAAGCCCTCGCGCACATCAGCCCGCGAGTGGCGCCCGTCGGGTTGCGTCAGGTCCGGGCCTCCGAGGCGCTACGCCGCGCACGCAGCTGCTACGACCACCTCGCTGGTTGGGCGGGCGTCGCGCTCTATCAATCGCTTGTCGACAAGGGTTGGCTGAGCGACGGCGGCGCGACGCTGACCCGGTCGGGGGAGGCCGCTCTCGAACCGCTCGGCATCGAGATTAGGCGGCTGCGCCGAGGCCGCCGCCCGCTGGTCAGGTCGTGCCTGGATTGGACGGAGCGCCGTCCGCACCTGGCGGGCGCAGTAGGAGCGGCGCTGCTTACCTCCGCGCTGGATCGCCAATGGCTGCGCCGGATCCCTGGACAGCCGCGCGCCTTGCGGATCACTGACGAGGGCGAATACGGCCTGGCAGCGGCCTTCGGTCTCGACCCAGCGGGATTCTCGGCCGAATCCACCAGCGAGGCTGCCGGAGCGGTCGCGGGGGACCGGTCAGCCGGCATCGCACTAGCTCATCGACGCTCGCTTTCGGACCAGGTGACCGCCCGATAAGCTCGCCGCGCCCAAGACACCTCTTGACGGCCATCCCCGACAGGTGGACGGCCCAGATACCCCAGGCAGGAGCATCCGTGAGCGCGCGTCGCGGCATCTTATTTCTCATAGCAGTCCTCGCTGGTGCAGGGCTCGTCGGCTGTGGTGGGGAGGACGACAGCAGTGGCGGGTCGAGCATCGCCGGCATGAGCGCAGACGAGATCCTGGCGAAGACGAAGACCGCGGTGTCGGCAGCGAAATCAGTTCACGCAAGCGGCGACACCGTCGACGACGACGGCACGAAGGTCAAGGTTGACTTCCGGCTCTCCGATGGCGGCACCACCGGCAGTCTGACCACCGAAGGTGCGACGATCGAGATCCTCGCTGTTGGCCGGGACTTCTACATGAAGGCGAGCAAGGACGCCTGGA
>DASYTV010000200.1:0-10157 GCA_036001885.1 Actinomycetes bacterium
TCCAACATCGGGCGGCTTGTCCGGGCGAACGCGGAGGCGCTCGCGCGTCTCGTCACCCGGGAGATCGGCAAGCCCCTCGCTGAGGCGCGCGGAGAAGTGCAGGAGATCGTCGACACCTGCGATTTCTTCCTCGGGGAGGGCAGGCGGCTCTACGGCCAGACCGTTCCGTCGGAGATGCCGAGCAAGCAGTTGTTCACCTTCCGCAACCCGGTCGGCACCGCCATGGTCATCACGGCCGGCAACTTCCCAGTCGCGGTGCCCGCCTGGTACCTGATCCCAGCCCTACTCTGCGGCAACACAGTGGTGTGGAAGCCCGCTGAGTACGCCGCGGCGAGCGCCTCGGCGCTGTTCGAACTGTTCGCGCACGGCGGCCTGCCGCCAGGCGTGCTCAGCCTCGTGCTCGCGGACGGCGAAGAGACCTATGCCGGGTTGGAGGAGGCGCTGAGCCGTGGTCTGGTCGACAAGGTCGGCTTCACTGGCTCGACCGCGGTCGGCGTTCGGATCGGGGAGCTTTGCGGTCGGCATCTGCAGTCGCCCTGCCTAGAGCTCGGCGGCAAGAACCCCATGGTGGTCGCGGAGGACGCCGACCTGGACCTCGCCGTACACGGCGCGCTCTTCTCGGGCTTCGGTACAGCCGGTCAGCGATGCACGTCGCTCGGCACGCTGATCGTGCACGAGGACGTCCACGGCGACTTCCTCGCCCGGTTCGACGCAGCGGTCAGGTCCGCGCCGATCGGCGACCCGGTGGCGGACGTGCTCTATGGACCGCTGCTCGCAGAGAAGTTCGCGGTGACATACGAGAAGTACCTCGGCTGGATCACCGATCGCCACAGCGTGCACGGCTCAACCGGGATCGGGCGCATCACCGCTGCCAACCGCCGAGAAGGTTTCGTGGGGGATGACCCGGAGCGCGGGCTCTACTACCACCCGGTCATCGTCGACGGCGTCCTGGCAGACGACGAGCTGTTCGCCACCGAGACCTTCGGCCCGATCGTCGCAGTGACGCAGTACAGCAGCCTTGACGAGGGCATCGACCTGGCCGTGGCGCCTGGCTACGGCTTGTCCGCGGCGATCTACACGTCGGATCCGGAAAAGGTCTTCGCGTTCCGGCGTGGCGTGAACGCCGGCATGCTGAGCGTCAACAACTCCACATCCGGGGCGGAAGCGCACTTGCCTTTCGGTGGGAACGGCCGCTCGGGCAACGGGAGCCGGTTGTCGGGGCAGTGGGTGCTCGACCAGTTCACCCGCTGGCAGGCGATGAACTGGGACTACTCAGGCCGATTGCAGAAGGCTCAGATGGATGTCGAGTCGCTGACGCCCGACCTTGCTTTCCGCCTCCACTGATGGTCGAGGACCAGGCCGCACGGCTCGATCGCCATTTCATCGACGCGGTGCGGGCCCTGAAGGAACACGAGCCGGTCAGCAGCGGGCCACAGCAGGTCGGTGGCGATAGTGGGTTGACGGGCGGCGAGTGTCTCGAGCTGTTCGAGGCCCAGGCCACTAGCCGGCACCTCGACTTTGCCGCGCGTTGGCTGCAAACACAGGGTGCCGGGTTCTACACGATCGGGTCGGCCGGTCATGAGAGCAATGCGGCCGTCGCCGCGGCCCTGCGGCTCACCGACCCCGCACTCCTGCATTACCGGTCTTGCGCTTTCTACGTGGCCCGGGCCGCGCAGGCGGCGGGTGTGACCGATCCGGTCCGGGATGTACTCCTTGGCGTCGCCGCGGCGGCCGCGGAGCCGATCAGCGGCGGGCGCCACAAGGTCTTCGGCCACGCCGGGCTGAATGTCATACCGCAGACGTCGACGATCGCGTCCCACCTGCCGCGAGCAGTCGGGATCGCCTTCGCGATCGAGCGCTCGCGCAAGCTCGAGATGCAGACCAGCTGGCCCGCCGATGCGGTCGTCGCGTGCAGCTTCGGCGACGCGACGGTGAACCACGCGACTGCGCTTGCCGGCCTCAACGCGGCGTCATACTCGTCGAGTCAAGGGGTGCCCGTCCCGCTGCTGTTCGTGTGCGAGGACAACGGGCTCGGCATCAGCGTCCGTACCCCCGCCGGGTGGATCGCTGCCGCTTGGTCGGATCGACCCGGCCTGCGGTACTTCGCTGCCGACGGCGCCGACCTCGCGCAAACCTTCCAGACCGCGACGCAAGCGGTGCAGTTCGTGCGGCAGCGCCGCAAGCCAGCGTTCCTCCATCTGCAGACCGTCCGCTTCCTTGGTCATGCCGGGACCGATGTGGAGGCCGCGTACCGAACCCCACAGGAGATGAGCGCCGACCTGGAGGCGGATCCGCTGGTCGGCACCGCGCGCCTGCTCGTGGAGGGAGGCATCTGCACCCCGGACGAGGTGATCGAGCGGTACGAGGCCGTGAGGGACAAAGTGCTCACCGCTGCCGAGGGGGTGTTGCACGAACCGCGGCTCGGTACGACCCGGCAAGTGATGGAACCGCTCGCGGCGCCGGACGAGGCCGCCGTGGCGAGCCGAGCCGGCCTTGTCGGCTCGGCCGCAGAGCGCCGGGCAGCGTTCGCGGCCGGCTCACACGCCGAGCCGAGGCTCCCTGAGGATGAGGGGCCGCTCACCATGGCAATGGCGATCAACCGGTCGCTCGCCGACGCCCTCGCGGCGCGACCTGGCTTGCTCGTCTTCGGCCAAGACGTCGGCAGGAAGGGTGGCGTCTACGGGGTCACCCGCAGCTTGCAGCAGCGGTTTGGGCCGGCCCGCGTCTTCGACACCCTGCTGGATGAGACCTCCATCCTTGGTCTCGCGCTCGGCTGCGGCGTCTCCGGACTGCTGCCCATTCCTGAGATCCAATATCTCGCCTACTTGCACAACGCCGAGGATCAGTTGCGAGGCGAAGCGGCCACGCTGCGGTTCTTCTCGCAGGCGCAGTACACGAACCCGATGGTCGTGCGCGTTCCCGGATACGCCTACCAACGAGGCTTCGGCGGGCACTTCCACAACGACAACGCCCTGGCCGTCCTCCGCGACATCCCTGGCCTGATCATCGCGTCGCCGGCCCGTCCCGATGACGCGGCCGCGATGCTGCGGACGTGCATCGCGACCGCCGAGACGGCGGGCCTGCCATGCGTCTATCTCGAGCCGATCGCGCTCTACCACACGCGGGACCTCTACGAGGACGGCGACGGCGGCTGGCTCGCGCCCTACCTGGCCCCTCCGCAGTGGGTCGATGCGCACACCCCCGTCGGGCGGGCCAGAACCTATGGTGTCGGCGGGGATCTCACCATCGTCACCTTCGGCAAC
The DNA here is from genome assembly GCA_036001885.1 of Actinomycetes bacterium. Classification (GTDB taxonomy): domain Bacteria; phylum Actinomycetota; class Actinomycetes; order JAKEEW01; family JAKEEW01; genus DASYTV01. The sequence continues at coordinate 3,264 of DASYTV010000200.1, forward strand.
GGCTTGCGGATGAGTCTCCGCGTCGCGCGCTCACTCGCGGTCGCTCACGGCATCGGCTGCCGAGTCGTCGATCTGCGCTGGCTGGCACCGCTGCCTGTCGAGGACGTGCTGCGGGAGGCGATGGCAACCGGCCGCGTCCTGATCGCGGACGAGACAAGGCGTAGCGGAGGGGTGTCAGAAGGGGTGATGGCAGCGCTGGCCGATGCCGACTTCGGCGGACTCATCGCACGGGTGACCAGCGAGGACAGCATCATCCCGCTCGGGCCGGCGGCGTCTGCCGTGCTTTTGTCTGAGGCGGCGATCGAGCTGGCAGGGGCCAGGCTGCTCGGCCTCTGATGCGGCGCGGACAGGCTGTCGGAGTCACCTGTCAGGATGACGTCATGCTCTTCGCGCAGGTGGTGGAGACCTCGGCCGCGGTCGCGTCGACGGCTTCCCGGCTGGGCAAGGTTGGGCACCTGGCCGACTGCCTGAAACGTGCGTCCGACGAGGATGATGCCGCGGCGGTGGCGACCGTCGTCGCCTTTCTGTCTGGCGACCTGACGCAGCGCCAGATCGGGGTCGGCTGGGCCAGCTTGCGTGAGATGCCTTCGGCGGCGACCGTGCCGACCCTCACCGTCCGAGAGGTCGACGAGACGTTCGGCCGAGTCGGCGCGCTATCCGGTGCCGGGTCACAGGCGGAGCGGCGGGCAGCCCTCGCCGGTCTGTTCAGCAAGGCGACCGAGAGCGAGCAGCGGTTCTTGTACGGACTCCTGTCCGGAGAGCTCAGACAGGGCGCGCTGGACGGGGTGATGACGGACGCGATCGCGAAAGCGGCCGCGATCCCGATCGCCGAGGTGCGCAGGGCCGTCATGCTCCGTGGCTCGCTGGGTCCGGTGGCCCAAGCCGCGCTCCGGGGCGGCTCGGCGGCCCTCGCCGGGGTCGGCCTGCAGGTGGGTCGCCCGGTCAAACCGATGTTGGCCGAGACGGCGGAGAGTCTGGACGCCGCTCTCACCCGGCTGAGCCGTCCGCCGGGCAAAGCCCCCAAAGGTGCCGAGCCGACTGGCGCCGCCGCTGTTGCAGACAGGCTCCGTGACGTGGCGCTCGAGTGGAAGATCGACGGGATTCGGGTTCAAGTCCATCGCGTCGGTTCCGAGGTGCGGGTCTTCACCCGGACCCTGGACGACGTCACCGCGCGGGTGCCGGAGATCGTCGAGGCAGTGCTCGAACTGCCTGTTCGGGAACTGGTTCTTGACGGCGAGGCCGTCGCGCTCCAGCCAGATGGCAGACCGCACCCGTTCCAGGACACGGCAAGCCGCACCGGCAGCCGGCGGGACATTGATCGGATGCGCGCCGAGCTGCCGCTCAGCACCTTCTTCTTCGATGTCTTGCACGTCGACGGCGAGGATCTGCTTGATCGTCCCGCTGACGAGCGGCACGCGGCGCTCACCGCGCTCGTCCCAGAGCCGCCGGTGGCCCTGGCACCCCCAGCGGATCCTGCCGGCACAGCTTCCGCACGGCAGGTCTCGGCCGGGATGCGCCGGCCGCCGGCAGGGATCGGACGGATTCCGCGGCTGGTCACCGCCGATCCAGCCCGGGCGGCCGAGTTCTTCGCCGACGCGGTCGCTCGAGGGCACGAAGGCGTCGTGGTCAAGTCGCTCGACACGCCCTACACCGCCGGCCGCCGCGGCGCGGGCTGGATCAAGGTGAAACCGCGGCACACCCTCGATCTCGTCATCCTCGCCGCCGAGTGGGGCCACGGTCGCCGCCGGGGCTGGCTGTCCAACCTTCACCTCGGCGCTCGCGACCCCCGCACGGGCGAGTTCGTCATGCTCGGCAAGACCTTCAAAGGTCTGACCGACAAACTGCTGACCTGGCAGACCGAGCAGTTCCTCGCCCGAGCCGTCGAGCAGGACGACTGGCTGGTGCGGGTCAAGCCGGACCTCGTTGTCGAGATCGCCTTCGACGGAGTCCAGCGCAGCTCCCGCTACCCGGGCGGCGTCACGCTGCGATTCGCCCGGGTGCTCCGCTATCGCCCCGACAAGCCGCCGGAGGAGGCGGACACCATCGACACTGTTCGGCTGCTGGGCGGGCTCGCATCCTGACAGGCAGCCGTCGATCCCTATGGTGTCATGAGCCAAATGGATTTTCGGTAGTGTTTCAACCGTGGACCGCGCCACCCGTACACCGATAGCGACGCGCGAGGCCGCCGTGCTGCCACCGAACACCAGGGTCCGGCCAGGCCTCGGCTACGGCATGATCATTGGTGCCGCGGCTCTGTTCGCCGTCAACGGAAGCGTGAGCAAGTTCGCCCTGACGGGTGGTCTCGAGCCCGAGCGGCTGACGGCGTTGCGGGTGACGGGGGCCTTCGTGGTCCTGGTCATGATCACGGCCGTGCGTAACCCCGCCTCGCTGCGCGTGAGCCTGCGCGAGCTGCCGATGCTCGCGGTCTACGGCCTGGTGGGAGTCGCACTGATCCAATACCTCTACTTCGTTGCCATCTTGCGGCTTCCGGTGGGGATTGCCCTGCTGCTCGAGTTCACCGGGCCGGTCCTGGTGGCCCTCTATGCCCGGGTCGTACAGCGGGAGCGGGTCCGCCGCCGGGTATGGCTCGCGATCGGCCTCTGCCTCGCCGGGCTCGCACTTGTCGTGCAGATTTGGCAGGGGGGCGGTGGGCTGGATCCTGTCGGGCTGCTGGCCGGGGCCGGATCGGCGCTCGCCCTCGCTGCCTATTTCCTCATCGGTCAGCACGCCGTGCGCACTCGGGACCCGCTCTCCCTGATGTGCTGGACGTTCTTCTTCGCGGTGATCTTCTGGGCGATCGCGGCGCCGTGGTGGAGCTTCGACTGGTCACAGCTGACCAAGCACACCGAGGTGTCTGGTGAGCTGCTGTCGGCAGGCTCCGTGCCCGTCGGGGTCCTCGTCGCGAGCGTCATCCTGCTCGGTACCGTCGCGCCCTACTTGCTGTCTATCAACTCTCTCCGGCACGTGTCGGCCACCCGGGCCGGGATCGTCGGTACGGCCGAGCCGGTCATTGCCTCCGGTGTCAGCTGGATCTGGCTGGGCGAGGCACTGAACGGCGTCCAGCTGGCGGGGGGCCTCGTCGTCCTCGCCGGAATCGGGCTTGCTCAAAGCGCGCGGGACCCGGCTGGAGCCGTACCGGAGCCGGTGTGAGGCGCGCGAGCGGTCCAGCTACGAGTCATAGCCAAGCCCCGCTCGGTCCAGCCCGCGCAGCCAGAGGTTGCGCCGGCCGCCGTTGCTGTCGGCCCGGGCGAGCGACCATCGGGTGAGCTGTACGGCCGCATAGCGCAGCGGCTCCGGTGGGAACGGCAGTGGTTTCGTCCGTACCAGCCTCAGCGAGGTGACGTCAGGGTCGCCCCCGTAGAGCAGGCCAAGCATGGCTCGTGCGCCGAACCGGCTTGCTCCGACGCCGAGCCCGGTGTAGCCGAGTGCGTACGCAAGCCGTCCCGAGCAGGCGCTGCCGAAGAACGCACAAAAGCGCGTACAGGTATCGATGACGCCTGCCCACGCATGGCTAAAGCGCAGGCCTTCGAGCTGCGGGAAGGTGGTGAAGAAATGACGGGCGAGCCGGTCGTACGTCGCCGGCCGCCGCTCGAGCTCAGGCCGGATCGCGCTTCCGAAGTGATAGATCGCGTCGTAGCCGCCCCAGAGGATCCGGTTGTCCGCGGTGAGGCGGTAGTAGTGGAATTGGTTGCCCGAGTCGCTGACGCCTTGACGCCGCCGCCATCCCACGGACGTGAGCTGCGCGGCACTGAGTGGTTCTGTCATGAGGACGTAGTCATAGACCGGGACCGTCTGCCAGCGCAGGCGGCGCAGAAGTGGCCGGAACGCGTTCGTACCAAGTGCCACTCGCTGCGCCGCGGCCGACCCGTGTGGGGTGCCGACCGTGACTCGCGTCCGTCCCGCCGTGACCGCGGTGACGGGTGACCGTTCGTGGATGCGGACTCCGTGCGACAGGCATGCGTCGCGCAGGCCAGCCGCCAGCTTGGCCGGGTCGACGATCGCTTGGTCGTCCTCGGTCCAGAGGCCGGCCACGTATGTCGGCGAGTTGAGCTCTGCGCGCACGGCTGAGATGTCGAGCAGGTGTGCCTTGGCTCCGTGCTCCCTGACAATGGAGCAAGCTCGGCGAGCTCCTCTGCTTGCCACGGCTCGGTCGCTACGGCAAGGTCTCCGCTTCGCTCCCAGTCGCAATCGATGCCGTAGCGGGTCAGGGTCACCGCGATCGCATCGAGGTTGCTCCGACCGAGGCGTTCGACGACGTGCAGCTCATCGGCGAACCGGTCGAGCCCATTGGCCAGACCGTGGGTGAGGCTAGCCGAGCAGAAACCGCCATTGCGGCCGGATGCGGCGTGGCCGACACGGTCGGCCTCCAGGAGGATCACGTCCAGGTGAGGATGGCGCTCCTTGGCGAGCAGTGCCGTCCACAGCCCGGTGTAGCCGCCGCCGACGATGACGAGATCCGCATCAGTTGACCCGGACAGAAGTGGCTGAGGGTCGACGGCTGCTGCCGGCTGGTCGAGCCAGAACGGGGTGAGCGCCGTCTCGGCCAGCGCTGGGTGGCGTCCGGCCCTCATGCAGCTCACTCTGCCATTCCGCGGGTGCGGGCGACGTCCCGCCGGCGGCCCCACCCAATGGCTGGAGCTGGCCATGAGCGTGCTGCACGGCAGCATGCCAGCCCTGCGTTGTTCGGACAGAGCACTTCTCGGCGGGTGATTTCTGGTTCGCATCCGCTCACGGACAACTCCGTGGCAGACAGGCGGTGGGGGCGTGCGGGAGAGATTCCCCTGGATCAGCGAGACCGCGTCGGCGAATCCCCGCATGGGGGTGCCCGGTTACCGGAACATCGCTTCGCCCGCATGGGATCCCGCGCAGCCGGTGGATCCCGGGGCGGCCCAGGAGTTCCTGCAGGCCTTCTACGGCGAGGTGGGACCGCGCGAGCGCCTCCTGCCACGGCTTGCGGAGGTCGACAGTGAGCTTTCGCGGACTGGAACGTACACGCACACACCCGAGGAGCTGGAGTTCGGTGCCCGGGTCGCATGGCGTAACTCCAGCCGGTGCATCGGCCGGCTCTACTGGCGAACGCTGCGGGTCCGCGATCGGCGCGGTGTACGAAACGCCGACGACATTTTCGCGGAGCTGGTCGGCCACCTCCTCGAGGCCACCAACGACGGCAAGATCCGTCCGACGATCACCGTGTTCGCGGCCGCGACGCCTGGCCGGCCGTTCGCAAGGGTGTGGAACGAGCAACTCATCAGGTACGCGGGCTATCGACGACCGGACGGTTCGTGGACAGGAGACCGGCAGTACGCGCACTTCACCGCCGCGGTCCATCGGCTCGGCTGGCGCGGCAGGGGCGGCCGATTCGACGTTCTGCCGCTGGTCATCGAGACCCCGCAGGAGGGGCCGCGGCTTTATGAGCTGCCGGAGGATGCCGTGCTCGAGGTGCCACTGCATCACCCGGATCTGACATGGTTCGCCGAGCTCGGGCTGCGTTGGCACGCGGTGCCGACGATCTCCAACATGCGCCTGGAGATCGGTGGAGTGCGCTATCCATTCTCGCCCTTCAACGGGTGGTACATGGGAACCGAGGTCGGCGCTCGCAACCTGGCCGACGCCGACCGCTACGACATGCTGCCGGCCGTCGCTCGACGGCTGCACCTCGACACGTCGTCGGAGCGCACCCTGTGGCGGGACAGCGCGCTGGTCGAGCTGAACCGCGCGGTGCTGCGCTCCTACGACGGCGCTGGGGTGCGGATCACGGACCACCACACTGAATCGCTGCACTTCCTCAAGCACATCGAGGCGGAGGAGCGGCAGGGGAGAGTGGTGCCCGCCGACTGGACCTGGATCGTGCCGCCGATGTCTGGCGGCATCACCCCGGTGTTCCGCCGCTACTACGCCGAGATCGATCTCAGGCCTAACTTCTACAACGACCCCACCGCCCGGCGCATCGGCCGCCATGGTGGGAACCAGAGCAGCGCGTAGCCCGGCCTTCCTCCTGGCGGCCGCCGTAAACGGCCCAGGTGAGGATTCCGGGACGCGTCGCTCGTTAGTCGATACCGGAGACGACTGCGTCGAGGTCGATCAGCGCGAGACCGCTCGGCTCGTCGTATCGCCGGACGAGCTGGGCCGGAGTCTGGATGAGGACGACCTCCAGCGTGGGCCGCACCAGGGCCCGTTTGAGGTGGCCGCCGCGGGTTGAACCGTCACGGCGCCCGAGGACGGCGTGCGCATGGACGAGCGGGCGGCCGCTCGCGCTACGGGCGATGTCGCCGGCGAGTGTCAGGACTTCCACCTGCTCATCGACGGGAATGTCGATGTAGCGCCGCTGCTCCGCGTCGAAGTAGGCGACCAGCGCCGACTCGAACGCGCCGATCGCGGTGAAGGAGGCGGCATGAACGCCCTGCTCGTCGGCGAAGCAGGCAATGGTGGTCATGGCCTCCTCGCCGCTATCGAGGACGAGGATGTGCGTCCGGGCCGTGCCCTTTTGGTCGTCCGCCCTGGCTAGAACCGTGCTCCTTGCCATGCTGGCCTCACCTATCCTCGCCGCGGCTTTCCACTGACTTCTCCGGGCGGTGCTCGCCGGCCCACCGCGCAGGGTCCTCTCCACATGTGTCACCGCGTTCAGGGCGTGGTGCCAACGGCACCGCGGCAATCCCATACGCCAGCTCTCGTCGCACGGGTGCGTACCCGACCGGGGAGCGGTCACGCATCGCCGCTTAGTCGATCTCCACTGTGCCGTCGACAAGCACCGCACGCTCGTCCGGTTTCGCGCCGAGGACGGTGTCGACGTATGACTTAGTCGCTGCGGCGAGACCGACGTCACGGCCGTCCGCCTCGGACAGGTACCACCGGTGATCGAGCACCTCGTGGAAGAGCTGGGCAGGCTCGAGCTTG
>DASYTV010000201.1:0-40477 GCA_036001885.1 Actinomycetes bacterium
CGCGGTGGCAACGATGAGGGGTCCCGATGTGCCGACCGCGACCGCTCCGACCGCCATCAGCGCAATATGCCGCGCCGGCGGCAGCGCCGTGATGTCCTGCCGCCTGGCCGTGTCCACGGCCACATGATCCCCCGCCGGCGGTCCGCAGCTACCCTGGCTCGCGTCGTCCTGCCGCCAAGGCGTTCTCCAGCCAGGGCGTGGCCACCGCCGCACAATCCCCCGGCCGGCGTCTCAGCGATCCGTGATGTCGCAGTGCCTCGACACCGAGGCGTGGACCGTTGCGCCACGAGGATGAACAAACGGCGGCCATCGGCGGCGGGAGACCGGCCAGAGGTGTCGGGGGTTGGCCGCGCCGCCGTGCGCGAGATGACGGTGGGCCAAATAGGCTGATCAGCGTGGCGGATGCATTCGCTCGAGCCCTCGTTGAGGAAGCGACGAAGAAGGCCGGCCTGGTCTGGCTGACCGTGCCCGGTCGGCCCGCTCAGGCGGTCTGGCATATCTGGCACGAAGGCGCCGGCTATGTGGTGGGTGGTGGGATCGAGCAGCCGTTGCCCGATCTCGCGTCTGCGGCCGAGGTCATGGTGACCGTGCCCAGCAAGGACAAGGGTGGCCGGCTGGTGACCTGGCTGGGCACACCGCACCTGATCGAGCCGGGTACGCCGGAGTGGGACTCCGCGGCTGCCGCCCTGCACACCCAGCGGCTCAACCCGCCGGACGGGGAGCGTCAGCCGCAGCGCTGGGCGGAACAGTCCCAGATCTGGCGACTAGAGCCGACGGGCGCTGTCGCCGAGCAGCCGGGGGAGATGCCTGACGGCAGCGGCGCGGCAGTGCCAGTGCCGACGAAGGCGACCACCCGTGGCCGGCTGCCCTTTGTGATCGGCCGTCGGGCCCGCCGCCGCAGGTAATCGGAACGAGGTGGCTTGTGAGCGCGGTGCCGTCACGGATCTTCATCGCCCGCTTGGCGGGCCTGCCGGTCTTCGCCACCACGGGTGATCCGCTGGGCCGGGTGCGGGATGCGGTCGTCACGCTCAGGGTCGGCGGACGGCCGCCACGGGTGGTCGGGCTGGTCGTGGAGGTGGCGCGCAGGCGGAGGATCTTCCTGCCGATGAGCCGGGTGACCCAGATCGACGCGAGTCAGGTCATCTCCACAGGTCAGGTCGACCTGCGGCGATTCCAGGCGCGCCCGACCGAGACGCTGGTCGTCGGCGAACTGCTCGACACCACGGTGACGTTGCTGGACTCGGGTGAGCGGGCCACGGTCGTCGACGTCGCCATGGAGCAGACGAGAACCAAAGACTGGCTGGTCAGCCGGGTTGCCGTGGCGAAGGCCGGGCGGCGGGGACTGCGGCGGCGCGGCGAGACGTCGATCGTGGACTGGGACCAGGTCAGCGGTCTCTCTCTCGCCGAGGAGGGCCAGGGTGCGGCCAACCTGCTCGCCACCTTCGAGCAGCTGCGCCCCGCGGATTTGGCGAACGTCCTGCGCGAGCTGTCCCCCAAACGGCGTGCCGAGGCAGCTGCCGCGCTCGACGACGCCCGGCTCGCCGACGTCCTCCAGGAGCTTCCCGAGAGCGACCAGGTCGAGATCCTCGCCAAGCTGCCGGACTACCGGGCGGCGGACGTCCTCGAGGTCATGGATCCAGACGACGCCGCCGACCTGCTCGGTGACCTCCCGCTCGACGAGGCGGAACGGCTCCTTGCCTTGATGGCGCCGGAGGAGGCGGCGCCGGTGCGGCGGCTCCTGCCGTACGCGGAGAACACGGCGGGCGGCCTGATGACGAGTGAACCGATCATTCTCGGGCCGGATGCCACCGTCGCCGACGCGCTGGCCCGGGTGCGCAACCCCGAGCTCACGCCCGCCCTCGCTAGCTCGGTGTACGTCTGCAGGGGACCGCTCGCCACGCCGACGGGAAAGTATCTCGGCCTGGCCCATTTCCAGCGGCTGCTGCGGGAACCGCCGCCGACACTGGTCGGTGGTGTGCTCGATGTCGACCTCGAGCCGTTGCGGCCCGACGACGCATTGTCCGTGGTGACGAGCTACCTGGCCACCTACAACCTGGTCGCGGCCCCCGTGGTTGATGCCGACGACAGGTTGCTCGGGGTGGTTACCGTCGACGATGTCCTCGACCACCTGCTTCCAGCCGACTGGCGGGAGACGCCGACACTACCTGTCGGAGGGCCGCATGGCTGAGCGCACGCTAGCTAGCCGGGGAGAGAGCCTCGCCATCACCTCGGCGCGCAACCGGCTCGACGTCCCGCGGGAGATTCGCCGAGGTCTGCCGCGGCCCACCTATGATGCCGAGGCGTTTGGTCGGTTCTCCGAGCGGATCGCGCGCCTGATCGGCACTGGGCGGTTCCTCGTCTTTATGACGATCGTCGTGGTTTGGTGGATCGGCTGGAACACGCTGGCCCCGGATGACTTGCGATTCGACGAGTACCCGTTCATTCTCCTGACCCTCGCCCTGTCCCTGCAGGCGTCCTATGCCGCACCGCTGATCTTGCTCGCGCAGAACCGGCAGACCGACCGAGATCGCGTGCAGTACGAACAGGACCGCGCCAGGAACGACCGCAGCATCGCCGACACCGAATACCTCACCAGGGAGGTCGCCAGCCTGCGGATCGCTCTCGGCGAGGTCGCCACTCGGGATTTCCTCCGTTCGGAGCTACGTGATCTCCTCGACGAGCTCAACGGGCGGCGAAGTCTGGCCGGGCGCTGACGTCAGCAGTGACGGCCGACCAGAGGGCACGACGTACGATGCTGGGCATGGGTACCCTCCCCGCGTCCGAGCAGGTCCAGGCGGCCCTCGCCACGGTCAATGACCCGGAGATCCGTCGCCCGATCACAGATCTTGGCATGATCAAATCGGTGGACATCAGCTCGAGCGGGCAGATCACGGTCGCTGTCTTCCTCACCGTCGCCGGCTGCCCGCTGCGGGACAAGATCACGCGCGACGTCACAGCGGCCGTATCCGCGCTGCCGGGCGTGACGGGGGTATCGGTCGAGCTCGACGTCATGACGCAGGAGCAGCGGCAGGAGCTGCAGACCCGGCTCCGCGGTGAACGCGGTGGTGGTCCCGTACGCGAGGTGCCCTTCGCCAAGCCACAGTCGCTGACCCGCGTCTACGCCATCGCCTCAGGAAAGGGCGGGGTCGGGAAATCCTCCGTGACCGTCAACCTTGCCGCGGCCATGTCGGCGGCCGGGCTGTCGGTCGGCGTGATCGACGCCGACATCTACGGCCACTCGGTGCCGCGGATGCTGGGCGTCACGGGCCTCCCCACCAAGGTCGAGGACATGATCATGCCGCCCTCGGCCCACGGTATCCGGGTGATCTCCATCGGCATGTTTACCGGCGGCAACCGACCGGTGGTCTGGCGTGGCCCGATGCTGCACCGCGCGGTCGAGCAGTTCCTCGCCGACGTGTACTGGGGTGACCTTGACATCCTGCTCCTCGATCTGCCGCCAGGAACGGGCGATGTGGCGATCTCGGTCGCTCAGCTCGTACCCAATGCTGAGATCCTGGTCGTCACGACACCGCAGGTGGCCGCCGCCGAGGTGGCAGAGCGGGCCGGCATGATCTCCAGCCAGACGCATCAGCGGGTTACCGGTGTGGTTGAGAACATGTCCGGGCTGCCCTGTCCGCATTGCGGGGAGCGGATCGACGTCTTCGGCTCTGGCGGCGGGAGTCGGGTCGCCGCCGCCTTGACCGCCTCGCTGGGCTACGAGATACCGGTGCTGGGAGAAGTGCCGATCGATGTCCGGCTCCGTGAGGGCGCCGATACTGGCCTGCCGCTGGTACTGGCGGATCCCGACACGCCCGCGGCGAAGGAGCTGCGACAGATCGCCGATCGCCTCGGCCATCGCACCCGCGGACTCGCCGGTCGCTCCCTAGGCTTGACGCCGGTCGCCGGCCACTGAGGCGAGCCTTCCACGTACAGCCGCGTCCCGCGCTCAGGCATTCAGCGACGTGTACGTGTAGCGACACCCCCTGCCGGGCAGGTGAGGCGGGCGGTTCGTGGAGAGATCAGGTCGCGTCAGGGTCGAATGGAGCAGTCGGCGGCGCGGCCTTTCCCTCCGCGGAGCTGCTGCCCGCACCATTGGCACCGGCGGCCTCGGTGCCTGGGCGCTGCGTCGCGCGACGGGACGGCGTCACCTGAGCGTCGCCGTCGTCGTCGATGGGATCGAGCAGGTGCTTGCGTACGAGGGTCCGCGGGTTGAGGTCACTGAGCTCGAGGTCCTTGAACTCTGGCCCCAGGCTCTCCTGCAGATCGTTGCGCGCCCCGGAGATCATGGTACGAAGCTGTCTTAGCATGCGCCCGGCGTCCGCGGCTACTTTCGGCAGCCGCTCCCCGAAGATGAGCAAGGCGACGATCGCGAGACCGATCATCTCGCCAAAGCCGATGTCGAACACGTACCCACTCCGTCGCCGCTGGATGAGTCGTCGAGCGTTAGACCTCAGAGTAGTGCCGAACCGGGCGAACCGGTCACGGCTCGATATGCCCGAGATGCGCGCAGCGGCACAATTTCCACAGTGCCTCGCCGATCTCTGGTTATATCCACAGCGATACCAAGGGCAGTTCCGGACGAGGACTTCGGCGGCGACGCTCTATGGATGAACAACGACCTGGAACGTGTCCTTCGTGGAGCCGGAGGCGTATGCCATCGCGCCACAATTCTCGAGCAAGTTTCCGATCACATCTTGGAGCACGCCGTTGCCGCCGCTCAGGTTGAGCGTCTCTTCCCCAAGGTCTACTGCATGCCATCGGTCGCCAGAGAGCCGATCGCACGCATGCGAGGAGCGCTGGCTTATGCCGGTCGGGGTGCAGCAATCAGTCACCGGAGCGCACTCGCTGTCTGGGGACTGGCCACGTCGACACTGGACGCGCCGATCGAAGTAACCATTCCAGCCGCCCGTCACCCGAGAAGCGGCGCCGGCCTCATCATCCATCGCAGATGTGGCCCGCGGGCCGAGTTGGTTGGGGTGGCCTCGCGCAGCGGGCTGCGTGTGGTCGGGCTGGAACGCGCAATCGTAGAAAGCTGGCCTCAACTAAACGGCGACGAGCAGCGTGCGCCGGCGATCATGGCGGTGCGGGAGCGACGGACAACGGTGGCGCGATTGATTGCCGAGCTGCAGAGCGTGCCCAAATTGCGTGGACGGGCGGAGCTTGGCCGCCTGCTCGCGCTGATAGGCAGTGGCTGTCACAGCGAGCTGGAACTATGGGGATACGACCGCATCTTCAGCCATCGTGACCTGCCGCCATCCGATGCACAGGTCAAGATCAACCTCGATGGTCGAATCGTCTACCTTGACCGGCTATTTCGTGAAGAGCAGGTCAACGTGGAGCTTGACGGGGCAAAATGGCATCGATCGGCTGCAGATCGGGAACGTGATCTTCGTCGAGATTCCCGCCTCATGGCCCGTGGGTTGCTCGTTGTTCGTTTCACCCACGCTCGCCTCATGGCCGAGCCAGACGATGTCCGGCGTGAGTTGAGGGGAATCCTTTCCCGCCGGCGCGACCGTGGCGTCGCTTGACGCGGACCATCTACGGGTGTGGTTACCGGACTGCTCTTCGCCCGCACGATGGACACTGGCCCAGACCAAAACGGTCAGGCTCATTGATCGTTGGCCCGTGAACCAGACTAAGTCGAGCCATTTGGCTGGGTGCTTGTCCAATGATCGGCCTGGAGGGACCAACTTTTCTGGCTGACGGGCCAACGAACGCCAGCCTCGGATCAGACAGCAGCCCGCGTGGCTGGCACGATCATGGACCGGCAGATCGGCGGACGACACACAGCCATGTCGTGGAGACCAAAAGCAAGCATCGCCCGCAAGGCTCGCTGTCGCTGCTTAGGCGCACAGCAAATACAAAGGGCCTGGAGGATCTATCGATGCCAGAGGGCGCCGTGAGTCGTCTAGACGTAGGAGACGCGCGGCACGTCAGGGTGTTTGGCCGGTGAGCCACCGGAGTTGGGCAAGGCAGTCCTTGGGATCTGCGTCGAGGTGGCCGCCGTACTTGAGTTCTTCGACCGCACCGGGCACGTGCGTTGCCAGCCACCGGCCGTGCGCGGGTGGTACGAGCGTGTCCTCTGGGCCGTAGCGGACCTTGACCGGGATCGCGATGTCCGCGATGTCAAAGCCCCACGGCTTGACGAACGCGAGATCATCGTCGAGCCAGCCGTCCACACCCTGACGCACTGCTTCGGTGAAGTCCTCGCGCACGGCTTGCCCGAACTCCGGTTTCCCGAGCACCTCTCGATCCTCCTCAGGCAGCGGATAGTCCGGGCCGAGGACGTCTCGCATGTCTCCTGACATCCGCTCCAGCACTGCGGCGGCCTCCGGCTCGAGAAGTGCACGCAGAGCGGTCTCACCACGCGTCGCCTCGGTGAACTCGGCGATGTTCCCCTCGACCATGCCGTCGAAATAGTCCAGGCCATCGCCACCCCAGGGCGCGATGCCGACGTCGCAGATGACTCGGGTCACCCGGTCTGGCAGAAGCGCCGCGCAGGCCAGCACGTGGGGTCCACCGCCGGAGCCACCCGTAGCTGCGAACCTGTCCCAGCCCATCGCATCGGCGACGGCGACGATGTCGCCGACACAGTCCACGACGGAACGCCCGGGCAACCGGCTCGACTGTCCATAGCCTGCCCGGTCATAGGTGACATAGCAGACGCCGGCCTCGGTGTACGGATCGCCGATCGGGAAGTGCTCCAGCCTGGAGCCTGGCGTGCCGTGGATCCCGAAGACCGGAGTGCCATCGGCCACTCCCCTGACCTCGTAGGCGATGGTTCTGCCGTCCGGTGCGGACGTGGTAGCCATCTGACCTCCCTTCTCGACGCCGTCCCCTCGATCATCGCCGACGCGCCAATGCGAGGAAAGGGTGCATGTGACCGTCTTCATGGTGATCGCGGTGCGGCCCGCGGCATACTCCGGACTAACCGCCGCGACGGGGAGTGGCTAGCCGGTGCCACAGCGCGGCCTCGCCGGTGGGACGCTTCGATGGGCAGGTGCGGGCGGACGACGCCCGTACACCTCGATTTCCTGAAGGGACGCCACTGCGATGGGCAAGCTGGCGCGGACCGACGGGCTAAGCGATGTCCAGCAGGACATCCTGGCGACCGTGCGCGACTTCGTGGACAAGGAGATCCTGCCGGTCGCAACGAAGCTCGAGCACGCCGACGAATACCCGACCGCGATCGTCGACGGTATGAAGGAGCTAGGGCTGTTCGGCCTCATGATTCCTGAGGAGTACGGCGGCCTCGGCGAGTCGCTGCTGACCTATGCGCTGGTGGTCGAGGAGCTTTCTCGCGGCTGGATGAGCGTGTCAGGAATCGTGAACACTCACTTCATCGTGGCGTACATGCTCCGACAGCACGGCACTGATGACCAACGCGTCCAGTTGTTGCCGCGGATGGCGACGGGCGAGGTGCGCGGGGCCTTCTCGATGTCGGAGCCCGGCTGTGGCTCTGACGTATCAGGCATTACGACACGCGCCGTCCGCGACGGCGATGACTATGTCGTCACCGGCCAGAAGATGTGGCTCACCAACGGCGGTACGGCGAATCTCGTCGCCGTGCTCGTCAAGACCGACCCTGCGGCGGAACCGCCCCATCGTGGCATGACGACGCTGCTGGTCGAAAAGGAAGTCGGCTTCGGGGAGGTCGCGCCCGGTCTCACCGTTCCCGGCAAGATCGACAAGATGGGCTACAAGGGAGTCGACACGACAGAGCTCATCTTTGACGAGTTCCGGCTACCGGTCAGTGCAGTGCTTGGCGGCGAACCGGGACGAGGCTTTTACCAGATGATGGACGGCGTTGAGGTTGGGCGGGTCAATGTCGCGGCGCGTGGTTGCGGAGTCGCGCGGCGGGCGTTCGAGCTCGCGATTGAGTACGCCCAGCAGCGCCGCGCCTTCGGCAAGGCGATAGCCGAGCATCAGGCCGTCATGTTCCGGCTGGCCGAGATGGGGACGAAGGTAGAGGCCGCCCATCAGATGATGGTGATGGCGGCCAGGACGAAGGACAGCGGCGCCCGCAACGACCTCGAAGCCGGGATGGCCAAGTACCTCGCGTCCGAGTACTGCAAAGAGGTCGTGGAGGACGCATTCCGCATCCACGGCGGCTACGGCTACTCCAAGGAATACGAGATCGAGCGGCTCTATCGCGAGGCGCCGATGCTGTTGATCGGCGAGGGTACCGCCGACATCCAGAAGATGATCATCGGGCGCCGCCTCATCGAGGAGTACAGGCGCCAGTAACCGCCGCCAACGTCGCATGAGGGGTACCTTCACCCGAGGGGGTGAAGGTGCCCCTCATCTCCCGCGGGGGTGAACGGAGCACCATCACCCGATGAAGGGAGGTGAGAGGCACACCTTCACCTCCCCGAAGCAGGAGGTGAGAGGACACCTTCACCCAGACCGATGGAGTGCGTGTTCCCTCGTGCGGAGGGTTCTCAGAGCCAGCCGTTACGGCGGAAGCCTCGGTGAAGGGCCATGCAGGCGCCTGCGATCAGGCTGAGGACAAGCGGATAGCCGTAGGTCCAGTGCAACTCCGGCATGTGATCGAAATTCATGCCGTAAATGCCAGCCACGGCGGTCGGTACGGCCAGGATGGCCACCCATGCCGAGATCTTGCGCATGTCCTCGTTCTGCTCGGTTGTCACTTGAGCAAGATTGGCCTGCACGATCGACGTGAGCAGCGAGTCGAAATCGGCAACCTGCTCGCTCACTCGGACGACATGGTCGCCGACATCGCGGAAGTATTCCCTGATATCGGGGTCGACCAGACGCATCGGCCGTTCGGCGAGCATGTGCAGCGGTCCAGCCAGGGGAGCGACGGCTCGCTTCAGCTCAAGCACCTCGCGCTTCAGCTGGTAGACACGGCTGGCGTCGCGGCGCTTGGTGGCGCTGAACACCATGGTCTCCACCTCGTCGATGTCGTCCTGGAGGGCTTGGGTCACCGCGAGGTAGTTGTCGACGATGTGGTCGGCGATCGCGTGGAGCACGGCTGACGGGCCATGGACCAGCAGCTCGGGATCGTTCTCGAGCCGGTGGCGCAGGGTGCGGAGATCGCCGTGGTGACCGTGCCGCACAGTGATCACATAGTCGCGGCCGAGGAAAACCATCACCTCGCCGGTCTCGACGATCTCACTGGTCGCTGTGAGTTCGTCATGCTCGACGTACCGCACGGTCTTGAGAACGGCGAAGAGCATGTCGTCGTAGCGTTCGAGCTTGGGCCGCTGATGCGCCTGGATTGCGTCCTCGACGGCGAGCGGGTGCAGGTCGAACCGTTTTGCGATGCCGGAGAGCTCAGCCTCGTTCGGCTCGTGCAGGCCGATCCAGACGAATCCCCCGTTGGCCTGTACGTCGGTCATGGCTTCGTCGTAGCTGCATCGGCCAGCTACCCGGCTGCCGTCGCGGTAGACGGCACAGTCGACGACAGCGTCGTGGCGAATGTCGAGGGCGGGATTCACGGGCACCGGCGGGCGACGTACCGCGGTGCGCAGGTCACGGATCATGGACACGGGATGCTCCTTACGTCCTGCGGCGAGGTCATCCGGGTGCCTTGGGTGGACAACGGACGGCCGATAGCCGCCAAGCATGCGAACGGGGTTGGAGCTCGCCCGCCCTCGTGGCGGACCCGTGCAAAGAAGATCAGCAGTACGCGCGGGCCGGGAGCGGGGAGCCGCTTGTACTGCATGGGTGCGAAGTCACCGCGGTCCACCTCCTCGGCTCGGGCCCATCCCTGGGCAGGCGTTACGACCGGCCAGTGCGGTCGTCAAAGCGTCGACTGATTCGGCTGTCCCTAAGGTGCCGCGGGCCAGGATAGCAGGCCAGAGGGGTCAGCAGACCGGCGTGGAGCCAGTGATCGATCTAGTCCCGGGCCTGAGTCCCTGGGATGAGGACCGAACCGGCTGCTGCTCCCGGTATCAGCGGCTGACGATCATTCCAGCGCCGTCGCATCTCCGCTGAGGGTGGCCAAGCCGGGGTAGTCGGTCACGATGCCCTCGGGGTCGATGGTGAGATCAGCGGTGAATGAGCCCTGCGTATAACGCACCGCCCCCGGCCCGAGTGGCGTGTAGTCCTGGGTTGGGGCACGGACCCCGAGATCCGGGACGGAGATCCAAGCGGCCACGATCGACACCGGAACCCCGGCGGGTTGGGACATGATCGAGAGCCGCCGCAGCGGCAGGGTGTTCGTCAGCGGGGAGAGTCCGAGATCGATATCTGCGGCGCCGTGGAGCGTGTCAGGGTCGCAGCCAGGTGAGCCCGGCCCGGCCCCGTACTCCGACGCCTCGACCGTCCATACGCCGTCGGGGAACCGGCGCAGGGTCAGCAAGTGCTGCCAGCCGGCGCCGCTGCTGCGCAGCCTGATCTCCGTCGTGGCGAACCCCGGCGCCGTCTCCAACCGGTAGTCCACCCGGTAGGGCGTCGGTGCGCTGCCGAGCTGCACGCCCGTCGCAGCGAGCCGGTCCGCGTCCAGTCGAAGGTCGCACCACTCGGCGCCGTCATCGCGCTGCCACATCAGCGTCCGACTGATCGTCATGCATCTGGATGATTCCAGGCATCGCCCGCGAATGGACCGGCTCTTGTCCGCCGGAGCTGGTGGCTGTGACAAAGATCGCTGCCGGAGGTTCTACCGGAGCGCCTGCTGGACCGGCCAAGATGAGCGAGCAGAGGAGATCGCGTAGACCGGATCGAGCTTCGGAAGATCGGAGCCGGAAGCCAAGCGGTCAAATAGTCACCGACGGATACTCGCAGCCGTTCGCTGCGGCCGGCACAGGTTGTGGAGGCGTGAGCGGGATGCAGTTCGGGCGTTATCTCGAGGAGTTCGAGGTCGGCGCGACCTACAAGCACTGGCCGGGCAAGACGGTCACGGAGTACGACGACCACCTCTTCTGCCTGCTCACGATGAACCACCACCCCTTGCATCTGGATGCGCACTATGCCCGCGAGGCCACCGAGTTCGGCAAGAACGTCGTCGTCGGCAATTACATCTACTCGCTGCTCCTTGGCATGTCCGTCGCTGACGTGTCAGGCAAGGCGATCGCCAACCTCGAAGTCGAGTCACTGCGCCACCTGGCACCGACGTTCCACGGCGACACGATCTACGGCGAGACGACCGTACTCGAGGTAAAGGAGTCGGCATCCAAGCCAGACCGTGGGATCGTCTACGTCGAGACGCGCGGCTACAAGCAGGACGGCACGATCGTGTGCACCTTCCGACGCCGGGTCATGGTCCCCAAGCGTGAGTACGCCGCCGAGAGCGGCGATCAGCCGGCCCGCCCCGAGCCGATCGGCTAGCGCGCAGGGGCGGCGGCCGGACAGGGTGCTCGTGTAGCCGAACCGCGAGCCCTGTAAGACGGTCCCGCCGTGAGGGGGCATGTTCGCTCCACACTGCATCAATTACCGCCTGAAATGTCCCAGTTCTCGATACCGCAGGGGAGCGGAGTGATGTTGCCGGGCGCGAAGTTGCTTCTCGTCCGTGTGGCGGCCGCTCCCCGATGCCACGCATCGGGTCCCTGGGCTGCGGGATGTCAGACGATCCGGGACCGGGTCATGGCCCGACCGGCTCATGGTCGGCGCAAGAATCCCCAGTCGGTGAGGGCATCCAGGAGACCATCGGTGAGCGGTAGCAACACCAGATCCGGCTCTGCAACCCAGCGAGCGTCGGCCGCGTCGTCCCCCGCCTTCAGCAGACCGCCGATCGGCGTGCAGACGTAGTCGGCGATGTCGATGATGTCGTCGCCTATACCCGGGCGGCTCACGCGGCCCGCTAGCCGGCCGACCGCAACGAGAAGTCCGGTTTCCTCTCTGACTTCTCGCCTCACGGCTTCGGGCTCCGCCTCGCCGGGCTCAATGCGGCCGCCGGGTATCGACCAGAGATCCTTTCCCGGTGGATGTGCGCGGCGGACGAGCAACAGCCGTCCCTCTTCGTCCCTGATGACCGCTCCCACGCAGGGAATCCGGCGCTGCTGCTGGGGGGCCACGTACACGATCATCACATAGCCTGCCACTGGCCGCCCGCCCGCGCCGACCTTGCCGAGTTGCGCCGGTTCAGGGTTCGCGGCTTGACGTGATTGCAACACCGCGCCACCGTTTCTGTGACATGAGGGGCGAGTCTGCCTGCCCGAGGTGCGGCGCCCCCGTCCGCGCTCCAGGCGTCTTCTCGAGCGCGTGGCGGTGTTCCGTCCACGGTGAGGTCTATCCGATGCAGCCGCCGGTGCTCCCCACCTCAGAGCATCTGCGGCAGGTGGCCGCGCAGTCGGCCGTTCCGATCTGGGTGCCGTGGCCGTTGCCGGCCGGCTGGTTGGTGACCGGCCTGGCTTGGGCGGGTGATGACCGGGGCCGGCTGCGAGCCGTGGCCGTCGCGTGCACCGGGCCCAACCCGCTGGGCGGCACCGGCGACATGGTTCTCGTAGCGGAGGAGCCGGGAGTGGGACTCGGCGCGAGGTACGCCGGGATCCCCGGCCCTGACCCTGGCGGGCAGCTGGCAAGCAGCCCGTCCGACGCGAAGATCGAGACGTCGGGACATCCCACGCCGCTGTGGTCCGTGCACGGGCCGGACGGCCGCTCGTCCTATGCCGGCGAGGCCGGCGGTGTCTGGCTCTGGCTGGTCCTATGGCCCGAGACCACGGACTTGCTCATGCTCGCCCCGCTCACCCTGGTCGATGCCCGCGACCCCGGCTTCTCCTTCGATCTGCCCGTCGGCGCGCTCTCCCCGCGCCTGTGAAGTGCTCACCGGTCGGTGCCACGTCCCGTGAGCTTTATCCACAGTCGCCGGGCGTGGCTCGGCCCTCCTGTCTGTCCTCCGGTGTTCAATGCGTGGCATGGAGCAGCTCGGGTTCGACGGCATGCCGCGCCGGCTGTACGCGGCATATCCATCCCGGCTGACCACGTGGCTCGACTGCCCGCGCAGGTTCCGAATGGCCTATCTCGACCGTCCTCCGCCGCGGAAGGGACCGCCCTGGGCGCACAACAGCCTCGGAGCCAGCATCCACCTTGCCTTGGCGGCATGGTGGCGGCTGCCGCTCCAGCAGCGAAGCCCAACGGAGGCGATCAAGCTGCTGAAAGCCACCTGGCTGGAGGATGGCTATCGGGACGACGGACAGTCGGCCTCGCTGCGCGTGCGGGCCGCCGAGATGGTGGCGAAGTACGTCAGTGGCCTGGACCCGGCGCATGAACCGATCGGCATCGAACGGGTCGTGGCAACGCGGACCGAGGTCGTCGCGCTGAGCGGTCGAGTCGACCGCATCGACCAGCGCGGCGACGAGCTGGTGGTGGTCGACTACAAGACCGGCCGCCACGCCCTAACGGCAGACGACGCGCGAGGATCGCTGGCGCTTGCCGCTTACGCGCTGGCGACGCAGCGCACCCTCCACCGCCGTTGCCGCAAGGTCGAGCTCCACCACCTGCCTACCGGCACCGTTGTCGAGTGGACGTACGGCGACGGGGCGCTCGAGCGGCACTTGCGGCGAATCGAAGACATCGCGGCCGAATGCAGGGATGCCGAAGAGGCCTTCACTGGCGGTCTGGCGGGTGCGGAAGCCGATCGGGTGTTCCCACCCAGGGTCGGCCCACAGTGCGCTTGGTGTGACTTCGCTCGCGCGTGTCCAGAGGGGGCGCTTGCCTTTCCCACCAAGCAATCGTGGGCGGGCGTGCCGGATTGCTGAGCTCTCGAGATGCTAGTAGTTGCCGCCGTTGGTCGAGGGCTGCCAGACGAGATCAACTTCGAACCATACGTATTTGCCACCGAGGGCAGACTCGGCCCAGCCCCAGCGGGTTGCGAGATGATCGACGAGCTGCAGCCCACGTCCACTCTGCATGGCGGTCCCGTCCTCGCGCTTGTGTGGCGCACCCTCGGGATTACAGTCGTGGACCTCCACCCGGATACCGGTCAGGATGTCCCTGGCGATCATTTCCAGCGGGGGATGGCCGTGCAGCAATGCGTTGGTTACCAGCTCGCTGACCAGCAAGGACGTGACGGCATCCGAGTCCTTGAGGCCCCAGTTGTCCAGCCGTGATGCCACGAGCCGCCGCGCACGACCGACCTCGGCCGGGTCGTCGCGCAGGACGGTGTGAAGCTCCACGGCGTGCGTCCCCTTTCACCGCGAGGCTACTCGGCCGAACAGACCCAAACAGCCCATTCTCTCCGATTGCGTCAGGTCATGCCTTCCCCGGTCGCACGTCATGGCCACACGTTGATCATGACCGGGCTGTATCCGCTCCAAACCAGAAACCGGCCAGCAGCTCGGCGGTCGCGGTTGGGTCGTCAACCGCGGGAGAGTGCCCGGTGTCCGGGATCACCGCGAGCTCCGCGTCCAGTCGTTGGGCCATGTCCCGCTGCTCCTCGAGGGGCCACGCGTCATCGCGCTCCCCGTAGGCGACCAGCACCGGTATGCCGGCGTCGCGGAGCTGCGGGGTCCTGTCCGCGGCCGACAGCAACTCACGGGAAACCACGATCAAGCCGAGGCGGTTGTTCGAGGTGAAGCGATGGCGGATGAAGTGCCTGATCGGCACCGCGGGTATTTCCTCGCCTTGTGCGGCGGCAAAGGCCTCCCGCAGCGCCTGCACGGTGCCCATGTCGTACTGCTCGAGGGCCGCGAGCTGGAGCTTTACTCGATCAGCCGCAGGTCCGGACACTGCCGCGGGCCCTGTGCACAGCAGTGTCAGCGACAGGACCAGCTCAGGTCTGGCGATCGTCGCCTCCCTCGTGCTCAGTCCGCCGAAGGAGTGCCCGAGGAGATGGACCGGGCCGGAGCCGATCGCCTCCGTCAGCGCGACGACGTCCGCGCCCTGCTCGACCGCCGTGTACGCAGCCTCGTCGTCTGGGCCGGTCGTCTCGTACTGCCCGCACGGGTCTACCGCCACCACGCGGACTCCGCGCGACGCGAGCGGCTCCAGGAGTGCGATGAAGTCTTCCTTGGAGCCGCAGTACCCGGGGACCAACAGTGCCGTGGTACGGATCTCGCCCGATGGCGTCGCGATGTGTGCGGCGAACCGGCCCCGCGCGGTGTCAAGCCGGGCTGGCCGAGCGCAGGAAGGCAGATCAAGGGATCGCGGTGTGCTCACGAGCCCTCCTCACCGACTCCCTGGTTCACAGTGCGCACGTTACCCGGCAGCGATGGGGCGACGACGATCGGTGCCGTGCGGCTGCAGGCGCCAGGCCTCAGGACCCGGTCTCGTCCGAAACCGCGGTTCCCCCGCGCAGGCGGCGGCGCCGCCGCGAGCGAGGTTTCCGCGATGGCGATGCCTCGGCGGCATTCGCGGTCGCCGATGGGGCTGCGTGGCCGGCGTCGTTATCTCCCGCGGGGGCTGGCGCGGCGCTGCGGGACTCGACGCTTCGATGGTCGTCGCGCGGCCGGCGGCGGCGCTTGCGCGCCCTCGGTTGCTCGCCGGAGGGTGCGCGGTCGCGCCGGGTCGCGCCGCGGCCGCGGACCGTCTCGCCGATGTCCTCGATCTGCTCCGCGCCGAGCCCGGCTCTGGTGCGTTTCTCAGGGGGTAGCACACCGGTCGCGTCAGTGGGGATACCGAGCACGTCGTAAAGGTGCTCGGACGTGGAATAGGTCTCCACCGGCTCGTCGAATGAGAGGCCGAGTTCCCTGTTGATCAGAGACCACCGGTGCAGGTCATCCCAGTCGACGAGGGTGACGGCCACACCGGAGGCGCCCGCCCGGCCGGTCCGGCCGATTCGGTGCAGGTAGGCCTTTGCGTCGTCGGGACACTGGTAGTTGATCACATGCGTGACACCGTCGACGTCGATGCCTCGCGCAGCCACGTCCGTTGCCACAAGGACATCGACCTTGCCCGTGCGAAAGGCACGCAGCGCCTGCTCACGAGCACCTTGGCTGAGGTCCCCGTGTACGGCGGCGGCCGCGAAGCCGCGATCATCAAGGTCATCGGCCAGCTGTTGGGCGGTCCGTTTCGTCTGACAGAAGATCATCGTCAGCCTGCGGCCTTCAGCTTGCAGAACACGTGCCACGAGCTCCAGCTTGTCTCGGGCGTGTGCGCGGAAGACGTGCTGAACGGTCTGCGGAACGGTGGCGGTCTCGTGAGGGGCCTCGGCACGGATATTGGTGGGCTGCCGCATGTATCGCCGGGACAGCGAGACGACCTCAGCGGGCATCGTCGCCGAGAACAACATGGTCTGGCGGTTGTCCGGGGTGAGCCCGATGAGCTTCTCGACGTCTGGCAGGAAGCCGAGGTCGAGCATCTCGTCCGCCTCGTCCAGGATGAGGATCTTGACGTGGCTGAGGTCCAGGTGCCCTTGGTCGGCAAGGTCAAGCAACCGCCCGGGGGTTCCGACCACGATCTCAACCCCACGGCGGAGTGTGTCGATCTGCGGGTCGTAGGCGCGGCCGCCATAGATCGTGACGAGGCGTACGCCGCTCCTGCCTGCTGCCAGTTTTAGGTCCCCGGAGACTTGCAAGGCGAGCTCTCTGGTCGGTACGACCACGAGCGCCTGGGGCTTCCCAGGTGCAACAAGATCGGAATATGCGGGATCGCCAGGAGAGACAATGCGCTGCAGAAGCGGCACACCGAAGGCCAACGTCTTGCCTGTCCCGGTCCGCGCCTGACCAGTGATGTCCATGCCGAGCATGGCGATCGGCAGCGTCATCTCCTGGATCGGGAAGGGATGATTGATTCCGACGGCTTCCAGCGCATCGGCGATCTGTGGGCTTATGCCCAGCTCTCTAAAGGTGGTCAGGGTAAGTCCTTAGTACGTGCTCAGCGACGCGCGGTGTTTCAGATTCCTTGCGTCCCGATAAGGGGGTCCTCTGTCGGAGGCCCGAGGACCGCTGGATGGATGCAGGGGGCCGCGCGAGCGCTGAAACCAAAATTATTTGACGGCCGGTGATGACCGTCCGTTACCTCATCCTACCGTTGCGGAGAACCTTGATGGGCGTGGCGGCAGCACAGGTGGCATCGGCGGGGAGAAGACCGGCAATCCGGCGCTACGCTGCCGCCCATGACCGACGACCTCGGCAGCGGCGGCGCAGGCGAGGATCACGACGCTGCGGCCCGCGCTCCGAGCGGCTCAGAACCGAACGATCTAGGCGCCGACCCGCTGACCCGCTACCAGTCCGCGGTGATCGACCTCCTTGGCGCTCTCGCACTTGGAGAGCTCACCGCCTTTGAGCGGCTCGCCGAGGATGCCAGGCTCGCCCCCACGATCGAGGATCGGACCGAGCTCGCCGCAATGGCCGTTGCCGAGTTCCACCATCACGAGAAGCTTCGAGCCCGCCTGGTTGATCTCGGAGTTGACCCCCCGGCCGCGATGGCGCCGTTCGTCTCTGCATTCGAGGAGTTCCATCGCCGAACAGCGCCGAGTGACTGGCTCGAGGGCCTGGTCAAGGCGTACGTCGGCGACGGCATCGCCGCGGATTTTTATCGCGAGGTTGCCGCGCTCGTCGACGAAGACACCAGGCGGTTGGTGACCGAGGTACTCGACGACACCGGTCATGCCGACTTCGCTGTCGCACGGGTTCGCAGCGCCATCGAGGCAGACCCACGCCTCGGCGGCCGGCTGGCACTATGGGGGCGCCGATTGGTCGGCGAGGCGCTCAGCCAGGCCCAGCGGGTGGCGGCCGACCGCGACGCGATGTCTGAGCTGCTCGCCGGCACGCTGGGTGAGCATGGGCTCGACCTTGCCGAGGTCGGCCGAATGTTCGCCAGGATCACCGACGCCCATAGCAAGCGGATGGCAGCGCTCGGCCTTGCCGCCTGATTCGATACGGGCCTCCGCTGACTTCTCCGGATCCCCGCGATCGCGGCAGAACTACATCGCGCCGAAGCCGACCCGCCGTTCGACCTGTTCGCCGATCTCCACGTAGGCGAGCCGGTCCGCCGGGATGAGAACCTTGCGTCCCTTCTCGTCTGCGAGGCTGAGAATCCCGCCCGACTTGCCGAGCGCGGTGGCCACCGCTTTCTCGATCTCGTCAGCCGACTGGCCGCTCTCGAGGATCAGTTCGCGCGCCGCGTTCTGTACCCCGACCTTGACCTCCACCGCTTGACCCTCCAGAACGTGCCGTGCCCCGCCATCCTGGCGGAGTCTGTGGTGTCCTCGCCCAAAGCCAGCGCGTCATCTGCAGGCGGACCTTCGCCGGCGGGCGCCGGATTTCTTGCTCGGCCCATGCAGGTTATCCGGTAGCCGGGGCGACTGCCCCATGTCCGCTCGAGGCGGACAACGCAACGGCCACCTGCAGGTGAGGCGGAACCACATCCGTCTTCGAGGTTTGGCTTACGACGCCGGCCGGTCCCGCGTGGCCCTCAGTGTGCCGGAGCATCGGCATCGCGGCGAGGAAACCCTCTGATCCCGCGCCAGGAGAGGTTGGCCACGAGCTCCGCTGCGAGATTCCGCGGGATCGTGCCGGCCGTGCTGACCCAGTATCGGGCCGTTACTTGCGCCATCCCGACGAGCCCTACGGCCAGCAGCATGGACTCCTCGGGTGGGAGCCCGCCGTCCTCTGCGATCAGCGCGCTCACCAACTCGGCGCATTCCCGCGTCGCTCGGCCGACCCGCTCCCGCACCGCGGGCTCGTTCATCAGATCGGACTCGAAGACGAGCCGGAATGCGCCGCCGTGGCTGTCGACGAAGTCGAAATAGGCCTGCATGGTCGCGGCGACGCGCTGCTTGTTGTCATGGGTCGAGTCGAGCGCACCCTTCACCGCTTGCACCAGCGCGTCGCTGTGCTGGTCGAGCAGGGCGAGGTAGAGGTCAAGCTTGCCGGGAAAGTGCTGGTAGAGGACCGGTTTGCTGACTCCAGCCCGTTCAGCGATGTCGTCCATGGCGGCCGCGTGGTATCCCTGCGCGACGAAGACCTCCTGAGCAGCACCGAGCAGCTGCACGCGGCGGGCCGGCCGGGACATCCGGGTGCCCCGCGGTCGTGCTTCGTCTATGGCCGTCACGGACGTTCCTCACCTCGGCATAAGGGGACCGGCGCCGCAGTGCGCCAACCCCTGGTCGATCAGTCCACATCCTACGGTTCGGGGTAGTCCGATACGGCTACATACGGTCGCGTACGCCCTCGTGCGCATTTCCCGACGTCAACGGCGTGATGGCGCCGTATTGCGTTCGGGGTCAGGGCCGAGTGGCGGTGCTGGCGGTGGCCGGACCTCTACGGTTGTGCTCGCGCCGCCTGATTGTCGAACGCATCCCGACCAAACGACGACGAATGAAACCGAACGCAGCCTCGTCGAGCGCCCGATGGGCATGGCCCATGTCCCAGCCGTCGGCCCCGCGAACCTCCGGGTGGGCGTGCAGCTCGTCGAGGCGTGGGCGTCCGCGAGGCCAGTCAGGCACGCGCCGGGCCAGCTCGCCGACCTCGTCCTGCCGGTCGGCCTGCGCCTGCACCCAGTCGGTGAACCGCATCTCCGAGTGCCCCTTTCGTCCTACTTGCGTTGCACGTCCCCCCTGGCTGTAGCTGAAGGGTCGGCTGCGGGACTGAGACCTTGGGGCTCCTTACGTGGGATGAGGTGGTTGTTCTCCTGCATTGCTGCGTCGGGCTCGATCAGGGCACGAAGCTCGAGACGGCTCGCTCCAACGTGGCGGCCCGTTGATCCCAGAGCGCGATCGGGGCTGCCGCGACCACCACCGCGCTCGATCGTGGGCCGGACACCAGGCATGCGATCTCGCGGTAGGTGGCTTTCGACGTCGTGTAGTCGTCGATCACGCATGAGCCGGGCCCGGAGCGAAAGCTCAAGTGGCTCGCGGAGGCAATGACGTGCACGCTTCGGTTGCCTTCGTCCAGGTTGTGCTCGGGGCGGAAGCGGCTCCAGTTCGCGAGCGTCTCGGCCCCCTGCTTTGGGGTCGCGTTGAGGTACCCGTCGATCCTGCCGCCAGCGCCGAGGAGGGCCACCGACGCCGTGCCGGGATCGGTTGTGATCGCTCTCCATCCAGGCGGGTAAGCGAGCGCGCCGCCCGAGCTCCGAGCGACCCTCCAGCCGGCGGGTGGCGAAGTCGGGTGCAGCCAGGCGAAGGGCCCGGGCCTGCGGTGGCTCGATTCGCCACCGCAGCCCAGGCCGACGATCAGCACAACCGCGGTGAGAGTGACGGCAACCAGGCCGACAATCGCGCGGCTGCGCCTCGTCATGTCAGATGCCCCCGTCGCCGTCGTCCGGCCCCCCGTTGTTGTCGGAATCGTGGTCACCGCCGTTGCCCTGAGGAACGGTGGGCTGCGGCCGCGGCTGTGGCTTCGGCTTCGGCGTCGGCTGCGGCTTTGGAGCGGCCGGTGCCGGTGGCACAACGGAGTTGCCCGCGGGAGAGACCGCGAACCAGGTGCCACCGAACGCCGTCAGGCCCTCGCCGTTCGTG
Organism: Actinomycetes bacterium; assembly: GCA_036001885.1. GTDB lineage: Bacteria > Actinomycetota > Actinomycetes > JAKEEW01 > JAKEEW01 > DASYTV01. The sequence continues at coordinate 20,303 of DASYTV010000201.1, forward strand.
TCGCCCGACTTCGTGTCCATCACGAAGCTGTAGAGCGGGTGGCCGTTGTAGGTGGCCTGCGGCTTGCCGTCGGACCGCGCGGTGGTTCCCACCAGGGAGGCATTCGCCGCGCCGAGGACTACCGGGTTTCCGCTCGACCGGAGCGGCGGCCAGGCGGCGGCGCAAGCGCCGGTGCACGAGCTCGTCGTCCCGGAGTCCTTCTGGAACAGATAGAGGGTGCGGCCCTGCGAGTCGACAAGAATCTCGCCGAGCTTCAGATTATTCGCGACACCCACCGTGGCCGGCTGCCCGTTCGCGAGCTTCGGGGGCGACGCGTGCGCGGTCGCGCCGCCGCCACCACAGCCAGCAACCGCCACCGCCGAGAGCAGTAGGACCGCCGCGGTGGCGAGGAAGGTGATGGATTTGCGGCGAGTCATACTCGCTCCTTTGGTTGGCGGACGGATCCGATCTCCAAATCCGTCCGGAGGAGTTCTGCCTCGTCCAGGCTCGACTGCGGGCGCTCTGCCGTCTGCACCGCTAGCCGCCATCCTCGGCCCAGGCCAGCCGTAATCCCACCACTGCTGCTCGCCCCCAGGATCGCCCCTCGCTCCTCGCCGGCATGAGCTCGACGCGGCCAAGTTGACCGTCCAGCGGGCCAAGACCGCGTCGAGCCGCCGCGTCGTCGCGCTCGACGCGACGACCGTCGACGTGCTGCGCCGACACCGTAAGCGCCAGGCCAAAGAGCGACTCGCGACCTATGGCGCGTACGACGATCACGACCTGGTGTTCTGCCAGGAGGACGGCTCGCCGATCCCGCGCCACCGGCCGACGTTCGCCCTCAAGCGGCGAGCACGCGAGGTTGGCCTACCGGTGATCCGACTCCACGACCTGCGGCACACCGCGGCGACGCTCATGCTCGAGGCTGGGATCGACGTCAAGGTCGTGTCGGACACCCTCGGCCATGCGAACGTCCGAATCACGATGGATCTGTACCAGCACGTCCGTCAGCAGGTCCACGTCGACGCCGCCGAACGGGTCGTCGAGCTGCTGGCCTCCTCGGGATCGTTGACGTAGGCGGGTCCGATCGTTCGGGAAATGTTCGACATCGGGGCGGTCCGATCTTCCCTCAACAGTGAATGCGCAGGTCAGGGCGCCGCGGTCGCCTCGAATTACGATCCCTACGGTTCGGGTATACGGTCGCGTACGCCCTCGTACGACGATCGCGCCGCTGACGTAGGGAAACGCCGCCACGCGATGAAGGTGCCGGTGCAGAGCAACACGGTCAATTGCTGCGCCCAGTGCCGTTATGCCGGCGAATGCGCGGGTTGTCCGGCCGTTGGCCGTGTTGGCCTGGCCATGTGGAGGGAGACCGGCGGTGCTATCGGCGCGGGAGGGCGGGGCGACGCTCGGTGAGAAGCGGTGCGAACAGGTCCCCGTGGTCCTCCACCCGGGCGAGCACCTCGGAGGCGAGGAAGCGAAGGTCGCCAGGCGATTCGCACGATTCGACCTCGTCCCAGGTCAGCGGGGTGGACACGGTCGGGAGCGGCCTCGCCCGCAGGGAGTACGGAGCCACGGTCGTCTTGGCGGAGTTGTTCTGGCTCCAGTCCACAAAGACCTTGCCCGGCCGCAGGTTCTTGGCCATCTGACTGACGACGTCCCGCGGGCGTTCCTTGGCGAGCCTGGCCGCCAGCGATTTCGCGTACGCCGATGTCTTGTCCCCGTCGATCGGCTTGATCGGCGCATAGAGCTGCATCCCTTTCGAGCCTGAGGTCTTCGGGTATGCCTGCAGACCGTCGTCGGCCAGCAGATCCCGCAGCATCAAGGCAACCCGGGTGCACTCCACGATCGTCGCCGGCGGGCCCGGATCGAGATCGAAGACCAGCAGATCCGAGCCACGCGGCTTAGCCCGCGAGCTGACCGTCCACTGGGGGATGTGCAGTTCGAGAGCGGCGAGGTTCGCTAGCCAGACCAGCGTGGCCAGGTCGTCGACCACGACATAGGCGATGACCTCGCGGTCCATGGTGCTCCCTGGGACGGGCAACGTCACCGTATGCACCCAGCGCGGCGTGTGTGAGGGCGCGTTCTTCTCGAAGAAGAACGGCCCGTCGACACCATCGGGATAGCGCTTGCGGGTAGCCGGGCGGTTGGCAAGGTGGGGGAGCATCACCGGTGCGATCCGGTTGTAGTAATCGATCACTTCGGCCTTGGTGAAACCGGTTTCCGGATAGAGGACTTTCTCCAGATTGGACAGGCCGAGCCGGCGACCGCCGACCTCCACCGCGACCCGTTGTGGCATTGGTGCCTCCATGACCAACCAGTACGCCGCCGGGCGTAGCTCTCAAGTGCACCTTCCCACGGGCTCATCGCCCATCCACATACGGGTTGATGGCGCCTTGGGCGGACCCGGCGAGCGACGCAACAAAATCATTGAGCCGGCAAGTGAAGGGCACCGTTAGGCGAACCCGTGACAGGTGGAGGGCACCGTCACACCATAGGTTGGGGTGACGGTGCCCTTCATGCGAGCCGGGCCGAGCGGTCACACTGGGAGTGGAGAGGAGTCGACATGCCGCACACAATCTGGAAAGGCGCGATCTCCTTCGGGCTCGTGACTATCCCCATCCGGGTGTACGCGGCCACCGAGGAGCGCGGTGTGTCGCTGCACCAGGTCCACGCCACCGATGGCGGCCGGATCCGCTATCGCCGTATCTGCGAACTCGACGGCGAGGAGGTGCCCTACCGCGACATCGCGAAGGGCTACCAACTGCCCGATGGCGACACGATCGTGCTCACCGACGAAGACCTCGCCGACTTGCCCCTGGTATCGAGCAAAACAATCGAGGTGCTGCAGTTCGTCGACGCGGAGGAGATCGATCCGATCAACTTCACGCGCAGCTACTACCTAGAAGCGGACGGTCCGGGTGGGAAACCCTACCTGCTGATGCGCGAGTCGCTCGGGCGGACCGGCAAGGTAGCGGTGGTGAAAGTGGCCCTGCGCAACCGGGAGTCGCTCGCGCTGCTGCGGCCCTACGGCGATGTACTGCTGCTGCAGATGATGCTGTGGCCGGACGAGGTGCGTGCCGCCGACGCCTTCGCGCCCTCCGATGACGTCCATGTTCGCTCGCAGGAGATCGACATGGCTGAGTCGTACATCGACACGCTGACTGCTCCATTCGATGCCGGCGAGTTCACCGACCAGTACCGGGAGGCCCTGGAAGAGGTCATCGAGGCAAAGACTGCCGGGCGCCCGGTCAAGGAGGAGGAGGCACCGGTACCCGACCGCGGTGAGGTCGTCGACCTGATGGAAGCGCTGCGGCGAAGCGTGGCCGATGCGAAGGCGCGCCGTGGCGAGGATGCTGAGCCCGCGGCAAGAAAGTCCACGGCGAAGAAGGCCGCAACGAAGTCGGCATCGAAGCCGCCGGTGAAGAAGGCGGCATCGAAGAAGACAGCAGCGAAGAAGACCGCCAAGAAGGCCGCTCCTGCTCGCAAGACCGCGTGATTTCGCTGCCCTCTCCGGCCCGGCGCCGGCCGTTGGTTGCGCCTTCGTGGTTCTCGGAGAGGCGAGGCGGGGTCAGCGGTAGTCCTCCTCGTCGAGCTCGACGACACGGCTTTGCTCCGCCGCGTCGGCCTCATTGACTTCGAAGGGTGCGCTGTGCACCGGTTCGTCGGACGCCTCTCCGACGGTCGCACGCTGCTCGGCCGAGTCCGCCTCCGGCGCCTCGATGTCCATCATGTCCTCGCGGTCCTCGGGTTTGTCGACAGAGTCGTCCGCGTGCATGTCCAACTCGGACACCGTCGTTCCCCTCTCCGTCGCCCAGACTCTACGCGCGTTCGCGACCGCGGTTTGACAGGTGCTCCCGGCTACAGTGATCGATGTGGGGAGTACCCAGGTTCCGGTCCCATGGCCGGCCCAGACGATCACCGTCTCGGGGCGGCGGCTGACGGTCCGGCGGGCGGAACCGACCGAACACGCAGGCCATTTCCAGCCGGCTCTGTTCGTCCACGGCCTCGGCGGATCTTCGCTCGACTGGACTGGGCTGATGGGTCTGGTCCGGTCGGAAATGCTGTCCGAGGCGATCGATCTGCCGGGGTTTGGATACTCCCCGCCATCGCGCCGGCGCCGGGACTGCACGATCGCCGGATATGCGCGACTGGTCGCGGACTTCATCAAGTTCAACGATCGCGGGTCGGTGCATCTCATCGGCAACTCGCTGGGCGGCGCCGTCGCCACCCGCGTGGCCGCACTGCGCCCCGAGCTCGTACGAACCCTCACTCTCATCTCACCCGCCCTACCCGACCTGCGGCTGACTCGAACGACGGCGATGGTCGGCGCCGTCGGAGTACCGGGGTTCGGCGCTCGGATCTCACGGAAGCTGCTGACCATCGCGCCGGAGCGGCGGCTCGAGCTGCTGCTCAACATGATCTTCGCTAACCCGCACGCCGTCACCCCGGAATGGCGCGACTTCGCCGTCGACGAGATCCGCCGCCGTTCCGAGCTGCCATACTCCTCGACCGTGTTGGTGAGAGGCACTCGGGCGATCATCAGCGCATACACAGACCCTCGCCCGGACCGGCTTTGGCGATTGGCGGCACGGGTACAGGTGCCGACGTTGCTCGTCTATGGAAGGGAGGACAAACTCGTCCATCCGCGCAGCGCGACCCGCGCGGTGCGGACCTTCCCGAACTCCCGCCTGCTCATGCTTGCAAAAAGCGGCCACGTCGCCCAGCTGGAGCACCCCGAGGTCGTGGCGGAGGCTATCCGGGAGCTCGTCAGGCTGCAGGCGGCGCGTCCGGACTAAGACGGACGGCGCGGGTGGGTCGGTCTCTGGAGGTCGCGCAGGACCGGCCCCCTCGACAGGCAGCCCGACCCGATCAGGCTCTAGCGCGGCGCCTTTGCCTATTCGATAGCGTCGTGCATTCATGGCTGACCATCGGCGACGACACCGCCGGCACGCGGACCAGGTCCCGCCGCCGCGTCGGTCACGGCCGGGGTGGTGGGCAGCGCTGCTCGCGTTCAACGTGGTGGGCTTAGGGGCGCTGGTCATCGCTGGGACGCTGTACGTCACCACGTACGGGATCGGTCTGCCCCCGGAAGCCGGGCAGGGGACCGCCGCCGCCGGGGAACCGGCCGTCACACCGACCCCGTTCGACATTCCGTCACGGCAGGATGATCCCGTCGTCCAGGGCGAAGAGGGAACCGTGGAGCCGCCGGGACTCTCGCTACCGACCGGGAAGGTCGTGAACGGGCGAGTCCAGCCGGAGCCGGTGAACCCCCCTCAGTCAGGCACGGGCACCTTCACCGTCGTGCCCGGTACCCAGGAGCCGGTCAACGGCGCCGAAGGCCCCGTAGTGAAGTACATCGTTGAGGTCGAGCGGGGTCTGCCATTCGACGGCGGGGAGTTCGCCAAAGCGGTCCACGCGACTCTCAACGATCCGCGCAGCTGGGGGCACGACGGGAAGCTGCAGTTCGAACGAGTCGACCACGGCTCGGTCCAGATCCGGGTATCGCTGTCGAGCGCTGATCTCACGGACCGGCTGTGCCTACCGCTGCGGACCTTCGGCCGCGTGTCGTGCTGGGACGGGAGCCGGGCGGTGATCAACGCGGAGCGCTGGGGGCTCGGTGCGGAAACCTACGGGGACGACATCCTCGGCTACCGTGAGTATGTGGTCAACCACGAGGTCGGCCACGGGTTAGGCCATGATCACATACGCTGTCCGCGCCGGGGCGCACTCGCCCCCGTCATGGTGCAGCAAACGAAGAGCCTCGAGGGCTGCAGACCTAACCAGTGGCCATATCCGTAGTGTCGGACACGCGACACTAGCGAGGGGAATCTCGTGTCTGCGGTCAAGGTTGCTGCTAACGAGGCGAGGCCGGCCGAGAACTAGCCCGCCTGCTACCAGAGATGCCGCTTTCCTGGAGGAACTGACGTGGCCCTGCCACCGCTCGTCGAACCCGCCGCCGAGCTGACCGTCGACGAAGTGCGTCGCTATTCGCGCCACCTGATCATCCCCGACATCGGGATAACCGGTCAGAAGCGGCTGAAGAACGCCAAGGTCCTGTGTGTTGGCGCGGGTGGGCTTGGATCTCCCGCGCTGATGTATCTCGCGGCCGCCGGTGTGGGCACGCTCGGCATCGCCGAGTTCGACGTGGTGGACGAGTCGAACCTGCAGCGGCAGATCATCCACGGGCAGAGTGACGTCGGCCGCTCCAAGGCGGAGTCCGCCCGCGACACCGTTCGCGAGATCAACCCGCACGTCGAGGTTGTCCTGCACGAGGAGCGTCTCGACTCGTCCAACGCGATGGACATCTTCCGTCCGTACGATCTGATCATTGACGGCACGGACAACTTCGCGACGCGCTACCTCGTGAACGATGCGTGTGTCCTGCTGGGCAAGCCCTACGTCTGGGGCTCCATCTACCGCTTCGACGGCCAGGCCTCGGTGTTCTGGGCCGAGCATGGGCCCTGCTACCGCTGCCTCTACCCGGAGCCGCCGCCGCCGGGGATGGTGCCCTCGTGCGCTGAGGGCGGAGTGCTGGGTGTGCTGTGCGCATCGGTCGGCTCGATCCAGGTCAACGAGGCGATCAAGCTGCTTACCGGCATCGGTGACGTCCTGGTCGGCCGACTGATGATCTACGACGCCCTGGAGATGACCTACCGTGAGGTCAAGGTCCGCAAGGATCCCGAGTGCGCGGTCTGCGGCAAGAATCCGACCGTCACGGAACTGATCGACTACGACGCGTTTTGCGGCGTGGTCTCCGCGGAGGCCGCAGACGCCGCCAGAGACTCGACGATCTCGGTACGGCAGCTGAAGTCGATGATGGATGAGGGAGAGAACTTCCTGCTCGTCGACGTGCGGGAGCCGAACGAATACGAGATCGTCTCCATCCCCGGTTCGGTCTTGATCCCCAAGGGCGAGATCCTGTCCGGGGAGGCGCTGGGCCGGCTGCCCCAGGACAGGCAGGTCGTGCTGCATTGCAAGACCGGCGCACGCTCGGCCGAGTGCCTCGCCGTCTTGAAAGGCGCGGGCTTCTCGGACGCGGTTCATGTCGGCGGCGGCGTCGTCGCCTGGGTTAACCAGATCGAGCCGGAGAAGCCCGTCTACTGAGCGGGGCGTTAGGAAACGCCACCGCTCGGGCGAGCCACTAAGTCAGACCACCGGCGGACATCGCTGCCACTACGACGGTTTGGACGCGGTGGTAAACGGACGCGGCAGATCTATTCGGGGGATCCGTCAGGCTGGCGCGCTGTATCCATCTGGCTCATCTGAATGATCATCGATCCCCGTGGGGGATCCGATGGTAACGGGCGGTCGGCCGCCGGGTTAGGCATGCTTGGCGGGTGCTTGATCCGGATTTCGTGGACGCTGTACTCGAGGTCGTCGAACGGATCCCGCCGGGGCGGGTGATGGCGTACGGCGACATCGCCGAGTATCTCGGCCGCGGTGGCCCGCGGATGGTCGGCCGTGTCATGGCGCTACACGGCGGCGCTGTGCCGTGGTGGCGGGTGGTGCGCGCCGACGGCTCGCCGGTGCAGGGGTACGAGCGGGAGGCCATGCGGCGACTGCGGGTCGAGCTGGTTCCGGTCCGTGCGTCTGGGGACAGGGTTGACATGTCCGCTGCCCGCTGGCACCCGCCCGCGGAGCTGTAAGCCAACCGCCGAGGACGGGCACCTTGGCCCAGGCTTCCCGGAACAAGGTGCACCTCCTCGGACGATGGGGATCAGGCGCCTGTCACCACAGCGTCCGACACGCGGCACGACGACGACCGGCGGCGTTGTCCCGGCGCTGAAAGAAAGCCCGCGAACTGTCGGATTCCCGTGGTCTGATAGCTGCCGACCAGAGGGTGGAGTCGGGCCGTTGCGGAGGGGGTGGACCGCGGTGACCGCTGGGGCATACACCCTCGTCCGCCGTCACGAGCCGCCGGGCACGGCACCGCAGCTCGACCCACACCAGCAGGCGGTCGTGGACCATCGCGGTGGCCCGCTCCTCGTTCTGGCCGGGCCGGGGACGGGGAAGACGACCACGCTGGTCGAGGCGGTGGTCGACCGGATCGCGTATGACCGGGTGCCGCCAGGGGAGATCCTCGTCCTTACGTTCAGCCGCAAGGCGGCCGCCGAGCTGCGAGAGCGCATCACGGCGCGTCTTGGAAAGACAACAATCGGTCCGACCGCCTCGACGTTCCACTCCTTCTGCTACGGGCTCGTGCGGCAACATCAGCCGGCGGACGCCTATGTGCAGCCGCTGCGGCTGCTCTCCGCACCAGAGCAGGAAGTCATCGTCCGAGACCTCCTGGCGGGAAGTCTCGAGGCTGGACGAGTGGAGTGGCCCGCCATGCTCATGGGCTGCCTCGAGACGCGTGGGTTGTCAGCCGAGGTGCGCGATGTCATAGCGCGGACCCGCAGCCTCGCCATGGATCCGGCCGATTTGCTGCGGATCGGAAAGCGGACCGACGAGGAGGAGACCTGGCAGGCGCTTGCCAGCTTTGTCGATGAATATCTCGACGTGCTCGACAGCCAGGGCGCCATCGACTACGCCGAGCTGGTGCACCGCGCGGTCCTGCTGGCGGAAAGCGCCGCCATACGCGCGGAGCTGAGGCAGCGGTTCTCGGTGGTCTTCGTCGATGAGTATCAAGACACCGACGCCGCCCAGGTCCGGCTCCTGCAGGCGATCGCCGGAGACGGGCGAGAGCTCGTCGTCGTCGGCGATCCCGACCAGTCCATCTATCGCTTCCGTGGCGCAGACCTGCGCGGCATTCTCGACTTCCCCCAGTCGTTCCGCCGCCGCGACGACAGCCCGGCGCCAGTGTCCGTGCTGCGGGTTTCCCGGCGAGCCGGGCCAACCTTGCTGGCTGCCTCCCGTCGGGTCGCCGCTCGGCTGCCGCTCCCCGGCCTGCCGGCAACGGCCGTACGCGATCATCGGGAGCTCATCGCTGCGGCTGGGCCCGCCGGGGCGATCGCGGCGCCGGGAGGACGCGCAGATCGGGTGGAGGTGTTCACCTATCCGTCCCTCGGTGCTGAGCTCGAGAGTGTGGCCGACCTGCTGCGGCGCGCCCACCTCGAAGACGGCGTGCCCTGGTCGGATATGGCCGTTCTCGTTCGGTCCGGGCGCCGCTCTATCGCCGTCACCAGGCGGGTTCTCGGTGCTGCGGGCGTCCCCCTTGAGGTTGCCGGTGACGAGCTGCCGTTGCCGGCCGAGCCTGCGGTCGCGCCGCTGCTGCTTGCGTTGCGCTGTGCCGCCGATCCGGGCGCGCTCACGGTTGACGCGGCACGATCCCTGTTGCTTTCGCCGCTGGGTGGGGCCGACGCAAGCGACGTGCGGCGGCTGGGCCGAGCCCTGCGAGCCCAGGAGCGAGCCGCCGTCTCCGATGACGGTGGCTCCCTCTCGGCCGTACGCCCGTCCGCGGAGCTGATCAGAGAGGCGGTCGCAGCGGCTGAGAATCTGGTCGCGCTGGAGGATCGGGTCGCTCGTCCAGCCGTCCAGCTAGCGATAGTGCTCGCCAAGGCGCGCAAGACGCTTGCCGCGACCGGCTCGGCCGAGCAGGCGCTCTGGACACTTTGGGCGGGGACCCCGTGGCCGCGGCGGCTGGCCAGGCACGCGGAGCGCGGTGGCGCCATCGGGAGGCGAGCCGATCGAGATCTGGACGCGATATGCGCGTTGTTCCATGCGGCCGCCCGGGCCGAGGAACGGTCGGGTCACCGGGGACCGCTGAACTTTATTGCCGAGGTCGAAGCACAGCAGATTCCCGCCGACACTCTCGCCGAGACCGGCGTGCGCGGCGACGGGGTCCGGCTTCTCACCGCGCACCGCTCCAAGGGGCTCGAGTGGCGGCTGGTCATCGTCACCGGTGTCCAGGAAGAGGTCTGGCCCGACCTACGGCGGCGCGGTTCCTTGCTGCAGGTGGACCGGATCAGCCCGGAGGGCCTCGAGCCGCCGCCGACGCTGGCCTCGCTGCTCGCGGAGGAGCGGCGGCTGTTCTATGTCGCGGTGACGAGGGCCAGGGAGCGGCTCGTGGTCACGGCCGTCCGGTCGCCGCACGACGACGGTGACCAGCCCTCGCGGTTCCTCGACGAGCTTGGAGTGCAGCCCACCGCCGTCGAAATGCGACCGATGCAGCCACTCACCCTCGCGGGACTGGTCGCCGAGCTGCGGGCGAATTCCGTAGATCCGAGCCTTTCGCGCGGAGTGCGCGCCGCCGCGGCCGGCCGCCTTGCGGAGCTCGCCTCGGCCATCGATGAGGATGGCGACCCGCTGGTGCCCTTCGCCCATCCTGACCGCTGGTGGGGTCTGGCCGAGCTGACCGATCCTGGCCAGCCGGTTCGTGATCCGGGCCAGCCGCTGCGGCTGTCCCCGAGCGCGGTCGAGGGACTTCATGACTGCCCTCGCCGCTGGTTCCTGCAGCGGGAGGTGCATGCGGACACCTCGCGATCGACGGCACTTGGGTTCGGCAGTGTCGTCCACGCGCTGGCCAAGGAGGTCGCCGACGGGGTGACCCCGGCAGACCCAGACGCCCTCCTCGAACGTCTGGACAAGGTCTGGGGCCAGCTCGCCTTCGAAGCGAGATGGCAGTCTCCGCAGCAGCGCGAGGAGGCAAGGCAGGCCGTCATCCGGTTCCTCACCTGGCACGCGGCACATCGCGGCCGCACGGTGCTCACGACGGAGCATTGGTTCGACGTGCTGGTGGATCTGCCGAGCCGCGGCGATCCGGTGCTGGTCAGGCTCACCGGGCAAATGGACCGGGTCGAGCAGGATAGCCACGGCAAGGCGTGGATCGTCGACTTCAAGACCGGAAAGAACCCCCCCACCCGGACGGAGATTGATCGACACGTCCAGCTCGGCGTCTATCAGGTTGCCTCACGCGCGGGTGCCTTGGACGGTCTCTCGACAGAGTCGGGTGGTGCTGCCATCGGTGGTGCCGAGCTCGTCCATCTGCGAAAGGACGAGCCCCGCAACACCGGACACCCCAAGGTGCAACCTCAGACTCCGATCGAGTTCGCTGGTGACGGCGCACCCAATTGGGTCCAAGAGGCCCTCCTCCATGCAGACGGGCTGGTCCGGGCCGAGCAGTTTCCGGCGCGGCTCTGCAGACACTGCGGATGGTGTGAGTTCCGAAGTTCTTGTCCTGCTCAGCCAGAAGGCAGGCAGGTGATCGAGTGAAGACTGACGCGCTCGGAAACGTGCTTGGCCTCGCGTTCACCCCTGAGCAGCTCGAGGCGATCACCGCGCCACCCGAGCCAGCGGTGATCGTGGCAGGGGCGGGCTCGGGAAAGACGACGGTTATGGCGGCGCGGGTTGTCTGGCTGGTGGCGAGCGGAGCCGTCCGGCCCGACCAGGTGCTTGGCCTGACCTTCACCAACAAAGCCGCTGGCGAGCTCGGCCACCGGCTCCGGGTTGCCCTCGCCAGGCTGGATCGATGGGGGTCTCGCAACGGCCCAGGGAGCAGGTCGACCTCCGAGGGCGAGGAGCGGGCCGGCGAGCCCACCGTCTTGACCTACCACGCGTACGCCGCTCGGCTCCTTGGGGAACATGGGTTGCGGATCGGCGTGGAGCCGGAGGCCCGCCTCCTCGCTGACGCGACCCGCTATCAGCTTGCCGCCCGGGTGATCCGCGGCGCGCCCGGCCCGTTCACAGCCGTCACCGGGCGGGTGTCCGACGTTGTCGGCGACCTGGTCGCGCTCGACGCAGAGCTGTCCGAGCATCTCGTTGCCCCGGATGAGTTGCGCGCTTACGACCAGGCCCTCAGGCAGGAGATCGCCGCAGTTCCTGAGCCCGCCACCGATCTGCAGCGGGTGGTCGCCGCAATCGACAAACGGGCCGAGCTCACCTCACTCATCGACGCCTACCGGCACCGGAAGCGGCAGCGAAGCGTCGTCGATTTCGCCGACCAGATGGCCTTCGCAGCCACGCTTGCGGAGCGGCGGCCTGAGGTCGGCCGGGCCGAACGCGATCGCTATCGCGTGGTACTCCTCGACGAATACCAGGACACCTCGGTCGCCCAGCGCCGGCTGCTCGCCGGCCTCTTCGGTGGCGGCCACCCGGTGACCGCCGTCGGCGATCCATGCCAGGCCATCTACGGATGGCGCGGTGCCTCGGTGGCCAACCTGCAGGATTTCCCGCGGCACTTCCCTCGCGGCGATGGCACGCCGGCCCACCGTTACGAGCTGACCGAGAACCGGCGAAGCGGGGAGCGGATCCTCACGGCGGCCAACGAGCTCTCTGTGCCGCTGCGGAGTTCGTACCACGCGATCCCGCCATTGCGGCCCGGTCCTGACGGAGCCGCGCGCGGCGGCTGGATCCGGTGTGCTCTCCACGAGACCTATTCCGAGGAAGTCGACTGGGTGGGCGACCAGGTGGCAGGTGCGATCGCCGAAGGCGTCCCACCGGCGGAGATCGCCATCCTGGTCCGGGTGACCAGCGACTTCGCGCCGATACACAGCGCGCTGACGAGCCGGAACATCCCGGTCGAGGTCGTCGGACTCGGAGGCTTGCTGAGTCTGCCGGAGGTGGCCGACGTCGTGGCGGTGCTGCGTGTCCTTGACGATCCGACCAGCAACGCGGCGCTGGTTCGGCTGTTGGCCGGGCCACGGTGGCGGATCGGGCCGCGTGACCTTGCCATGCTCGGTCGCCGTGCCGCGCAGCTCGTCACCGTCCCGGCCGCATTCGCCGAAGGAACTCACCCGAGCGTGTCCGCCGCGCCCACAGAGTCAAGCGCGGGAGCGGCGGATGCCGTCCTCGAGGAGGCGGTCGGCGGCATCGACCCCGCAGAGGTGGTGTCCCTGGCCGATGCGCTCACCTCGCCGGGACACCTGTCCTACTCTGCCGAGGCAAGCGACCGGTTTGCCGCGCTGGCCAAGGAGATCCGTGTCCTCCGCCGGCATCTCGGCGAGCCGCTGCTCGACCTTCTCCACCAGGTGGTCTCGATGATCGGCCTCGATGTCGAGCTCGGTGCCAGCCCTCAGTCCCGGGCCGCCAGGCGGCGAGAGTCGCTCGCCGCATTCTTCGACGTGGCCGCCCAGTTCCGTGACCTCGAGGACGACACGTCGCTGGCTGCCTTCCTTGCCTACCTCGATGCTGCCGACGAGCATGACCGCGGACTGGACAGCGCCGCACCCACCGGCGCCGAGTCCGTGAAGTTGCTGACCGTTCACAAGGCCAAGGGCCTGGAGTGGGATGTCGTCCTGCTGCCCGACCTGACGGCAACCGTGTTCCCCTCCGGCCGCGGGCGCACCCGGTGGACGAGGAGCGGGAAGGTCCTGCCCTACCCGCTACGCGGCGATGCCGGCTCAGTGCCCGAGGTAGCGGACTGGACTAGAGCCGGTTTGGCGGCCTTCGACCAAGCCTGCAAGGACGTGGACGAGCTCGAGGAGCGCCGGCTCGGATACGTCGCGGTGACCCGTCCGCGGCGGCTGTTGATCGCGAGCAGCCACTGGTGGGGGATGTCGCAAAAGAAGCGCCGAGGCCCGTCGCCCTATCTGAATCTGTTGATCGCCCAATGCAGGTCGGGCGCCGGTGAGGTCGCACGCTGGGTCGACGAACCTGACGAGGAGCTGGAAAACCCTTACCTCAACGCAACCGCGGAGGCGGCGTGGCCCGTGGCGCTCGAACCGGGCGCTCTGCAGCTGCGGCGGGCCGCCGCGGACCTCGTCCGTTCGCTTGCTGCCAAAGGCCGATCGGCCGGGGTGGATGGCGGCGGAGATGCACGTGATCTCCGGCCTGGTGTCTACGAACAACTCGCGCTCCTGGAGCTGCCAAGCTCTGCCTCCCCTGATCCCGATTCCTTCACTCCGGCGGAGGCCGCCCAGGTGGCCGGGTGGGATCGTGACGTCGCGCTGCTCCTTGGCGAGGCGCGCCGGCTGCGTAAGCGCAACCGGGAGGTGGAGATGCCGACCACGCTCTCCGCGTCACAGCTCATGCGCGTTGCCGACGATCCCGATGGGTTCGCTCGAGAGCTGGCGAGGCCGATGCCACGTAAGCCCGATCCGGCAGCCCGTCGCGGCACCCGGTTCCACGCCTGGGTCGAGTCCCGCTTCGGGCAACAGCCGCTGCTGGACGAGGACGAGCTCCCAGGCGCGGCGGACGCGGAGATCGCTGACGAGGCGGACCTCACCGCGCTGCGGCGCAGCTTCGAGCACACGGATTACGCCGAGCGCGTCCCGCACGCCGTCGAGGCGCCGTTCCAGCTGCTGCTCGCCGGGCACGTGGTCCGTGGGCGGATAGATGCGGTGTACGAGACGGACGACGGTGGTTTCGAGGTCATCGACTGGAAGACCGGTCGCGAGCAGTCGGCAGATCCGCTGCAGCTGGCCATCTACCGGCTCGCCTGGGCAGAGATGCACGGCCTCCCGGTCGGCCGGGTTCACGCCGCCTTCGCATACATCCGCAGCGGGGAGACCGTGCGCCACGACGACCTGCCCGGCCGGGAGGAGCTCGAAGCGATCCTTTCCGTCGGCGCTACCGAATCTGCCGGTTGACCGCCAGTCGCTGAACCGTCGGCCAACCGGACGCGTGTAAGCCATAAGGGCTGGTTCGCGCAGGCTCAGGAATTGTTCCCCGGGGTGCCAGCGTCACGCGGCGGGTCGGCTGATGAACCGTTCTCTAGCGAGCCGGGAGGTCCCCGACGTGGAGCACCACAGCAGCGGACGGGAAGGAACGGACGTGGCCGGTCACGTCAGGCAAACCCCAGCGGGACGTTCGGCGGCCCAACCTCTGGCCGCTGGCAAGCCGAGCAACATCGCGCCGGCCCGCGGGCCAGGTCGCATTAGCCGGCCGGCGCAGCCGGTCGCCGCCGTCTCCCGGCGGCCCGGACGCGACGAGGCGAGGTACATCCAGCCGCAAATCTCGGGCAGCCGGCTGTCGGCCCGCGCCATCGCGGCGCCTGGCGATGTCGCCCGGCCGCCAACCCATGAGGAGGCGCAGCTCCTTGACCTGCTCCGGCAAGGCCTGAAGGACCGGGCGATAGCGCGGGCACTCGGCATCGGAGAGCGAACGGTCCAACGCCGGTTGAGTCGCCTGATGTCCACGCTCGGCGCCAAGACGAGATTCCAGGCAGCCATCAACGCCGTGCGCCGCGGCTGGCTTTAGTGGCCGCCCCGCGAGTCCCGCGGTGTATGGCGGAGTCCGGCCGGATGCGTCGCAAGGCTGAGGAGGAACCCGGTAGCGGCGCTAACGGCGACGACAACATGGCGAGGCGCCGCCTGGGCCCGTCAGACGCGGCGTAGTACTTGCGGGCGCCACCACGAGTCCGGTCCAGTTCAACAAGAAGGCCGCGCGGGCCTTGTGTAAGAGTGGCGGGATGTCCTCACCGGCTGAAGGCGCGGCAGGCGGCGCAGCCCACGGGGCGGCCGACCAGGTCATCCGTAACGGGCCGGGAAGACGTTGGCCCAACCCGACGATCGAGGTGGATCGCCGGTTGCCTGAGCTCGCTTTGGCCCGAGGCACGGTCGACCGCGCTTCTCGGCTGCGTGAAGACCAGCGTGAAGTCGATGCACTGTGGGCCGGCAGCACTACCAGGGTGCTGCGGGTGCACGACGGCGAGACGCTGGTAACCGGGGATCCGCCACGCCTGGTCCTGGTCGCGCCCTATCCCACCGATGCGGAGCGGTTCCTCCTCGGGATCGACGAGGGGCGGGCCTACTTCGCGGTTGCGGAGCCATTCGAAGCGGGGCCAGAACAGGAGCGGACGACCCTGCGCAAGGTGGGTGCCTTGCTCCCTGATCGCGATGTTGGCCTGCTCGTCCACGCGGTCGCGCTCGCCAACTGGCACGCGACTCACTCACACTGCGCCAGGTGCGGCGCCCCCACCACGGTGGCCGCCGGAGGCCATCTGCGCCGGTGTCCGCGTGATGGCAGCGAGCACTTTCCGCGTACCGACCCCGCCGTCATCATGCTCATCACCGACGATGAGGATCGCGCGTTGCTCGGACGCCAGCACTCGTGGCCGGATCGGCGATTCTCCACGCTCGCCGGTTTCGTCGAGCCCGGTGAATCGGCAGAGCAAGCGGTCGCGCGAGAGGTACGCGAAGAGTCCGGTGTCGAGGTCGGCACCGTCAGCTACTTCGCGAGCCAACCGTGGCCGTTCCCATCGAGCCTCATGCTTGGCTTCTACGGCAGCGCGACGACGACCGAGATCATCCTGGAGGATGAGCTCGCCGAGGCTCGCTGGGTCAGCCGCGAAATGCTCGCCGCCGAGGTTGCCCGCGGGGAGCTACGCCTGCCACCTCCGGTCTCGATCGCCCGGCGTCTCATCGAGGGGTGGTACGGCGGGGAGATCGATTCCGACCAGGCCTTCTGACCTGGCCGATCGTCTATCGGCCGCCTCGCCGGCCGCCGCCGATCGCCCGGCGGAAGCTCTGCCTTCCCTACGCATCCGAGGTCGCATGCGGCAGAGGCAGGCGCGAGGATGAGATATCCACAACGGACTGCAGAAGGGCAACGTCGCCGTGTCAGCCGAAGCCCCACGGTCAGCCGACGGCTCGCTTTATCCACCGACCCAGCGAACTCGTCCCAGCCGTCTGCGCGATCGCGCTCGCTATGACGAGCAGACAGTGCACGCCATCCTCGATGAGGGCCTCATCTGTCACCTGTCCTTCGTGATCGACGGAGAACCGGCAGTGCTCCCTACCTTGTACGCACGCGTGGCAGGGCATCTTTACCTCCACGGTTCCACGGGGAGTAGGCCGTTGCTGGCGGCCTTGTCGGAAGATGGGTTGCCGGTCAGCGTCGCCGTCACGATCATCGACGGACTCGTGCTTGCGAGGTCGGCCTTCCACCACTCGGTCAACTACCGTTCGGTGATTGCCCACGGGCGGGCCAACCTCGTGCGTGAGCCCGTCGAGCGCGAGGCAGCGCTAGCGGCGATCGTGGACCGAGTTGCCCCCGGTCGGTGGGCCGACTGCCGGCCGCCGTCCCCACAGGAGCTCGCCGCAACCGCCGTGCTGCGGTTGGAACTCGCCGAAGTATCGGCGAAGGTGCGCACCGGTGGAGTCATCGACGAGCCGGCCGATCTCGCCTTGCCGTACTGGGCAGGCGTGATTCCGATCAGTACCCTGCGCGAGAAGCCGGTGCCAGACCGAGATCTCGCCGCCGGCTTGCCGCTCCCGCCATATCTCGCAGCGCAGTAGCTGCAGTGGCGCCCTGACAGGCGTACGCCCCCGGTGGGAGATCCTGCTAGCAATGTGGGCAGATTACCGGTGCCCGGTGCGCGCCGGAGATTCGCGCGATGTGGTGTCGGTGGGCTCGGCTACTTTGCTCATGTGACTCCGGACGAAGTGCTCGACGCCCTCGATGCCGAACAGCGGATCGTGGCGGCGGCGCTCGACGGCCCTGTCTGTGTGCTGGCCGGGGCGGGCACCGGCAAGACCCGGGCGATCACTCATCGGATCGCTTATGCATGCCAAAGCGGACACCAGCAGCCACGGCACGTCCTGGCAGTTACCTTCACCACCCGCGCCGCGGGTGAGATGCGCGGCCGATTGCGTGCACTAGGTGTGGAGGGCGTTCAGGCGCGGACCTTTCATTCCGCTGCGTTGCGGCAGCTTCAATACTTCTGGCCGAGGACCATCGGCGGCGCCTTTCCCCGCATCATCGAGACAAAGGTGCCCCTCGTGGCCGAGGCGTCGGCTCGCTGCCGGGTCAACGCTGACCGTGCTGCGGTGCGGGACCTGGCGGCCGAGATCGAGTGGGCGAAGGTCACCCAGGCGGTCGCGGACGACTACCCCGCAGCGGCCGCAAAGGCCGGTCGTCCGTCGCCGGCGGGCCTTGATCAAGCCGCGGTCGGCCGGATATACGCGGCGTACGAAGAGGTGAAGACCGGGCGCGGGCTCATCGACTTCGAGGATGTGCTGTTGCTGACGGTCGGTACCTTGGAGGATTCCCCCGACGTCGCCGATCAGGTTCGCGACCGATACCGGCACTTCGTGGTCGACGAGTTCCAGGACGTCTCCCCTCTCCAGCATCGGCTGCTCACCCTCTGGCTGGGTGATCGGCGGAGTCTCTGTGTGGTCGGAGACCCGAGTCAGACGATCTATTCATTCGCCGGTGCCACGCCGGAATACCTGCTCGGCTTCATTGGCCGCTATCCCGAGGCAACGCTCGTGCGACTGGTCCGTGACTACCGATCCACGCCGCAGGTCGTCGGCCTCGCCAACGACTTGCTCCGCTACGGCGGCGGCGAGGCGGGCCGGCAGCGAGTCGAGCTCGTCGCCCAGCGCGGTCCAGGTCCACGGCCGGAGCTCGTGGAATACGCTGACGAGCCTGCGGAAGCGGCCGGCGTCGCCGATAGCATCGCCGCGCTGATTGCTGCTGGCAGCGCAGCGAGTCAGATCGCCGTCCTGTTCCGCACCAACGCACAGTCGCAGAGCTATGAGCAGGCACTGAGCGAGGCACGGATCCCCTACGCGGTGCGCGGGGGGGAGCGGTTCTTCGAACGCCGTGAGGTCCGCGAGGCGCTGCTGCTGCTGCGGGGAGCGGCGCGGGCTGGCGAACCTCGTGGGGATCTGCCTAGCCAAGTCCGCGGCATCGTCACAACCCTGGGCTGGCGTCCTGAGCCACCGGCCGCCGGCGGGGCGACGCGAGACCGGTGGGAGTCGATCGCCGCGATTGTCCAGCTCGCGGAAGACTTCACCGCATCCGGAACGGCAGCCACCCTCGCGGATTTTTCCGCGGAGCTCGAGCGACGAGCCGCGGCCCAGCATGCTCCCTTGGCCGATGGAGTGACACTCGCCTCGCTGCATGCCGCCAAGGGTCTGGAATGGGACGCCGTCTTCGTGGTCGGTCTCGCCGAGGGTCTCGTTCCGATCAGTTATGCCGAGACACCGGAGGCTGTCGAGGAGGAGCGACGCCTCCTCTACGTGGGAGTTACCCGGGCGAGGGAGCATGTCCGCTTGTCCTGGGCCGCGGCTCGCTCGCCCGGAGCCCGCGCCGGGCGGCGGCCCTCGCGTTTTCTCTTCGGTCTGCGCGTCCAAGGCGCGCCACAGCTCGGCAGACCGACCGGTGAGCGGGCTGCCGACCGCCGCGCGAGCCGCCGGTCCTTGCCCTGCCGGGGTTGCGGCAAGCCCCTGCGCGAGGCCACAGAACGCAAGATCGGTCGCTGCGCGTCCTGTCCGGCCACCTATGACGAGGCGCTGTACGAGCGACTTCGTGCTTGGCGGCTGGATCAGGCAAGCGCCGCGAAGCTACCCGCTTACTGCATATTCACTGATGCCACGCTGGTCGCGATCGCTGAGACCCGCCCGGCGAGCGAGCAGGAGCTGGCTTCAATCCCGGGGGTCGGTGCGACCAAGCTGGACCGCTACGGCTCCGCTGTGCTCGAGATGTGCAGCGGCGGCGGCTGATCCCGGAGTGAGGAGGGTCGGGCGGTGATCTACGTCTTGCGAAACCGTCCACCCGGCCAAGGCACCGGGTGCGGGGCGTCGTCGGGACGGGCGGATGTGACCGATCGGCGGCCTGCCGTTGGCCGCCGAGCGTCGGTTCGATAACCGATGCGGAAAATGCTTTGCACCCACCGCGCGGCTAGTCGTAGCCTTTTCAGCACGCGGGTGTGCGCCTGCACGCCCAACAGCCCGGGGTTTCCCGCCGGAACCGAGTTCCGTGGGATACCAAGATCGAGATCAGGACAGGAGGTGACCCCGGTGGAGAGCACCTACATCGTGACGTCGGCGGTCGCCTCGTGCGCTGCTCCGGTGTCCGGCGAGGTGCGCGCCTGGGTCCGTCCGCTGCGGAGGACTCTCGCGCCCATCTTCGCGACGGCCAAGGGGACCAGTCTGCCCATTTTCATGGTCCCGGCAGGCCCGGCGGTCACCGACGCCCGCTACGTCCACATGCGTGGGCGCACCGCCGTCTCCTACCTCCCCACCGTCGAGAAGCAGCAGAGCACCACCGGCGTCGCCTTCGGCGCCATCCCGGCCCGCACCTGGAGTCCACCGGTCTAGATGACACTAGATCCGGCACCTCCAGGGCCGCGGAACCCAGACCGGGATCCGCGGCCCTTTCGTTTATCCGAATCAATGAGGATCACAAGGAGGTGGCCTCAGTGCAGTTGGCAGTTGTCGAGGACCTCGACAGCCGCAGCGGCGAGCTTCCCTGCCGGATCTACGACCCCGAGTTGTTCTTCGCGGAGAAGCCTCAGGACGTCGAGTTCGCAAAGGCCCTGTGCCAGAGCTGCCCAATCCGCGTCCAGTGCCTCGCCGGCGCTCTTGCCAGGCG
>DASYTV010000202.1:0-11079 GCA_036001885.1 Actinomycetes bacterium
CCTCGTTCCGCTGGACGAGCTGCTCACCGACAGCGACTTCATCACGATCCACCTCCCGAAGAACCACGAGACCATCGGGCTCATCGGCGAGGAGGCGCTGCGACAGGTCAAGCCGACTGTACGACTTGTGAACGCGGCGCGCGGTGGCATTGTCGACGAGCATGCGTTGGTCGTCGCGCTCAAGGAGGGTCGCGTCGCCGGGGCGGGCATCGATGTCTTCGCCACCGAGCCATCTACGGACAGTCCGTTGTTCGACTTCGACCACGTCGTGGTGACCCCACACCTGGGGGCGAGCACGCACGAGGCTCAGGAGAAGGCCGGCACCTCGGTGGCCAGGTCGGTGAAGCTCGCATTGCGCGGCGAGCTGGTCCCCGATGCGGTCAACGTGCAAGGCGGCACCATCGCCGAGGATGTGCGTCCAGGGTTGCCGCTCGCCGAGAAGCTTGGACGGATCTTCACCGCGCTCGCCGGCGGGGTCGCCGCCCAGCTCGATGTCGAGGTCCGTGGTGAGATCACGCAGTACGACGTCAAGGTGCTCGAGCTGGCCGCACTCAAGGGCGTTTTCACCGACGTGGTCGAGGAGTCATCGGTCTCCTACGTCAACGCGCCGCTGCTCGCCCAGGAGCGCGGCGTGGAGGTTCGGCTCACCACCAGCCCGGACAGTCCCGACTACCGCAACATCGTGACGGTCCGCGGGACGCTCCCCACCGGCCAGGTCGTTTCGGTCTCCGGCACGCTGTCCGGCCCGCGTCACATCGAGAAGATCGTCGAGGTCGACGGCTTCGACATAGAGCTCGTGCCGACCGAGCACATGATGTTCGCGCGCTACGTCGACCGGCCGGGAATCGTCGGTATCGTCGGCCGCCATCTTGGTGATGCCGGTGTCAACATCGCCGGTATGCAGGTCAGCCGCGACACCCGCGGCGGTCACGCCCTCCTGGGGATGACCGTCGATTCGGCCATACCTCCCGACGTTCTGGACGAGATCGTCATCGAGATCGCCGCCGAGAACGCGCGCACCGTCGACTTGTCCTGACGAGCCTGTCTCGGCGAGCCGTGGGTTCTCGCCGAAGACCTGCGGTGCCCCGGGCGTAGCGTGTCGCTGTGAGGGTACGGCGTCGTGAGCTGCTGCTGTTCGTGCTGCTCACGCTCTTGCAGGCCTTCGGTCCACGAACCGGCCAAGCGGAGCCGGGCTCAGCCGTGGCCGGCCTGGTCACCCTACTCGCGATCGTGCAGGGCGCCGCCGTGCTGCTGTGGCGAGACCGGCCAGGCCGGATGCTGACCGTGGTGACCGCGGCCTATATAGCCGAAGCCATCCTTTATCCGATCATGCCACCATATGTGCTGCTGGCCGCGCTCGTGCTACAGGCGCGACGGCGGTCGTTCCGGCCCGCTCTCATGCAGGGAGTCGGTGCCATCGCCGCGATGGCCGCCGGTTGCGTCGTCGCCGTCACGTGGCGCGACGGCCCTGCCGCCGACACCATCGCGCTTTACGTCCTACTCGCGGCCATCGCCCTGCTCGGCGGCCTCCTGGCCGCCGCCCGGGCCGCGGAACGCGAGGCGCTGCGGCGGCGGGCCATGGTCGAGGAGCGGTTGCGCATCGCTCACGATCTGCACGATGTGGTCGGACACGGACTGGCGAGTATCGCGGTGCAGTCGAGCACCGCCCGCATGGCGCTCGCGGCGGGGCGAGAGGAGGAGGCGCTCGCCGCCCTGTCAGCTGCGGAGAGGGCGAGCCGGCAGGCGCTTGCCGAGACCCGCGAGCTGGTCGCCGTCCTGGGCAGGGACACCGACCAGGACCTGTCGAATCTAGACCGGCTTGTCGCCTCCGTGTCCGGCCGATCCCTGCGCGTGGACCTCCATGTTTATGGAGACCCGCGGATGGTGTCGGCTCAGGCGAGCCGCGCCGCGTATCGGGTCATCCAGGAATCGCTGACCAACGTGGTGCGGCACTCGGGCGCGAAGCGGGCTGACGTTCAGGTCGACGTGTCGGACGAGCGGGTACGCATCACAGTGTGCGACGAGGGATCAACGGCCGCGGCCCCCGATACAGCCGTACCAGATTCAGGCACCGGGTTGACGGCGATGCGGCAGCGGGTGGAGGCCCTTCGCGGCACGGTGGAGGCAGGTCCCCGACCGGATTCGGCCGGCTGGCGGGTCAGCGCTATGCTGCCGAACGCCCTCGCGACTCGGCCACGTGACGTTGATCGCGGCCCGCGGGTGGCCCAATGACGATCCGGGTGGCGATCGCCGATGATCAGGCCCTGGTCCGCGACGGGTTCCGGGTGCAGATCGGCCTTGCCGCCGACATGGAGTGGGTCGGCGAGGCTGTCGACGGCGTCGCCGCGGTCGCGCTGGCTCGCTCGGCGCGACCGGACGTCCTGCTGATGGACGTCCGAATGCCTGGCAGGGACGGCATCGCCGCGACTCGCCAGATCGTTGCCGACCCCGGTTGCGCCGGCGTACGGATCCTGGTGCTCACCACCTTCGACCTCGACGAGTACGTCTACGGCGCGCTGCGGGCAGGCGCCAGCGGCTTCCTGCTCAAGGACGTGATGCCGGAGGACCTGCTGGCGGCAGTCCGAGTCGTCGCCGGCGGCGAAGCACTGCTCGCGCCGACCGTGACCCGGCGGCTCATCGCCGATCTTGTTCAGCGCCCGGCGCCCGGTCAGCCGGCAAGCGAGATCGTTCGGTTGCTCACCGAGCGGGAACGCGAGGTCCTGGCCCTGGTTGCCGAGGGACTGTCGAATGCGGAGATCGCCGACCGGCTCGTGGTGAGCGCAGCCACCGCGAAGACCCACGTGGGCCGGATCCTGGCAAAGCTCGGCGCCCGGGACCGGGCCCAGCTCGTGGCCATGGCCTACGAGTCTGGGCTCGTCGTGCCAGGGCGCTGACGCGAGCTGTACGCCACAGGGCGTACTGTCGGCCGGGGGGTGTACGCCGAAGTGCGGCCTCAGAGCCGACGACGCGGGTGATCGCGCGCTCATACCGTCGGGTCCATGACAACGATCCATGCCGATGGGCTGACCAAGCGATATCGAGAGCTGACCGCGGTTGACGACCTCACGTTCACCGTTCGCCCAGGGCGGGTGACCGGCTTCGTGGGGCCGAACGGTGCCGGCAAGACCACGACGCTGCGGATGCTGCTCGGCCTCACCCGGCCGACCGCGGGCAGCGCCAGATTCGACGCCCGCTCCTATGGGGAGCTGTCGAACCCCGCCCGACTCATCGGTGCCAGCCTCGATCCGAATTCCTTCCATCCCGGACGTCGCGGCAGGAACGCGCTTTGCATCTCCGCGGCCACGATAGGCGCGAGCCCTCAGCGGGTTGAGGAAGTCCTCGAGCTCGTCGGTCTCGCCGACGCGGCCAGCAGACGAGTCAAGACCTTCTCGTCGGGCATGCTGCAGCGGCTGTCCATCGCCGACGCGTTGATCGGCGACCCAGAAGTGCTGATCTTCGATGAACCGACCAGCGGCCTCGATCCCGGTGGCATTCATTGGCTGCGCGGATTCCTGCGGATGCTGGCGGGGCAGGGCCGCACGGTCCTGGTGTCCAGCCACCAACTCGCCGAGCTCGAGCAGACCATCGATGACGCGCTGCTGATCGACCGCGGCCAGGAGGTGGTGTCCGGCGATCTGGACAGCCTGCTCGCCGACGGCGGCCATGAATCACTCGAAGACCTCTTCCTCGCCCGTACAACGACAGGAGCACTCCGATGAAGACCCTCGTTCGTGTCGAACTCAGGAAGCTTGCGACGATCCGCGGGCCCCGTGTCATTGTCGCCGCGGCGTCCGCCCTGGTCATCGTGTTCGCGGTCTTCGCCGTCGCCACGGCGGGCGAGGGCGATGCGCCGCCGCTCGGTCCGGAAACCTTGCCCGGATTCCTGCGGTCGCCCGCCGAACTGCTCGGTTTCGTTGCTTTGCTCATCGGTGTCATCGCTGCAGCCGGCGAGTGGACGCACCGCACGGTGACCAGAGCATTCCTCCTCACGCCCGCAAGGCGTCGCGTCGTGATGGCCAAGATGCTCACCGGCGTGATCGTCGGAGTCGGCATCTCGGTATTGGTCCTCACGCTGGGACTGCTCGTCGTGCTGCCCGTGCTGGTCGCCAAGGGCACTGCGCTGTCAGCCGTCGCATCCGCCGAGGCAGCGCTCGCGACCATTGGCATTAGTGCGCTATACGGGTCGATGGGTGTCGCCCTCGGCGTGCTGACCCGCAATCAGACGGTCGCGCTGGTCGCCGCACTGCTCTGGAACCTGGTGGCCGAGAACGTTGTGCCCATTGTCACGCGGACTCCGCAGCTCTACGGCTGGCTACCGGGCGGCGCCGCGGACGCGGTCATCGGCAGGGACCGTAGTGGGCTGCTCGACCCGGTGGGCGGTGGCCTGCTTCTCGCGGCCTACGCGGTGGCGCTCGCCACGATCGGGACGCTGCTCATCCTCCGCCGGGACACCGCCTGACAAGCGCCGAGGGTTAGGCGAGCATCGAGACGTGGATGTGGTCGAAGTGGCCGCCGACGGCCTCCTCCACGTCGTAGATGCCGCCGCCGTCATAGGCTCGCCAGCCCTCGGCGTCGCGGTGCTGCGACCAGATTCGGCCTTGCCAGATAACGTACTTCACACCGAGCGCCTTTGCGTTGATGCGTAGCCACCAGGCGATCAGCCAGCCGAGCTCCTGCTCCTGAGGGCTCGCGAACTGTCCAGCCGGTCCGACGTAGAGGTCGCAGGCCTTGCCGAGCGGATGGTCCGAGCTCGGGTTCCACAGGTGCAGGTCCCAACAGCCGAGCGATTTGACGATCGGCCCAGGCAGGCCGCCGAACGCGCGACCCAGCTCCCCGAGCATCCACTCCGTACGCGGCGTGATGCAGCCGCCGCCTGGAGACGGGCGGATGCAGCCGGCGTCAGGCTTGGTGTACGGACGGGGCCTGGCAATGGGCACCATCGCAGCGGCGCCCTGGCTGAACAGGTCATTGGCCGAGGACTGCGCGCTCGCCGGGGGAGTCGCATGATCGAAGGGACGGGCCGGGTTGATCGACGGCCTGGGGTCGCCGGCAAGCGCCGCGGCCGGTGCCGCTGCGCCTAAAGTCAGCGAGACCGCGAGCACGCCAATAATGGGGCGCGCCGCGAGCAGCACCGCTCGCCGGGACCACATGCTCCGACCATAACCGAGGATGTGCGAATGGGGAATCGCCGCCGGAATGATCGCAACCAGGTCGCTGCTCTCGGCCGATCGCTTCGCCGAATCTCATCTGGCGAGACGACCCGCCGGATACCGAGACAACGCCAGGCAACGCCCGTTAGGCTCGTGCGCACTATGCGGTTCGTACTCATCCTTCGCCGCCGCGACTGGGCCTGATAGGCCGGCTCCCCGTCGCGGCAATCGGCGTCAAGGATCCGCCGGCCACCCGAGCCGACGGATTGCGAGCCAGCACATGACGAACCCGCGACCACCCCCTCTGCCACCGCTGCGCGGGGCCACCCCGCGCATCCGATCGACAGCACCGGAAACAGTCAACGCGGCGGAGGAAGTCATGACAGAGGAGCAGACAGAGGAGCAGGAGAAGGGCAGCCAGGCCGTCCAGGAGGCACTGGATCGGCGAGACAACGGAGGCCCGACCGGTCGCATCAGGTGAGCAGCGCCGAGCCCGCGCAGCCACCACCGTCGATGCGCTCGCTTCGCGTTGCGGTCATTCCCGGCGACGGCATCGGTCCCGAGGTGGTCGCCGAGGGCCGCAAGGTACTGGAGATTGCAGCGGCGGACAGTGGTGTAAAGATCGAGACGACCGAGTACGACGTCGGCGCCCGCCGTTGGCACGCGACCGGCGAGACGCTGCCCGATTCCGTGCTCACCGAGTTGCGCGACCATGACGCGATCCTGCTCGGTGCGGTGGGGGATCCGACCGTGCCCAGTGGTGTCCTTGAGCGCGGTTTGCTGCTGCGGTTGCGCTTCGAGCTCGACCACTATGTCAACCTGCGGCCGGTGCGCCTCTATCCCGGAGTGCGCACGCCGCTGGCTGGCGTCGAGCCTGCCGACATCGACATGCTCGTCGTACGGGAAGGCACCGAGGGCCCCTACACCGGCGCCGGGGGAGTGCTGCGGAAGGGGACGCGCGACGAGCTCGCGACCGAGGAGAGCCTCAACACGGCATTCGGCGTCGAGCGCGTCGTCCGTGACGCGTTCCGCCGCGCTGCAGCTCGCCCGCGGCGGCGGCTGACCCTCGTCCACAAGACGAATGTGCTCACCCACGCAGGCGATCTTTGGCAGCGCACCGTCAGCGCCGTGTCAGCCGACTTCCCCGACGTCTCCGTCGATTACTGCCACGTCGATGCTGCTGCCATGTTCTTCGTCAGCCAGCCGCGTCGCTTCGATGTCGTCGTCACGGACAACCTCTTCGGCGACATCCTCACCGACATCGGGGCCGCCATATCCGGCGGCATCGGCCTGGCTGCCAGCGGAAACATCGACGCCAGCCGCCGTAACCCCGCCATGTTCGAGCCCGTCCACGGCTCCGCGCCGGACATCGCCGGTCGGGGAGTCGCCGATCCGACCGCGACGATTCTTTCCGTCGCGATGATGCTCGACCACCTCGGGTTCGCCGAGGCGGCGGCGAAGGTCGAGGCGGCGGTTGCCGCAGATCTGGCCGCCCGTGGTGCCGCCCTTCGCCCGACCCACGAGGTGGGCGACGCGATCGTCCATCGAGTAGCCGCCTGACGGGTTCTGGCGGTCGGGGGCCGTAGGCGTCCACATCTTGGGATGCGTCGGCTACCGTTCCCTTCAGGTGACCGGTGTGACACACGCAAGCGAAGGGCGTGGCGAGATGACATACGGGACCACTGACGTGGAGATCGAGCTGCGGCCGACGGCGTCGCCGCTCGCCGCAGATGAGCGCGCCCGACGGGTAGCCGATCCTGGGTTCGGCCGCTACTTCACCGATCACATGGTCACCGCGCGATGGAGTGCCGACCGCGGCTGGCATGACGCGCAGCTGCGGCCCTACGGCAGCTTCGAGCTCGACCCCGCGACGATGGCGCTGCACTACGGCCAGCTGATCTTCGAAGGCCTCAAGGCGTACAAGCAGGTCGACGGGACCATCGCGCTCTTCCGGCCGTACGAGAACGCCCGGCGCTTCCAGCGCTCCGCCGCCCGGCTCGCCCTTCCGCGGCTGCCCGAGTCCCTCTTCATCGATGCTGCACATGCACTGGTGACCCAGGATCGGGACTGGGTGCCAGAAAGCCATGAGCACAGCCTTTACCTGCGGCCGTTCATGATGGCGACCGAAGTAGGTCTCGGGGTCCGCCCCGCTGACGAGTGCCTGTTCGTCCTCATCGCCTCGCCTGCCGGCGCCTACTTCCCCCGCGGCGTCAAACCGGTCACCGTCTGGCTCTCCGAGGACTACAGCCGCGCCGCGCCGGGCGGGACCGGCGAGGCGAAATGCGCCGGCAACTATGCCGCGTCCCTCGTCGCCCAGGCCCAGGCCGCCGACCAGGGCTGTGACCAGGTGGTCTGGCTCGATGCGGTCGAGCACCGCTGGGTCGAGGAGATGGGGGGCATGAACCTCTTCTTCGTGTACGGATCGGGCAGCACTACGCGGATCATGACGCCGTCGCTGACCGGAACGCTCCTCGCCGGTGTGACCCGAGACTCGCTTCTGACCCTCGCGAAGGATCTCGGATACGGCGCCGAGGAGGGCCGGATCAGCGTCGACGAGTGGCAGGCGGATAACGCTGACGGCTCGATCAGCGAGGTCTTTGCCTGTGGCACGGCCGCCGTCATTACACCCGTCGGATCCGTCAAGAAGGTCGGCGCCGGATGGACGGTAGGGGACGGCGGCCCCGGCCCGGCGACGATGCTGCTGCGCGAGACACTGCTGGACATCCAGCACGGCGCCGCCCCTGACCCGCACGGCTGGATCCACAAGGTTCTCTAGACAGGCAGCCCGCATGATCGTAAGCCCAGGGATCGCCACTCACGTGAGAAGCTGAGGATCATGCGGGTTGGGGTGCTTGGGCCAGTCGAGGTGCACGCCGGCGGCGGGCAGCGCATCGAGCTTGCGGGACCGCGGCTGCGCGCGGTGGTCGCCCAACTCGCTCTGGCTCAGGGACGGCTGGTCACGCTCGACCGGCTGATCGATGGGATCTGGGGAGACGACCCTCCCGCGGCTGCCGTCAACGCTCTGCAGTCCTTGATCTCCCGGCTGCGCCGGGCGCTACCTGCGGGCGATGCCGAGACCATTGCCGCCCAGCCTGGCGGCTACCGATTGGCCATCGATGCGGCAGACCTGGACAGCGCTGCCTTCGAGCGGCTGGTGTCCCAGGGTCGCGCGGCCTTTGCGGCAGGGGAGTCGGCCACCGCATCCGGACTGCTGCATGAGGCGCTCAGCCTCTGGCGCGGACCGCCCCTGGCCGACCTTGTGGACGCGCCGTTCGCCGCGGTTCCCGCCGCGCGGCTCACGGAGCTTCGTCTTGCCGTCCTCGAAGACCGGATTGAGGCGGATCTTCGACTCGGGAGACACGCGGAGCTGGTTCCTGAGCTGGAAGCCCTCACTGCCGAGAACCCACTCCGCGAGAGGTTGTCGAGCCAGCTGATGCGAGCGCTGTACGGCACTGGGCGGCAGGCCGATGCGCTCGCGGCCTACGACCGGCTGCGTCGCAGGCTCGCCGACGATCTGGGCATCGACCCTTCACCCGAGCTCGAGCAGGTCCATCTCGCCGTGCTGAGGCAGGATCCCCTGCTCCTGCCGGCGGCTCCGCCCGCGGTGACCGAACCGCCACGGACCAACCTGCGCGCGCAGCTCACCAGCTTCGTCGGCCGCACGGAAGAGGTCGCCAGGCTTGGCAAGCTGATCGCGGATACCCGACTGGTCACCCTGGTCGGGCCTGGAGGGTCGGGCAAGACGCGCCTCGCGGAGGAGGCGGCCCAGCGGCTCGTGGACAGCACACCTGACGGCGTATGGATGGTGGAGTTCGCTCCGGTCAGCGATCCGCTGGAGGTCCCGCAGGCGGTGCTCGACGCCGCCGGCGTGGGAGAGATCAGCGTTCTCGAGACACAGCGGTCGGTCAGCCCAGCCGCCCGACCGGGCACCATGCAGCGGCTCGTCGCCGCGGTTGCCGGCCGCAGGATGCTCTTGCTGTTCGACAACTGCGAGCACCTCATCGAACCGTCCGCACGGCTCGCCGAGCAGTTGCTGGCCCTCGGCTCCGACCTGCGGATCCTTGCGACCAGCCGCGAGCCGCTCGGCATCGCTGGCGAGAGCCTCTTCTCCGTCCCGCCGCTGGCGCTGCCACCGGTTGGCGCCAGTGCCGAGGAGGCGAGGACGTATCCGGCGGTACGGCTGCTCCTCGACCGTGCGGCCGCGGTGCGGCCTGAATTCGCCTTGACCGCCGAATCGGCCGGTGCCGTTGTCGAGGTATGCAGGCGGCTCGACGGCCTGCCACTTGCGATCGAGCTGGCCGCTGCACGGCTGCGGTCGCTTTCCATCGCAGAGATCGCTGACCGGCTCGGAGACCGTTTCCGGCTGCTGACCGGAGGCAGCCGTACCGCGCTGCCCCGGCATCGCACGCTGGCCGCCGTGGTGGAGTGGAGCTGGGATCTGCTCAGCGAGGCAGAGCGGGCCATCGCCCGGCGGCTAGCTGTCTTCGCCGGCGGAGCCGACCTCGAGGCCGTCGACGCGATCTGCGCCGGGGACGACGTGCCACGCGAGGACGTGGTCGAGCATGTCGGCTCCCTCGTCGACAAGTCGTTGGTTCTGTTCGCGGGCGATGTGGCAACCCGGTACCGCATGCTCGAGACGATCCGCGCCTTTGCCGCCGATCGGCTCGCCGAGTCAGGTGAAGCCGAGCGATTCCGCCGGGCGCACGCTGCGTACTTCGTTGCGCTGGCGGAGAGAGTGGAGCCCGAGCTGCGCAGAGCTGGTCAGCTCGACTGGCTGGCCATGCTCCGCGCCGAGGAGGACAACTTCCTTGCTGCTCTCCGGTGGGCGACGGACTCAGCGGACGCGCGGACCGCGGTCCGGCTCGTCACGGCTCTTGGTTGGGGCTGGATGATGCGCGCGCCGGAAGCGGCGCTGACCTGGATCAAAGAGGCGCTGGACGTCCCGGGTGACGTCCCTGCCGTCGACCGGGCCGAAGCCACCGCCCTTCTCGCCCTTGGCTATGGGGCCGCCGACGACTTCGGGGCGGGCCGCGCAGCCGCCCAGCAGACCCGCGAACTTGCTAAGGACATCCCACCCGCGCAACGGCGGCTGGCGACCATGCTCTCCGAGCCGCTCTTCCCGATGTTCGACGGGGACTACGAGGAGGCACATCGCGGCCTCGACCGGATCTCCGAGCACCCGGATCCGTGGGTCCGGGCGATCGGCCGGCTGCTGCGGGGCTGGCTCAAGCTGAACGACGGCGACGCGATCGGCGGTGAAGAACAACTGACCGCCGCCCTCGTCGAGTTCCAAGCGCTCGGCGAGCGGTGGGGGCTCGCCAATGCGACGAGCGCGGTTGCCGAGCTGCGCGCTGCGCGCGGCGATGTGGTCGGCGCCATCGGAGCCCGCGAAGTCGCCCTGGGATTGGCGACCGAGGTCGGTGCGCGAGACGACATCGTGAAGGAATTCATTCAGCTCGCCGTATTGCGGGCACGCGCGGGTGACATGGCCGGCGCGCAAGCCGACATCGACAGCGCGATGCGCGCACGCCGGCGGGACAGGCCGCTCGATGCAGCCGGCCATGACGACACGGTCGCCGGTGCCACGGACACCGAAGTATTCATCCAGACGGCAGTGGGCGGGATTGCCTGGCTGCGCGGCGATCTGGCAGAGGCACGCGCCCGCCTGGACAAGGCGCTCGCCCTCTGCGACGCAGTGCAGAACTTTCCCCGGCAGATCCGCGGCATGGTGCTCACGGCCGCGGCCTGTATCGACATCTCCGAGGGTGAATACGCAACCGCGGAGCGACAGATCACGGAGGCCGCGCTGATCGGAGTCGAGACAAGGGACATGCCCGTAGCGGGTGGCGCATTGGACGCGGCCGCCAGTGCTGCGGCGGCCAGAAACCGGTGGACCGACGCTGCTCGGCTTCTCGGCATGGCAGCAGCC
>DASYTV010000203.1:0-2783 GCA_036001885.1 Actinomycetes bacterium
CGCGAACAAGATCGGCAGTGCACCGAGGATGATCGCGGACAGCCTGCCCTCCGCGGACAAAACACGGACGTGGCGGCGCAACCGTTCGCGTTCGCGCAGCGTTGCTGCGACGGTCGTCAGCAGCTCGGCCCGGTTGCCGCCGACGTTTCGCTGGATACGTACCGCCATCGCCACCCAGGCAAAGTCCTTGCTGCCAGTCCGCTCCGCAACATGGTCCAGCGCATCCTCGACGGTCACCGCCAGGCGTGCTTCCGCGACGGCCCTTCGCAGCTCCGAAGCCATGGGCTCGGACGCCTCCTGCGCGACCGTGTCCACCGCTTGCGGCAGCGAGTGCCCTGCGGCGAGGCTTCCCGCAAGCAGCTGCAGCGTCGGCGCGAGGCTTTCCTCGAACTTCTGCTTTCGCTTCGACTGCTTGACGATGAGATAGAAATGCGGGCCGACTACTCCCATCAGCAGGCCGACCAGCCCAAGCGGCACATCACCCCCGCTAACCAGCAGCAAGAGCAGGGGTATGCCCAGCGCGATGCCGGTGTGCAGCAACAGCCATTCAGCGGGCTTCATCGGAATGGCGGCGGCCTCGAGCCGGCTGGCCAGTCTGGCCTCGAAGTCCCTGTTGGCCACGACCTTTTCGGCGAGGCCGACCGCTGCTCGCGCGATAGTGACCTCACTGCCACTTGCCGACGGTGGTGGTGGCAGCGGCCGGTGCGCCCCAGAACCCCTCAGCGTGTACGGCGCCAGGCGCTCCCGCATGATCGACTCGCGTCGTCCGCCGGCGAATGCGGCGGCCGCGAACCCGAGGATGACAACGACTCCGAGGAAGACCAGCGCCAGCGCGATCTGGAGGGTGCGTTCCGAGGAGGTCCAACCACGGCCACCCGCCGGTGCGGGCTCGACTCGAGGCTGCTCCGCAGGCAGGTCGTCGGCGGCGAGGAGCATCACCGCAGCGTCGGTGAAGGTGGCGCCGCCGGTTGCCGAGACTTCCACCGTGACCGTCGGGTCGCCGGGCTCCATTCCCGCCGGCAGCGCGGCGGTGATGAGAACCTGGTTCGAGATGGCCTTGGCCGACGCCGTGAACGCCGCCGACAGGGCATCGGCCGCTGTCGCGCTGACCAACCTGCCGGAGCTCGCGTCCACAATGTGCTGGAGAACCGGGACAGCCGTGTCAGTACGGAAGGCCACGGCGTCGACCCCGATGCCGGACTCTTTCAACGTGCTCAGCAATGACGGCAGTTTCGTCGTGCTGTCGCGGTCTTCCCCGTCGCTGAGGAGCACGATGTTCCGTACGGCGTCGGAGTACTCCGGCTTGGTCAACTGTCTAACCGCAATGCTCAGGCCGTCATAGAGCGCCGTACCGCCTTCGGCGGTCAGCGCGCCGACCGCCGACCTGACCGTGTCGCGGTTCGTGGTCGGAGCAAATCGCAGCGCCGCAGTCTCGGCGAAGTTGATCAACCCGACCTGCACGTCGTCGGGAACGGACGCGAGGAACCCGTCCGCGGCGGCCTTCGCTGCCTCCAACTTCTCTCCGCGCATACTGCTCGATGTGTCGATGACCAGCAGTGATGCGCGGACGACCCGGGCGTGGCCGGTGCCGATGGGCTCGCCGGTCGACCGCAGAAGCTGGTCACCCACCCGGAGCTTGGCCGTCGAGGGATCGAGCGACTCACCGTCGGCGAGACCGGGCGCCCCGAAGACGACCTGGACCTTGCCGTCCGCCGCAACCACCTGCTTGATCTGGCCGTCGTCCGCATGGGCCGTGCCGTTCATCGCGACCGCCAGCACCGCTGCTGCCGATACGGCCGCGAAGTAGCGGAGCACCATCCTCACCGCGGCGCCACGCTCTCGAAGTGGAGGAGCCCCCAGTCCAGCCGAACTCCGCGGTAGGCGAGCTTCTCGATAAGTCGCGGGCGCAAACCGGTTGATTTGAGGGAGCCGAGAGAATGACCTTCTTCCGAGAAGCCCAGTGCATGGTCGAACGCGAAGACGTCCTGCAGGGTGATGATGTCGCCCTCCATGCCGACGACCTCGGTGAGCTGCGTGATGTGCCGTGAGCCGTCCCTGAACCTCGTCTGGTGGACGATCAGGTCAACCGCGCTGGCCATCTGCTCGCGGATGACCCGGACGGGCAGCTCCATGCCGGCCATCAGCGCCATCGTCTCCACCCGGGCGAGAGCGTCTCGCGGTGAGTTGGCATGGACCGTGCTGATTGATCCGTCGTGACCGGTGTTCATGGCCTGCAGCATGTCCAGGGCGGCCGCGTCCCTGACCTCACCGACGATGATCCGGTCCGGCCGCATACGCAGGGCGTTGCGGACCAGGTCCCTGATCCGGACCTCGCCGCGGCCCTCGATGTTGGGTGGCCGGTACTCCAGGCGGAGCACATGTTCCTGATGCAGCTGGAGCTCGGCGGCATCTTCGATCGTGATGATGCGCTCGTCACCCGGGATGAACGACGAGAGGACGTTCAGAGTCGTGGTCTTACCGGCACCGGTGCCACCGGAGATCAGGATGTTGAGCCGCCCCCGCACACACGCGTCGAGGAAGTCCGACGAGGCGCCCGTCATCGTCCCCAGGGTGATCAGATCGGCAGCTTGGAAGGGGTCCGTGGCGAACTTGCGGATGGTGAGCATCGACCCGTCGAGGGCCAGCGGTGGGATGACCGCGTTGACCCGGCTGCCGTCGGGAAGGCGCGCGTCACACATCGGGCTGGACTCGTCCACCCGGCGGCCGATCCGTGCCACGATCTTGTCGATGATCCGCCGCAGGTGGGCTTCGTCCGAGAACAC
>DASYTV010000204.1:0-5405 GCA_036001885.1 Actinomycetes bacterium
GTACGGCTGCGGCGCAACTGGCGGATGCCTCCGCCGGGACCATCTCCGCCGCGCTGCCCCCATCCCCACGGGGGCGGAGTGCCGGGCGGCGGCCCGTAACCGCCGGGCGGCGGCGGTGTTGCTCCTGTGGGACCGCCGCCAGGGGGCGGCGGTGTTGTTCCGGTTGGATCGCCGCCTACGCCACCGTGACCTGCCCCGCCACCTCCGGCACCGGGTGCAGCTCCGGCAGGGCCGCCGCGACCCGGTGCGGCGGCTTGACCGCCTGCGGCACCTGCTGAACCGGCTGCTGCCGCACCAACTGCGTCCTCGGCTTGGCCCGCGCCGCTGCCCGCGGCCTCCAATACACCCGTCGCGGCGTCCGATGGGCCGCCCGCGCTGTCAGCTGTATCGCGCGTGGTCGACTCGGCGTGGCTTGGCGGAGTGGTCTCGCTCATGGCGTCAATGCTCTGCCCCAGCGGACTTGGTGGCATCGGTAAGCACCCTGAGATGCACCCTGACCTGCCCCCTTGCCATATCGTCCCGCTAACGGGGAGACCCCGGATGCATCACCTGATGTCTCTGACGCGCACTCCGTGTGACGATCGTATGCGTGACAGCAATGCCGCAGTCGACTGCGCCCCCTCGCCGTCGGCTCTATCGAGCCAGCGACCGTCGCATCATCGGGGGTGTCGCGCGAGGGCTCGCCGACCACCTCGGTGTCGATGTTCTCTGGATCAGGCTCGGATTCCTGCTGCTTATCCCGGCAGGCGGCTGCGGGCTGGTCCTCTACGCCGTGTTCTGGGCAGTCACCCCGCTGGCGGTAAGTGAGACATCCAGCCGCCCAGCGCAGAACAGGTCGCTGTTCGAGGGCGAGTCAGGGCAAGCGGTCGTTTTCGCTGCTGCGCTCGCGATCGGTGCGCTGCTGCTGCTCGAGGCTCTCGGCATCATCCGGATCAGCTTTGCGCTGGTCCTGGCCCTGGCGTTGGCGTCGGCCGGGGTTGCCGTGCTCTGGCGGCAGGTCGATGACGCCCAACGGGCACGGTGGCTGGGCGGCGGCCGGCCCTGGGTGCGGATCGCCCGTACCCTCATCGGCATCGCCCTCGTCGTCGTCGGCGCAGCAGTCTTCCTGGCCGTTCGCGGCGACCTCTCGGCGGCCAGGGACGGGCTGGGTGCGACGCTGATCGTGGTCGCCGGGCTGGCCGTGGTCACCTGGCCGGTGTGGGCGCGCCTGGTCAGAGAGCTGTCGGACGAGCGGCGGGAGCGGATCAGATCGCAGGAACGGGCCGAGATCGCCGCCCATCTCCACGATTCGGTCCTCCACACGCTTACTCTCATCCAGCGCAGCATGGACGACCCTAAGCAGGTCGCCAAGCTGGCGAGAGCCCAGGAGCGGGCACTGCGTGGCTGGCTTTACGGCCAAGCAGACAACACCGGCACCCTCCATGCTGCTGTGGAGCGGATGGCGGCCGAGGTCGAGGAGGCCCATGGCGCACCTATCGATGTCGTGGTGGTCGGCGACCGCGGGCTGGACGAGCGGCTGGCCGCCGAGCTCGCGGCGGCTCGCGAGGCGATGGTGAATGCGGCCAAGTACGGCGACGGTGCCCCGATCTCCGTGTACGCCGAGGTTGAGCAGGACGCGGTTACCGTGTTCGTGAAGGACCGCGGTCCGGGGTTCGACCAAGACGCGGTACCAGACGACCGGCTCGGCATCAAGCACTCGATTGTCGGGCGCATGCAGCGGCACGGCGGTTGGGCAGAGGTGAAGAGCATCGAGGGGGACGGAACCGAAGTACGGCTGACCATGCCGATCGCGCAGCCACCGCGGACCGGCGATGGGGTAAGGAGCGAACCGTGACTGGCCTGCGGGTGGTGCTTGTCGACGACCACCGGATGTTCCGCACCGGTGTACGGGCGGAACTCGGTGGTGGCGTCAACATCGTCGGAGAAGCGGAAGACGTCGACTCCGCCGTGGCCGTCATCGGGGCGACGAAGCCTGACGTCGTGCTGCTCGACGTGCACCTGCCGGGCGGTGGCGGCCGGACCGTACTCGAGCGATGTGCCACCCTGACCGACGTCAAGTTCCTCGCCCTGTCCGTGTCCGACGCCGCCGAGGACGTGATCGGTGTCATCCGCGGCGGGGCGCGCGGCTACGTCACGAAGACGATCACGGGGCCTGAGCTGGTCACAGCGATCCGGCGGGTCGCCGAGGGCGATGCCGTCTTCTCGCCGCGGCTCGCCGGTTTCGTTCTTGATGCCTTCGCCGCGACTGACGTACCGGCGATCGACGAGGAACTCGACCGCTTGACCCAACGCGAGCGCGAGGTCATGCGGCTGATCGCGCGCGGCTACACGTACAAAGAGGTCGCCAAGGAGCTGTTCATCTCGGTGAAGACCGTCGAGACCCACGTCTCCGCGGTCCTGCGCAAACTCCAGCTTTCCAACCGGCACGAGCTCACCCGGTGGGCCACGGCCCGCCGCCTGGTCTGACACCTCACGCGGTCGAGTAGACGGCGAACGCCTCCGCGAGGTGGCCCGCCGGCAGCCCGGCCTCAGTCGCGATGTGTCCCAGCCGCTCACGCAGCCAGACCTCAAGGTCGTCCATGTGCGCGGTCTGGCTCACGTGGGCGCGAAGCGCGGCGATCTTCCGGTCGAACGTGTCCGTGACGTCGACGCGATGGTTGGGCGTCGGGTGGGCCATCACCCACACCTCGGCCACCTCCCACGGCTCGAGGCCCTCATCGGCGAGCAGCCCAGGAAACGCGAACGGGTTGCGGGAGTCCGGATAGATCGCGCGCAGCGCGGCCTCGCCCGTCGTGAGGTGGTCGGGGTGCGAGGCCGGCATGCGTACCCAGTTGCGTTCAGGTGACTGGGTGAGGACGCGCTGCGGTCGCACCTGCCTGATCACCCGGCTGATGTCCCGCCGCAGGTCGAGGGTGAGCTCCAGCCGCCCGTCCGGGTAGCCAAGGAAGCGCACATCCTCCACGCCGAGCGCCTTGGCGGCGTTACGCTGCTCGGTCCGCCGGATCTCGGGTATCTCCGCGCGGTCCACGCTCCGATCGAAGCCTCCAGCGTCGCCGTCGGTCACCAGGCAATATGTCACCTCGATGCCCTCGTCGGTCCACCGTGCGATGGTGCCGCCGGCACCGAAGTCGACATCGTCGGGATGGGCCAGCACCGCCAGGGTCCGCTGGACTTCACTGTCCTTCAGCACAGTTCACTCCTCTTCTCCCTCCGCCATCGTATGAAGCGGCACTGTGTGCCTTCCGTTCTTTAGACTCGACCCGAGATGAGCACGCTCTTCGACGATCTCCCGATGCCAGGCGCCGGCGCTGCGCCGCGCCCTGCGGCGGCGATCGAGGGTGCTCGGCCGGACGGCCCGGATCAGGAGCGCCCGGTTCACGAGGCGAGCCGGCTGCCGAAGCAGACCGAGGACGACACGGCGGACAGACCCTCCCAGGATGGTCAGCGGCGATGGCGCCGGGTCGACCCCGACAAGCTGCTCGAGGGCCTCAACCCGCAGCAGCGTGCCGCAGTCGTCCACGAGGGGACGCCGCTGCTGATCGTGGCGGGGGCGGGTTCGGGCAAGACCCGCGTGCTGACGCACCGCATCGCCTACCTGCTGGCGGCCCGTGACGTGCATCCGGGGCAGATCCTCGCGATCACCTTCACCAACAAGGCGGCCGGCGAGATGAAGGAGCGGGTAGCCCGCCTCGTCGGTCCGCGAGCCAAGGCCATGTGGGTGTCGACGTTCCACTCCGCCTGCGTCAGGATCCTGCGCAAGGAGGCCAAACAGCTCGGGCTGACCAGCGGTTTCTCCATCTACGACCAAGCGGATTCGCAGCGGTTGATGACCCTCGTGGTACGAGATCTGGATCTGGACCCCAAGCGGTTCCCACCACGGGCGTTCTCCACCCAGGTGTCCAACCTCAAGAACGAGCTCATCGACGAAGAGACGGCCACAGAGCGGGCCAAGACGGTCCAGGACAAGACCCTGGCCGAGGCGTACACCCTGTATCAACGCCGGTTGCGCCAGTCCAACGCGCTCGACTTCGACGACTTGATCATGACAACGGTCAATCTGCTCCAGGCGTTTCCCGATGTCGCCGAGCATTACCGGCGCCGGTTCAGGCACGTACTCGTCGATGAATATCAAGACACGAACCACGCTCAATATGTCCTGATCCGTGAGCTGGTCGGGACGACAGCGCGCCGGACGGTCGACGGGGATGTGGTTCGCGAGGGGAGT
Source organism: Actinomycetes bacterium (assembly GCA_036001885.1). Taxonomy (GTDB): domain Bacteria; phylum Actinomycetota; class Actinomycetes; order JAKEEW01; family JAKEEW01; genus DASYTV01. Next base: position 4,226 of record DASYTV010000204.1, read on the forward strand.
GAGCTCCCACCTGCCGAGCTGTGCGTGGTCGGTGACGCTGACCAGTCGATCTACGCCTTCCGCGGCGCGACCATCAGGAACATCCTCGAGTTCGAGCGCGATTACCCAAACGCCGCGACGATCTTGCTGGAGCAGAACTACCGATCGACGCAGACGATCCTGTCCGCCGCAAATTCGGTGATTTCCCGAAACTCCGAGCGCAAGCACAAGAACCTGTGGTCTCAGGCCGGCGCCGGTGTGAAGATCATCGGCTACGAGGCCGACACCGAGCACGACGAGGCGGCCTTCGTCGCCAACGAGGTCGACCGGCTGGCCGACGCGGGCGATGCGACGCCCGGACAGATCGCCGTCTTCTACCGGACTAATGCGCAGTCTCGAGTGTTCGAAGAGGTCTTCATCCGGGTGGGGCTGCCCTACCGCGTCGTTGGCGGGGTCCGCTTCTATGAGCGCAGGGAGATCCGCGACGCGCTTGCCTATCTGCGGGTCCTGGCCAATCCCGAGGACACCGTGCCGCTGCGCCGGATCATCAACGTGCCACGGCGGGGGATCGGCGATCGAGCGCTGGCGTGTGTCCAGGCGTGGGCGCAGAAGGAGCGCATCACCTTCGCCCAAGCCCTGGCCCGGGCCGGCGAGGTGTACGGGCTGGTGCCGCGGTCACTGCACGCCATCGAGGGCTTCGTGTCGCTGATGGAGGGGCTTCGGCTGCTGGTGGAGAACGGCGCCGGTCCGGCCAAGATCCTCGAAGCAGTGCTTGCCCAGACCGGCTACCTCGCCGAGCTTGCCGAGTCCACCGACCCTCAGGACGAGACGCGGGTGGAGAATCTCCACGAGCTCGCTGCGGTCGCCCGCGAGTTCGAGGAGTCCAACCCCGAGGGCGGCCTCGTCGAGTTCCTCGAGCAGGTCTCGCTGGTCGCCGACTCCGACCAGATCCCGGAGGGTGCCGTCGCCGATTCAGCCGCGGCCGCCGGGTCGGGTGATGGGACCGGTGGCGGGACGAGCGGCGGCGAGACAAGCGGCGGTGGGCCGAGCGGCGGTGGGACGGGCACCGGGGTCGTGACGTTGATGACGCTCCACACCGCCAAGGGACTCGAGTTCCCCGTCGTGTTCCTCACCGGCATGGAGGATGGCGTCTTCCCGCACATGCGATCGATGAACGACAAGAAGGAGCTCGAGGAGGAGC
>DASYTV010000205.1:0-3586 GCA_036001885.1 Actinomycetes bacterium
CCGGCGTACGGAGTGTGCTCGTCACAGACGAGGCGATCATTGACGCCCGGCGGCAGCTCTGGGATCAGCACCGCGTGATCGTCGAACACGGGACTGCCGCCGCCCTCGCCGCACTCATCTCCGGCGCTTACCGACCGGCCGACGGCGAGCGCCTGCGATCCTGCTCTGCGGCGGTAACACAAACCCGGCCGACCTCGCGAGCTGAGCCCCTGCAAGGCCGCCTTAGCGGGCACCACGGCGCGACCACGCACGGATCGCATGTGCCGGAGAGGGATAACCAGGGAGGTGAGCCATCCCAGTGCTTGGCCTGTCATCAAGGGATGGGGCGGGTAGACGATACGGGTGAGGTGCCGGCGTCCGGCACAAGAACCTGACCCTGCACACAAGCCCGACCAAGTGAGGCCCTGCCATGGCGGTCTGTGAAGTCTGCGGCAACGACTACGCAATGAGTTTCGAGGTACATGCCGCCGGAACCGTCCACGTGTTCGACAGCTTCGAATGCGCCATCCACCGGATGGCGCCGACCTGCGAGCACTGCCAGTGCAGGATCATCGGGCATGGAGTCGAGGCGAGCGGACGCTTCTTCTGCTGCGCGCACTGTGCCCGCGAAGAGGGCGCGACGGCGCTCGTCGATCACGTCTGAATGCAAGTGCCATCTGTGCGGCTTGGGAGGCAGCGATGGGAACCGTTGCACGCGTAACCGAGATCAGCGCGACCTCGGATCAAGGCTTCGAGGACGCGATCAACACAGGAATAAGCCGAGCGGCCGAGACACTCCGGGATGTCAGATCCGCGTGGATCAAGGAAATGCATGTGGATGTGGCGGACGGCCGGGTGAACCAGTACCGGGTGAACATGCTCGTGACATTCGTCCTCGAGGGCTGACCACGCCGGGTCCCGGCGCAGGCTGACCGTACTCAGTTGCTAGTGCTCGTCACCGGCCAGGTGGCCGGGCACGACCTCCGGTCGGTGGGTCTCCGTGGCGTGCGGCGGAGGTGGCTCCAGCTGCTTCGCGTCCGCGCTAGAGAGCTGCGGAGGTCCGGACGCCGGGATCGCGCTGCGATCGGGGACGGCTAGGAGCACGGCCCAGAGCAAAACGAGGACTGCCGTCCCGTAGATGGCACCCCCGATCCCGTACAGCTCGAACCCGATCAGAGTGCCGATCAGCATCACCGCCGGTCCGACCCGGACGGTGCGGTTGTCCACTCGTGGCCGGATCACGACGGCCTCGACGGTCTGTAGCCCCACCAGCAGGACCACGAGCACGATGTAGGTGAACTCGTGCGGGTCGGTGGCGGCAGCGATCAACGGGGCGAGCCCGCCCAGGATGATTCCGAGGTAAGGGATGGCGCCGAGCCAGCCAACGAGCAAGCCGAGGACGAACGGCGCCGGCAGGTCGAGTAAGTAGAAGACCAGGGAACAAAGCGCGGTGATCGCGACCGCCTGCAGCAAGGTGAGCAGCAGATAGGCCCGAGCTGTGCTTGACGCTCGATAGACGACCTTCGACACGGACTCTCGCCGCACCGGGTCGCCGATCTGGCGTAGGGACCCGGAAACGAACCGTGGTCCATAGCCCACCAGGAACAGCATCAACACGCCGGCCACGATGTAGGTCGATGCGGTGCCGGCCGCCGCCGTGACTTGTGCCTGGGTCCCGAACCGGTCGTCGAGAGTGTTCACAAAGGATTGGATGCGCTCTGCAAGGTGGAAGTCGGCTGCCGTGTGATACCGCTGCTCGAGGTCGCTGGCTCCGGCAGGTAGCGCAGTACGTAGCCTGGCCACCTCCGATTGGATCGTCGCCCGGACGCCGACCCACCCGCCACCAACCAGAACGACGAACGCAAGGACGGTCGCGAGCACCGCGAGCCCCCGAGGTACCACCCGATCGAGCAAGCTGATGATCCATGACAGCAGCCAGGCGACAACGGATGCGGCAATCAGCCATCCAATCTGCCGTTGGGCGGCGTGGAACATGTTCAGCAACGTGATCGCCGCCGCCACGGCACCGATGACCAGCAGCGTCGAGCCGACACTCACCTTTACCTGCAGCACCTTCTCAGGCTGCGGCGGCGGCCCATCGCCGGTCACGGCGACTATCGTAGACCGATGGCCACTGATGACCGAGACGGTCAAGAGGGCGAGCGAGCGCCTGGCACCGTCTTAGTCCTCCAGCCGATCTCGTTCGTTTACATCGTCGGTGGTCTCCTACTGGCCTTCGCCGTCTTCGGGCTTGTCCGCTCCGCCCCGAGAGCTTTGACCACCATTGGGGTCGGTGCGGTATTCGCACTAGCCCTTGACCCGGTGGTCAGCGCCATCCGCCGAAGCTGGGGGTGGTCGCGATCGAGAGCCGTCTTTCTCGTTACCAGTGGAGCAGTCATCCTGGTCACCGCCGTCGTGGTCATCATGGGGCCGCAAGCGGTCAGCCAGGCGAGAGAGATCTCCACCAACCTCCCGGCGACGGTCAAGGAGTTCTACGACCTTCCACTGGTCGGTGGCTGGCTCGAGCGCAACGATGCCGCGACCCGGGTGGATCAGGCGATCAAGGACATGCCCGGAGAGATCAGCGACGAGAGCGTGACGAGAACTGTCGAGAGTCTGATCGGTGGCGCCCTCGCCGCGATGCTCGTGCTAGCGGTCACGCTCGCGGTCCTGCTGGACGGAGAGCGACTCGTCGCCAGCGTTCGCCGGCTGATCCCACTCCGCTGGGTCGACCGCGCGGACGAGGTCGGACGTGTGTTCTACACGGCAACGGCCCATTACTTTGGCGGCTCGCTCGCGGTTGCCGTGCTCATGGGCGTCGTCGTTCTGGCCTTGTGCCTGATCTTCGGTGTTCCGCTTGCTCCCCTGGCGGCAGTCTGGGCCATGATCACCGACCTGATCCCACAGATCGGTGGATTCCTCGGCGGCGCTCTGCTCGGCCTACTGGCGCTGACGCGTGGCCCGGTGATCTTCGTGGTCGTCGTCGGGCTGTACATCCTCTACATGAACCTCGAGAACCACGTGATCAGTCCGTTGATCGTCGGCCAGGCGGTAAACGTCACGCCTCCGACCACCATGCTGGCCGCGCTCATCGGCGGCGCCGCCGCCGGTGTGCCAGGAGCACTGGTCGCCACTCCGCTCGTGGGGGCAGTGAAGCAGCTCTATATGCAACTGCGCTGGGGACAGGAACCCCTGACGTCCCAAGGACCGGGACTGCGGGCCCACATGAAGTCGCTGCTGCGGCGGCGTAGCTGAGAACGCCAGAGTCGTGCGGACCCACCACCAGAGCCCTTCGCGATCATCGCGAATTCCGGCCATCTCATCCGCTGGGAGTGACGCGGAGGCGTCCTCAGGAACGGCAACCTCGGGCGAGTACGGCCGGACCGATCCGCTGCGGTTGGATCCGGTACGTGTCCACGCCGCGAAGGGGTTGACATGAACGATCTTGAAGAAATGGGTCCGGTCGACTATCTGGTGATCGAGTTCCCCGGCAGCCGAATGACCGGGGAAGGCCTCCCCCTGCTCGTCGACCTCGTCGACCGAGGCATCATCCGGCTCCTCGATCTGACCTTCGTCAAAAAGGAGCTGGACGGATCTGTTCGGGGCG
>DASYTV010000206.1:0-3710 GCA_036001885.1 Actinomycetes bacterium
GGCGCCGGGCCCGGTGGCGAGCTCGGTCGGCGCGGTCGTGGATGGAATCCACGACGCCGATATGCTCTCTGCGGCCAAGCACTTTCCCGGCCACGGCGACACCTCGACCAGCTCGGAGACACGGCTGCCGCGCATCGACGAGAGCCTGGCCACGCTCCGCACCCGCGACTTTCCTCCATTCCAGGCTGCGATCGCGCACGACACCGACTTCGTGCTCCTCGGCCATCTTTTCTACCCCGCGATCGACGCCCACCGATCGTCGGACCTCTCGCCCGCGACGGTGATGCTGCTTCGGTCGGATCTCGGCTTCCAGGGCGCGATCCTCTCCGACGATATGGAGATGGGGGCGATCACCGCCAGCACACCGACGCCCGAGGCCGCGGTCGAGTTCTTGATCGCGGGTGGCGATATGGTCATGGTCGCCCACCACATCTCCGTCGCCGACGCGACCTACGACGCGATCAAGCAGGCCGTGGCGTCAGGACGGCTGCCGCGGGCGCGGCTTGACGAGGCGGTGGTGAGGCTGCAGGCACTGCTCGGCGGCTAAGGGCGGAGTGGCGCCCCGGACCTCGAGGGCCCGAGGCGCCCGAAGTTCTCAGACGGCTACGGCCGCGCCCACCTCGTTGAGCGTGCCGGTCCGCACGTCGTACACGAAGCCGCGGAGGTTCGACTTGTTCGGGACGAACGGGCTCGCCTTGATGCGAGCGATCGACTGCCGGACGTCGTCCTCGAGGTCGCTGAACGCCTCGAGCGCGAATGCCGGTCGGATTCCGGTCTCGGACTCGATCTTCTTCTTCAGGTCGTCGTCCTTGAAGGTCAGCATGCCGCAATCGGTGTGGTGGATGAGGATGATCTCCCTGGTGCCGAGCAGGCGCTGCGAGATCGCGAGCGAACGGATCGCGTCGTCAGTCACCGCTCCGCCGGCGTTGCGGATCACGTGGGCGTCACCCTCCTGCAGGCCAAGGATCTTGTGCACGTCGAGGCGTGCGTCCATGCAGGCCACCACCGCGACGTGCCTGGCGGGTGGCAGCGGCAGGTCGCCTTTCGTGAAGGTGCCCGCGTAGGACTCGTTGTTGCGGACGAGTTCGTCGGTAGCGCTCATGTTTGCCTCCTGATGGGTTAGTCCGAAACCGCGTGGGTCGGTCTAACTACAGAGGCAGCTGTTGCAGCCCGCGAAATCGACCGCGCGTCGCCAGGTCAGGATCCGCTGAGGCTGCCGCATAGCGGAACACCTTATCAGTTACTCTGGCCGCGCCGTGGCCGAAGCGACCGGGGCCGAAATCCTCCCGGTGATCCGGTTCAACAACCTGCGCCACGCCGCCCTGGCGAGCCTCTACCTCGGCCTGTCCTTCACCTGGCTCCCTTACCCGCTGGTTGTCCTGCCGAGCGAGGTCCGCGAGTTCTATCCCACCGACTTCAACACCTACATCGGGTACGCGACCGGGATGGGCGCCTTCTTCGCGATCACCGTGCCACCCCTCGTCGGCACCTGGTCGGACCGACTAACGACACCATTCGGCCGCCGCCGGCCGTTCATGGTCGCGGGCGTGCTGCTCGGCATCGTCGGCCTGCTCGTCATGGGCACTGCGCACACCTACACGCAGTTCGTCATCGGCCACGTGGTCGCCCAGATCTTCTTGAACGGGGCGGCGGCGGCCTACTACGCGATCATCCCCGACATCGTCCCGGACGACGAGTTCGGGAAGGCCAGCGGATTTCTGGCCGGCATGCAGCAGGGCGGCGCGCTCCTCGGATTTGCGACAACTGCGGTGCTGGCGGGCATGCACCAGGTGCGCCTGAGCCTGCTGGTGATGGGCGTCGTGCTCACGCTGTCCCTGCTGCCGGTGCTGTGGGCCGCGCAGACCGAAGGCAGGCGACCCATCGAGCGGCGCCCGAGCCGGCCGCTGCTCGCCACCGCCCATGAGTTCTTACGCCCGCTGTGGACGGGCGACTTCGGATGGGTAATCTTCACCCGGACGATGGTCACCGCCGGCGTGGCCGCGGTCGTGTTCTTCCTGTCGTCGTTCTTCCGGGACGTCGTCCACGTCGCCAACACCGACGAGTTCACGTCGATCTGGCTCGCCGTCTCCTTCGCGGCGATGATCATCCCGGGGATCTGGGGCGGGTCGGCGTCCGACCGTCACGGCCGGAAGCGCTTCGTCTACGCGGCCGGCGCCATGCAGATCGTAGTCGCCCTCTACTTCATCGCCTTCTATCCCACGCAGCAGGAGATCGTGCTGGCGCTGGGCGCGCTATACGGGATCGGCTACGGGCTCTACCTGGCGGTCGACTGGGCGCTGGCTTGCGACACCATCCCCGACCGCGCCAAGGCGGCCAAGGACATGGGCCTGTTCCACGTCGCCCAGACACTCCCGAACAGCCTCATCCCAGCGATCGAGGGTGGGCTCATCGACCACTTCAACAAGCACGTCGCGCCCAACTCCGGCTACCGGGTCGCGTTCGGCAGCGTGATCCTGTTCTTCACGCTGGGCACGATCTTCGTGTCCCGAATCCGCTCGGTCCGCTAGCGCTTCTTCTTGCGGTGGCCACCGCCGGTCGGTGCCGGCGCCGGCTCGTTCACGGGCGGCGAATCCGGGGCGGTCCCCGGCAGGTAGTAGTTGCCCCACGCGTAGACGAGGCCTTGCGGCGCCGTGTACCAGTCAACCGCACCCAGCACGGGCAGCGCCTGCTCGAGGAAGGTGTGCCACGCGGGCACGGCCACGTAGTAGCTGTCCGAGCCCTCGGTCATCTTGATCCGCCAGTCGGGGTTGCCCATCCAGACCGCGACCGCGATCTTCGGCGTGAAGCCGACCGTCCACGCGTCGGCGAAGCTGTCCGAGGTCCCGGTCTTGACCGCGACGCGCCAACCCGGGATGGTCAGCAGCGAGTTCGCGCCGAAAATCTCGGTCCGGTTGGAGTCCTTCGACAGGATGGTGCTCATGATGTAGGCGACCTTCGGGTCGAGGACCTGCTTGGAGCTGTCCTGGTGCTCGTAGATCGTGCGGCCGCCCTGGTCGACGCGCGCGATCGCGAACGGCTGGTGCAGGACGCCCCTCGCGGCGAGCACGGAGGCGCCGGTCGCCATCTGCAGAGGCGTCTCGCCGTAACCACCCAGCGTCAACGAAGGACCGAAGTCGTTGGTGCCGTCGTTGTTCGTGAACGATCCGTCGGAGTGCTGCTGCCACGGGCCCGCGCCCATGATGCGCGCCATCTCGACGACGTTGGGAACGCCGACGCCAAGCTCGACCTTGACCGCCGGGATGTTGAACGAGTTGCCGACGCACACCTGGAGCTGGCAGGTGCCGTGGTACTGGCCGTCGTAGTTCTGCGGCGCGTAGATCTTCAGCGAGCCGGGGTCCTGGTAGCGGAACGGCGCGTCCTCGATGGGCGTCGTCATCGTGTAGCGGCCGCTGTTGATCGCGGCCGTGTAAGTGAAGATCTTCATCGAGGAACCCGGGTTGCGCGGCGGCCACACCGCCAGGTTGTACTGGCCGCCGTTTGCCTTCGGGTTGGCCGACGAGACCATGGCGATGATCGCGCCCGTGCTCGGGTCGATCGCCACCAGCGCCCCCTGCTGGACGTTGCGCCACGCGAGGCGTGCCTGGGTGCCGGAGATCGCAGACTGGGCGATGTTCTGGAGCTGGACGTTCAGCGTCGTGTAGACGCTGAGCGCTCCACCGTACGTGGTGGAGGCCCCGAACCTGTTGATG
>DASYTV010000207.1:0-12056 GCA_036001885.1 Actinomycetes bacterium
GTCAGCTCGGTCCAGTATGCGAGCACTATGTCCAGCCGCCGATCAAGCAGGGCCGCATGCGGGCAGTCCCGGACGACCAGCACCGTCAGCTCCATGCTTGGTCACCTCCATTACCACTGCTCGATCATCGACGAATCGACCAGAGCCCCGTTTCGGCCTCCCCACCCCTTCTAACGACGTACCGCGTGGAAACGGCCGGGCGTCTGGGCCGGCGCCTTGCGCTCAAGCTCGCCGATCGGGTTCGACGAACGGCGAACGGCGATCCTCGATCAGCTGCGCTCCGAGCCAGCGCAGCACCTGCTCGGCGTGGCGATCCGGTGGAAAGACCGGGTAAAAGACGTGCTCCACGCGGCCCTCTCGGATCACCAACGTGAACCGTTTCAGCAGGACCTGCCCGCCGACGTCCATGGTCGGCAGGTCCATGGCGCGGGTAAGCCGAAGCCCGGCATCGGACACCAGCGGGAACGGCAGATGCAGGCGCGTAGCCGCCTCACGCTGGTCGTCGATGTCCAGGGTCGAAAGTCCGACGACATCGGCGCCGGCACGAGCGAGCTCGGCGTGGTGGTCGCGGAATCCGCACGATTCCGGCGTGCATCCCCGGGCACCCGGGATGAGGTCCCAGTCCTCGACAAGCGGCGCCTCGCCGGGACGACCGGTACGGGGGTAGGCGTAGACGACCCGCCGAAGGTAAGGGCCAACGTCACCGATCAGCATGTCGGCGCCGGCGGTCGTGGACAGGGCAACGGCAGGAACCGGCATGCCAGGCAGGTGCCGCGTCGCGCCGTCGTCGGTCGGCACCGGCAAACCGGGCGGCAGCACCGTTGGATCGTGAGTGCTCATCGGGGTGCCTCCATCACTCGACATCGACCCTTCGGCCATGTACCAGCTCGCCCTCATGCTCGGAGTGCTGGCGACTGCTCCGGATGTACAAACACTCCTAGGCATAGCGGAGGTTCCCCAGGCCAACCTGCGGGCCCGTTGCGGAGGGCTGTACGGGACGGTTGCAGCCGCCGTCTCGGTCAGCCCGTGAGGCGCCGGTCAGCCGGCTGCCTCACTCACGGCCGTCGTGGCGGCAGCACCTCCGGTGATCTCACGACGTGTGGATCATCACCGTCAAGGGCCGCCAACGCGGTCCTCCCAGTCGGTCCACTCCACCCCGCTAGCGTCGAGGTAGGCGCGAACCGCCGTCCCGATCGTTGGGTAGAAATGATCGGCGCCGAGCTGGTCGAAGAGCCCGTACCGCTTCAGCTGGTCCTTGACCGGGCCCTTCATCTCGGCAAACCGCATGTCGACGCCCTCGCTTGCGAGCTCCTCGTCCAGCTGCATGAGGGCGTCGGCAGCCGTGGTGTCCAAATCCGTGACCGGCTCGGCGGCTACGATCACCCATCGCACCGGGGTTGGCGAGGAGGCGATCGCCTGCCGGAGACGGTCCGCGAACACCTCAGCGTTGGCAAAGAACAGCGGTGCATCCCAGCGGAAGATCACCAGTCCGGGGATGCGCTTGGCCTCAGGGTGACGGGCCACGTCGTGGTAGCCCTTGAGGTCTTCGACTCGACCCAGGACGGCGTCGTGCGGACGCCACGCCCGCCTGATGAAATCGGCGAGCGCCAGGCCGACCGCGATGAAGATCCCCTGGATTACCCCAAGCACCGCCACACCTAGGAAGCACACCAACGACAGGGCGAACTCCGTCCGCCGCAGCCGGTACAGCATGCGGACCTTCGCGATCTCGATCAGCCCGATCGCGGCAGCGATCACCACGGCCGCCAATGCCGAGTCGGGCAGGTTGCGCAGCAGGTTGGGGAACAGCAGCAGCAGCAGCGCGATCGCCAAAGCGCCAACCAGCCCGGTCACCTGCGTCTTCGCGCCGGCCGACTCGGCGACAGGAGTGCGCGAGGCGCTGCTGGAGACGGAGAACCCCTGGAATAGGCCAGTGGCGACGTTCGCCGCGCCGAGCGCCAACAGCTCTTGGTTAGGGTCGACCCGGTAGCGGCCCCGAATCGCAAAAGTCCGTGACAACACGCTCGTGTCTGCAAACGACACCAGCGCGATCCCGACGGCGCCCGCCACTAGTGCCCCGACATCGGACGCCGAGACCTGCGGGATCTGCAGCGATGGCAGACCCTTGGGCAATGGCCCCACTACGGCCAGGTCGTAGCGCTCGGCGAGGCCGAGGACCCCAACCGCCACCGTGGCGCCGACCACAGCCACCAACACGCCGGGAACCGCCGGGCGCCAGCGCTTGCACGCAAAGATCACCAGCAGGCTGCCGAGCCCGATAATCAGGGCCGCCACGTTCGTCCGGCCGTCCGCGAGGCCACGGACGAACGCCCGCGCCTCAGGGATAAGGCCTTCTGCGTCGATGGAGAAGCCGAACAGCTTGGGTAGCTGGCTGACTAGCACCGTCAGCGCGATCCCGTTCATGTAGCCGTAGCGGACCGGCTTGGAGAGCAGATCGGTGAGGAAGCCGAAGCGGGCGAGCCCGGCCAGCAGACATAACAGACCAGAGAACACAGCGAGCAGCCCGGCAAGGGCGACCGCCTCGGCTTCGTCGCCGGCAGCCAGGGGCAGGATGGTGGCCGCGATCAACGGGACCAAGGAGGAGTCCGGCCCCAGGACGAGGATCCTGCTCGGCCCGAGAACGGCATACACCGACAGGGGCACGATCGTGGCATACAGCCCGTAGATCGGAGGCAGACCCGCAGCCTCCGCATAGCCCATGCCAGCAGGGACCAGCACGGCCGTGAGGACGATCCCCGCCACCACGTCACGGCGCAGCCACGACCGCCGGTAGCTCCGAACGGTCCGGACGCCCGGTATCCACCTGTCAATTCCGCTCGACGACTGTCTCGTCATCTGGGCCTCAGCCCGTCCTCTCCCGCCCACAACGCCACCGCGACGTCCTGCTCCGTTACAAGCCCACCATTCGCCGCGACCGACAGCGGAATACGAGGAGACACAAGGCCGGCCGCTTGTCGGTCGTCAATCGGCGAGCCCGACTCCTCTGCTACCACACGACGCCGACGATTCGTCATCCACCGCAATCGAATCATTCATCAGTTGGTAATCAAGGCGCGAGATAGTTACCCCAGCGTCAAGGGGCGTTCGCAGGAGTGTGTCGCGGACGGCGGATTGCTACTAGTCACGGGTGGCCGCCGAGGCCGGACGCGCCGAGGGAGCCCTCGCCGATCAACGAGACCACCCATGCATGAGGAGCGCGGCGGCCATGAGGGTGTTACGGCTGTGTTCGGTCTTCCAGCCACCTCCGACCGCCCTAACCGGGCGTGGCGCACGATTCGACCCGATCGGCGGGATGCAAACCCACACATACGAGCTGAGCCGGTCGCTTGATCTGCTTGGCATCCAGCAGACGATCGTGACGACCAGACCACCGACAGCGCCGCGGGAGGAGGCTCTTGGCACCTATGGGAGAGTGATCCGGCTCGGCCTACCGATCCCGCAGTGCCGGCAGTTCTACAGCTGGCAGGCGACGAGGTTATTGCCCCGGCTCGCGGCTGACACCGACATGATCCACGCCCATCTCGGCGAAGACCTGGCGATCGTGCCGCTGGCGCTGCGGGCCGCCCGCCGCCACCGGCGACCGCTCGTGTTAACGATCCATACCAGCGTTCGGCACACGCTCGCGGTCACCAGCGCGCGCTCGGCCGTACTGAAGATGGTGGGTGGACGACTTGAACGGCGCGGCGAGCAGGCGGCGGACGCGATCATCGCGTTAGTGCCGCGGGTGGCTGCCCTCATCAGGGCGGACGGGATCGCTACGCCGATCCACGTCGTGCCATCCGGCGTGGTGCCGGGCGGGCTCGAGCATGATGTTAGGCCCGCTCACGATCCGCTGGCACCAATCCCGCGACCACGCGTCATCTTTGTCGGACGACTCCACCGACAGAAGCATGTTGACGTCCTCGTGCGAGCGGCCGCGCAAATGCCCGGCGTCTCCGTTGTGCTTGTTGGTGACGGTCCCGAGCGTCCGGGTCTGGAACGCCTCGTGGCCCGGCTCCGCCTCACCCGGCGCATTCACTTCCTTGGCTTCGTCCCGCATGAGCAGGTTGCCGGCATGCTGGGCGCAGCAGACGTCCTCGCGATGCCGTCCAGATACGAGGAACTCGGCACGGCACTGGTCGAAGGCATGCAGGCTGGCCTGCCGATAGTGGCGTCCGACACGGGCGGGATCCCGCAGGTCATCGAGCACGGGCGGACCGGCTTACTGGTACCTCCCGGCGATCCCGAGGCACTTGCGGCAGCGCTCACGAGGATCATTCACGATCGGACCCTCGCTGCCCGACTCGGCAACGCCGCATCTCACGAGGCCGGCAAGTACGACTGGAGCGACTTGGCCCGACGTGTCCTCGGCGTGTACGAAACAGTGCTCGCTGAAACTCGGGAACCGCGCCCGGCGCAGCCGGCGAATGAGACCCCGCTTTTCTGATCGCGCTCGAGCCGTACTGGAGAGCGTCCGATCCCGGCTAACCCGCTGTGCTCCGCCGGGTGAAGATGTGGGCCCCCTTCTCGTGATCGCCGATCGTCCTCTCCAGCTCAGGAAACTCGGCGAGCCAGCGGTCGCTGATGGCCGCTTCGTCGTCGCGAGACGCGTCGTCCAGGACGATGACGGCTTCTGGTGTGCAGCGCGGAAGCAGCTCAGCCATGGCGGGGTAGCGGGCGATCGGACCAGTCGCGCCCGGAGGACCATCGACGAAAACGAGGCCGATGCCGTCGACGTCGCGAAGCGCCGCCCGCGAGTACCACCGCCACGTCTCATCTCGCGTGGACCACCGACGAAGGGGAGCCAGGCGTACGTCGACCAGCCGGTCGAGACTATGCATCCGGAGCATGTCCGCCGTCCGCCTGAAGTACTTCTCATCGTGCTCGAGCGCCACGACGCGGCCGACGCCGACCCGCTCCACGGTGTATCCAAGCCAGATCGAGGAGGCTCCGCTGCCGCATTCGACGACAAGCTCAGGGCGGTTTGCCCACGTCGTCTCGACCAGAGTGTGGATCACATCCGGTGACGCCTGCCAGCGACGCAATGCGGGCATCGGCGCACGTGGTTTGAGCAGGTTGTAGAGATCGACGACAGCCTCGAGCTGCCGGTATTGCTGGTCGAGCGCGAGCCGCAGCTCCCCATCCATGCTGCGACGTTAGCGAGCCCGCGAACCCGAGGGGCGCGGGCGGGGGACGTTTCACTTGATGGTCGCCACGAACTGTGCACAATTTCGACCAACGAAGCGCGTTATCACGGCGGGGGTGTTTCGATGAGAGCGGCGCAAACACGAGCGGCCGGACGGCCGGTGCGACGATGAGAGCGATCGTCCACGACGGGTACGGCTCACCCGACGTCCTCAGTGTCAGGGAGATCGACAAGCCTGCCATCAAGGCGGACCAGGTGCTGGTGCGCGTTCACGCGGCGGGTCTGCACGTAGGCGACTGCTTCGGCGTCAGGGGTGCGCCGCTCCCGATGCGCCTGGCTACTGGCCTGCTCAAGCCGCGCTACGGCGTTCCCGGATTCGACGTGGCGGGCTTGGTCGAGGCGGTAGGTAACAACGTCACGCAGTTCCGCCCGGGCGATGAGGTGTTCGGCGCATGCAAGGGCGCCTGCGCGGAGTATGCAAGCGCCGACGAAGACAAGCTCGCGCTGAAGCCGACCAACCTCGCGCTTGAGGAGGCGGCGGCCATACCGACATCCGCGCTCGCCGCTCTCCACGCACTTCGCGACGCGGGCAAGGTAGAGCCCGGGCAGAGGGTCCTGATCAACGGTGCGTCAGGGGGCGTGGGCACCTTCGCCGTGCAGATTGCCAAGGCATTTGGGGCTCACGTGACCGGCGTGTGCGGCACGACAAATGTGAGCATGGTTCGTTCGATCGGCGCAGACCACGTGATCGACTACACCAAAGAGGATTTCACGCAGGGTGGGCAGCCTTACGACCTCATCCTCGACAACGTGGAGAACCGGACCTTGTCGGATTGCAGACGAGTGCTCACACCCGGCGGCACTCTTGTCCTCAATAGCGGCACCGGAGAGCGCGGGTTCAGGCTGCTGGTCCGCCTCGTCAGGCCACTCGTGCTCTCACCGTTCACGCGCCAGACGCTGCGCCGGTACCTCTCGACCCCGAACAATCGGGACCTCGTCGTTCTGAAGGAGCTCGTCGAATCAGGAAAGCTCACCCCGGTCATCGACAGGACCTACCAGCTTCACGAGACTCCGGCGGCTCTGCGCGCTATCGAAGCAGGTCACACCCGAGGCAAAGTCGTCGTCGTCCTGTAAGGCGCCCGCACGAGGCCGGGACCCGGTGCCTCATGCTTCACGCCTGCGGGTCTGGCTTCGCGCCACGGAAGCATCGGGAAGAACGACATTTCGGACCCGAAATGATGTACCAGGGATCGAAGTACGACTGGTAGGCCGAGGCGCGCTGCGCACACCGCGGCTAGATGAGCCCGCCGTTGCGAGCCACAATCCGGCCGGCCTTCAGCACGAGCTCCCGCATTGGCCGACCGACAACTGCCTCAGCGGGTGTCCGCGCGGATACGACGACTAGATCCGCCGGTGCCCCGATCGTCAGTCCGTACGATTTCAGCCCGAGCGCACGACTGCCGCCGTACGTCGCCGCATCCAGGGCCAGCTCGATGTCGTCGTCCCGGCGGAATGTGCTTCGGTAGGCCACAAACATGGCGCGCTCGAGCATGTCGCCGCTGCCGTAGGGCCCCCACAGGTCACGGATGCCGTCGTGGCCGCAGGCAACGTTCACTCCCGCCGCGAGCGCCTTCTTGATCGGTATCACTGGGAAGCTGTAGGCGGCGGCGGTCACCAGCGTCACTCCGGCCTCAGCGAGCTGGGCGAGGAGACGCGCCTGGTATGCCTCGTCGATCTGGCCGAGTGCGTACGCATGGCTGATCGCAACCCGCCCGCGCAGCCCGGTGACCTGAGTGCGCTCGGCGATCAGCTCGATCTCCCAGGCGCCCAGCGTTCCGCCGTCGTGCAGGTGGATATCGACGCCGGCGGAATACCGCTCGGCGAGGCTGAAGGTCGTGTCGAGGTTGCGTACGGGATCGCCGTCGGAGCTGGCAGGGTCGAGACCGCCGATCGTCTCCACACCGTTCTTGAGCGCCTCCTCGAGCAACTCGGCGGTACCCGGGTTGGTCAGCAACCCGTGCTGTGGGAACGCAACCTGCTCGACCGTGATCCGGCCGCTCATGTGCTCGGCAGCGGTGCGCACTGTCTCGATCCCACGCAGGCCGACGTCGGGATCGACGTCTGTGTGCGTGCGGACGTACGAGGTGCCAGCGGCGGCCATCCGCTCGAGCAACGCGGTGACGTAGTCCACGTTCGGAATGCCCAGCTCGCCGCGCCGGGTGCGGTCGTTCGCGATCCGGTCGGCCAGCGCGTCGCCTGCGGAGTGCGGCACCCAGGACCCGCCGTACAGCGTCTTGTCGAGGTGGCAGTGCGCATCGACGAGCCCGGGTAGGACGAGCCGGCCCGCGACGTCGATCACCTCGGCGTCCGTCACATCGACAGCTGGCTCGATCTGTGTGATCTTGCCGTCGCGGACCAGGATCTCGGCCGCGACGTCATACCCCCATGGGTACCCGCCGCGCAGCAGTAGGGCACTCGGTCCGTGGCCCTCACGAATGTGTTGTTCATCCACAGCTTCCACACGCCGTTCTCGTAGCGCAGCCACCAGGTGACCGAGATAGTGCCGTCGGCGTTTGCCTTGATCTTCCCATCATCAAGCTCGTACTGGAACGTGCCGGACCCTCGAAGGTGAGTTTCCCGTCGGCCACCTTGCCCCGGTAACCGATTGCCGTCTTCAGTGAACGGACCTTCCCGCTCTTTGGCTTGCCGGGGGCGAGCTCCCGGGCGCACGCTGATCGCCGGCTCACCGTGACAGCCCGGCCGTCGTCGCCCAAACGCATGCCTTTCGGTCAGCCTTCGGCGATGTGCCGCTCGGACAGCGACGTCAGGCCGCCCCGTACCGCAAGCGTCGCGCCGGCGGTAACCAGCGCAAGCACCAGCGCAGCGCCAAGGTAGCCGGCGCCGCCGAGATCCAGCCCTAGTGCACGGTCGATCGAGAAGCGTCCCGGGCCGGTGCCCGCCAGGGCCAGGCCGACGGCGGCGTTCGTCACCACGTGCTCCCAGCCCCCGTTGAAGATCCATGGACCCTTTCCGCCGTGATCCGTGCGGGCCGCGACGAACATCGTGCCGGCGATCGCGGCACCCGCCAGCGGGGTCAGCAAACCCGCCGCGAGCAGCAGGCCTGCCAGGGTTTCTGTGATGCCGACGACGATCGCCCAGAATCGGCCGGGACGGAATCCAAATCCTTCGAGGTAGCCGGCCGTTCCACTGAGGCCGTACCCGGCCTTGAACCAGCCGCCGAGCTTGCCGAGCCCGTGTGCGGCGATCAGTGAGCCGACCGCCAGCCGGAGTACGAGTAGCGCCGTGTCCATGGTGACATTCCTTCCTGGTTGCGTGCGCACGCACAATAGTGTCCGCCAGGAGTCCTAACAACGTGCGGGCGCACGTAATTCCGCTTAGTCTTGAGGCATGCCGGATCCGGGGGCCGTATCGTCCGATCGCAGCGCCGCATGGGCGGCACTACTTCGGGTGCACGCCGCCCTCGTCCCCCGCCTTGATCGTGAGCTGCGGCAAGCCGTCGGCATGCCGCTGGCTTGGTACGACGTCTTGCTCGAGCTACATGCGGCGCCCGAGGGACGGCTGCGTATGAGCGACCTCGGCGAGCGGGTGGTACTGAGCAGGACGCGGGTGAGCCGGGTCGTGGACGAGCTAGTCGACGCCGGGTTGGTGCTGCGAGAAGCCAACCCGCGCGACGGCAGATCGGCGCTCGCGACCTTGACCAAAGCCGGTGCTCGCCGCCTGCGCGCCGCCGCACCTGCGTACCTCGACGGCATTGACCGCCACTTCACCCAGCACCTGACGGACGGGGAGCAGAAGGCAATCGCTCGTGGGCTGAACCGGGTGCTCGCTGGCGACCAGATCGCGCCGCCGAGCGTCCGGTCGCCCGACTCGCCCGGCCAGCACGATCCGCTGGCTGGATGACGACGGGGCTGCCGCCGGTCGGCAGCGCGCTATTCGGCGTCGGCAGTGGCGGGGTCGATAGCCGGGGTCTCGCTGTGTTGCGCGGGCTGGTAGGCACCGGCGCGGATGAGGCGTGCGCCGATGATGGCGGCCAGGAACGCGAAGAGGGCGCCGGTGAGGAAGGCGAGCTGGTATCCGCCGTTGAGGGCGGAGAGGGCGTCGTGGCCGGCGGTGAGGAGGTGGTCGGTGCGGGCGGCGGCGAGGCTGGCCAGCACGGCCAGGCCGAGGGCGCCACCCATCATGAACGAGGTGTTGACGATGCCGGAGGCGAGGCCCGATTCTTCGGGGGCGACATCGCTCATCGCGGCGAGCAGCACCGGGTTGAACGCCATCCCGGCGCCGAGGCCGAGCAGGATCATGGCGGGCAAGACGTCGGTGGCGAAGGTGCCGTCCACCGGGGCGCGGGCGAACAGGGCCAGCCCGGCCGCGGCCAGCAGCAGCCCCACGGCGAGTGGGGGTGCGATGCCGAACCGCAGGACGAGCTTGGCCGACAGGCCGATAGAGAACACGGCCATGATCAGGTTCGCTGGCAGGAACGAGAGGCCCACCTGCAGCGGGCTATAGCCAAGCACCAGCTGGAGGTAGAGGGCGGACAGGAAGAACCAAGCGAACATCGCGGCCGCCCACAGCACGCCAACCACATTCGCGGTGGACACGTTCCGCAACCGGAACAGGCCCAGCGGCACCAACGGTGAATCGACGCTTGCCTCGAGAACGAGGAAGATGACGAGGAGGACGGCGGCCGCGGCGAGAAGGCCGAGCGTCCGCCCGGACGTCCATCCCCAGGCGTTCCCGTTCACGATCGCATACACGGCGGCCACCAGCGACGCAGTCACCGTCACCGCGCCCGCGACATCCAACCACCGCTTGACCGCACCTACAACGGCGGGCGGGATCAGCAGCATCGACAGGATCAGGACCCCGACCCCGACCGGGACGTTCACCAGGAAGATCCAGTGCCAGTTCAGGGCGTCGGTCAGGATGCCGCCCAGCAGCACCCCAAGCGACCCGCCGCCGGCGGCCACGAACCCGAACACGCCCATCGCCTGGGCCCGCTCGGCCGGTTCGGTGAACAGCGTCATCATCAACGACAGCGCAACCGCGGACACCACCGCGGCGCCCAGTCCCTGCACCGCCCGCGCACCCACCAGCATGCCCTGGCTGGTCGCCAGCCCGCAGGTCGCCGACGCCGCGGTGAACAGCGCGATCCCGATCAAGAACAAGCGCCGGTGCCCGAACAGATCGCCCAGCCGACCACCCAACAGCAGGAACCCGCCGAAAGTGATCAGATACGCGTTCACCACCCACGCCAGCGACGTCTCGGAGAAGCCGAGATCCTCCCGGATCGACGGCAACGCCACCCCAACGATCGTCACATCCAAGACGATCATCAGATCGCCCAAGCACAAGACGATCAGCGCCAGCCAACGTCCCCGCCTATCCAAGGTCCTGCGCGACGCGCCCGAACCACCCATCGTCTGCTCCTCCGAGCTGGTTGATTGCTGTCGACTACTTGTTTGGACTGTCCGCTCCGGCAGAACTCATCGGTCGCCCGCAGAGGTCACTTCGCTTGCACCGGACACGCGTTGGTGCGCAAACCCGGCCTCTAGGTCCTCAAACGTCGGCGACGGTATGCGGTCAGCCGGGCCGCGGAATCCGTCACATATGAGTAGTCGGTGCAGGGTCGGCGAATTCGACATCGGGCTTCCGGCTAGCGCGCCGGACGGATCGATCCGATCGAACAGAGGTCAGACGACGGCCCCTCGCTGTGGTCAGGCAGCGGCGCCGGCGGGAGCGACGGCCATCGATCTCACTCTCGTGTGATCTTGGGCTGCCGTCCCTTGGAGGTGTACGAGCGCTGCGGCGCCTCAGGCCGCGGTACGCAGATAACCGGGCACGGAGCATGGGTGGCGCAGTACGCACTGATCGATCCGAGAAGCAGGCGGCGGGCGAGCCCCCGCCTGCTTCGCCCGACAACGAGCAGGTCTGGTTCGCTTACGGCTCTTACTAGCGCCGGTCCAATCGGCGGGGCGGCGAGGGTTACCCGGATCGGCACGTCCGCGGGGACGCCCCCGAAGAGCTCGACCAACGCATCCTCGACGACGCGCATGCCGTGGCTGCGGTGTGCGGAGCCCTCATCGGTCGAGCCGGCCGTCGTCGCACGGTCGAGCGTCGAGAAGCCAACGTCCCCTCCGACATGGACCACCTGGATCGGGACGTACCGATGGCGGGCCTCCTCGACTGCGAGCCAGAGCGCCCGCAAGCTGGCGGGTGACCCGTCGACGCCGACGACAACCTTGCTTGTAATGAACGCCATCGTGGGCCTCCTCTGGCGTTCCTGCGTTCAGCCTCGACCGTTGGCGCACGATTCGGCCTGCACTAACGACCTACCCAAGCTGAGCGTTCTTCCCCCAGAGTTCTCGTTGACGCAGCCGGAACGCAACGAAGGGCCGGCCCGTTACCGTTGAATTCCGAGGGATCGATAACCGGCCGTACCTAATCGGCGGTCACGAGAACGGCATCATCTGCCGGTGCGTGCCCCACGTGCACTGGGGGTTGAATCTCGCCTGTCCACCCGGCCGTACTCGAATCGCCCCTGGTTGGGATCGGCGGACGGTTCCGGTGCCGGATATAGATCGTGGAAGGTGAACGCGGCGGGGCTTGGTCCCTGCTCCCGAAGCATGTCGAGTCTGGCCCTGGCGTCAGCAATGGTGGGGAGCTGCCCGGCCGGTATCCACCACAGCACCAAATAGGCCTGAGCCATTCGCTCGAACCACTCTCTCCTGCGGCGCATCACCTCGAGGTGACTGCTGAGGTAGACGAAGGAACGAAGCGCTTCGAAAGACTCCCACACCGACATGTTGATCATGATGCGATCGTCGTCGAACGGGCGGAGGGCGGTCGCGTCGCCGGCTTCGGTCTGCAGGCGCCACACGAAACCCTCGGTGCC
>DASYTV010000208.1:0-1966 GCA_036001885.1 Actinomycetes bacterium
ATGCCCGGTTCCACACCGTCGCCGCGGCGGCCGAGCAATGTGATGCGCCGGTCGCGACCAGCGTGATGCCGACCGGAGTGTGGCGATGACCGAGCATGCGGTGGTGATCGCCGGAGGAGGTCCGACGGGGCTGATGTTGGCGGGCGAGTTGGCGTTGGCGGGCGTCGACGTTGCCATCGTCGAGCGGCGTGCCAGCCAGGCCCTCCCCGGCTCGCGCGCAGGTGGTCTGCACTCACGCACCATCGAGATTCTCGATCAGCGCGGGATCGCTGATCGGTTCCTGTCGCAGGGACAGGTGGCCCAGGTCGCGCGGTTCGCCGGGACCCCTTTGGACATCAGCGACTTTCCCACCCGGCACAACTACGGGCTCGGGCTGTGGCAGAACCACATCGAGCGCATACTGGCCGGCTGGGTCGACGAGCTTGAGGTGCCGATCTATCGCGAACGTGAAGTGACGGGGTTCGCGCAGGACGACACCGGCGTGAACGTCGAGCTGTCGGACGGCATGCCGCTGCGGTCGGAATATCTCGTCGGGTGTGACGGAGGACGCAGTCTGGTCCGCAAGGCAGCCGGCATCGAGTTCCCCGGGTGGGATCCGACAAAGAGCTTCCTGATCGCCGAGGTCGAGCTGGCCGAGGAGCCGGAATGGGGCATCCGCCGCGACGCCCTCGGCATCCATGGCCTCAGCAGGCTGGAGTACGAGGTCCGCGACGGCGAGGTGGTCTACCTGGATCGGGGGCCCATACGGGTCATGGTGACCGAAGAGCACGTCGGACCCACGACCGAACCCACCTTGCGCGATCTCAGCGAAGCGCTTATCGCCGTATACGGGACCGATTACGGGGTCCACAGTCCCACCGTGATATCCAGGTTCACCGACATGGCTCGGCAGGCCGCGGCCTACCGCGACAGACGGGTGTTGCTGGCCGGCGACGCCGCACATGTGCATAACCCGGTGGGTGGACAGGGCCTCAACACCGGTGTGCAGGACGCGGTGAATCTGGGATGGAAGCTGGCACAGGTGGTCAACCGGACATCGCCAGAAAGCCTTCTGGATACCTACCAGGCCGAGCGCCACCCGGTCGCCGCGCGCGTGCTGCGCAACACGATGGCGCAAGTCCCGCTTCTCCGCTCAGACGACCACATCCAGGCATTGCGCGAGACCATTTCCGAGCTCCTCAGCATGGACGAGCCTCGCAAACGATTCGCCGCGATGATGTCTGGTCTGGACATTCACTACGACCTCGGCGAGGGACACCTGCTGCTCGGACGCCGCATGCCCGATCTCGACCTGGCCACCGCCGACGGCCCGCTGCGGGTCTTCACCCTGCTGCACGGTGCCCGGCCGGTGCTCCTCAACCTCGGTGAGCCCGGCGGCTTCGACATCGCTCCATGGGCGGATCGGGTTCAGTTGATCGACGCCGAATACGTCGGTACCTGGGAGCTTCCGGCACTCGGGGCGGTCACTGCTCCCACCGCCGTGTTGATTCGGCCCGACGGATATGTCGCCTGGGTGGGAGACCTGACCCAGCCGGGGCTCGCTGACGCGCTAACCACCTGGTTCGGACCGCCTACTGCGGCGTAGAGCACCGGCTTCCAAGATCAATCTGTTCGGAGTTCTCAGGAGACATGTCCTAGGCGCCGACCCGCGGCCCACGTCACCGTCCATTCCAGATCGATCGCCTTGGTCAAGGCGCGCCGCGCGACGCACAGGGTGGGCCTTCCCGGGTGACAAGGTCTTGACGCGGGTCAGGTCGGTCAGAGCAGCATGCTTAGGTGATTCCGACAGCGGATCTCGGCGAGGAGATGCGGCATTTGCTCAGTTCACCGGCTGACGCAAAGACAGCAGGGGGGTGGGAGCTGCACGTCCATACGGTCGATCATCGGAGTTACCCGTGACCGGCGCCAGCAAACAGAGGAGATCGAATGACTTCGCAACCGTTAATTGCGCGCATCGGTGCGGTTC
>DASYTV010000209.1:0-10234 GCA_036001885.1 Actinomycetes bacterium
CCGGCAAGGTGTCCAAGCGGCCCGACGTGAGGGTGGATGCGGTCCGGGCGCCGGATCCGATGCCGAATTCACGCGCCTCCCGTTCCGAGCGCGGTCAGTGATTTGGCTAGTTTTCCGTGTCGAGGTCTTTTGCCGGTGGCCAGAACGCAAAGAGACTTTGGACACGGGACACTAAGCTCACCGTCGTTGTCGACGAGATCCAGGCAGCAGTCAGGTTGGGCAGCAAATCGGACCGTGTGGGGCAGACGAGAGTGGGGCCGATGTATCCCGAGGACTTGAAATACACCGCCCAGCACGAGTGGGTCCGCGTCGGCGAGGATCCCGACGGCCGGGTCCGAGTCGGTATCACCGATCACGCCCAGGAACAGCTCGGGGACATCGTCTTCGTCACGCTCCCCGAGGTCGGCGCCGAGGTCAGCGCGGGCGATCCATGCGGCGAGCTCGAGTCGACGAAGAGCGTCAGCGACGTCTACGCGCCGGTGAGCGGCACGGTGACCGCCCGCAACGACGCACTCGACGGTTCGCCTGAGCTGGTGAATGCCGAGCCCTACGGAGACGGCTGGATGTTCGAGATCCAACCATCAGATCCAACGGAATTGTCCGATCTGCTCGATTCGACGACATATCGGACGCAGGTAGATGCGGCAGGCTAAATCCGGCCGCAGGGTCTAGCGGTCGCGCCGTACGTCCCGCGGTGTATGGGGGAGTCCGGCCGGATGCATCGCAAGGTGGAGGAGGACGCCCAGCGGTGCTAAGGGCGACGACGACAAACGCGGCGAGGCGCCGGCCGGGCCCGTCAGACGCCGCGTAGTACTTACGGGCGCGACACCTAGTCCGAGGACGTTGAGTAGTGGATGCCAGTACATTTGGCACTCCGGCGACCTTGCCTGCTGATGCGCGTCGTGGTTGACCTGGCTGCGAGGCGCGCATAGGTTGCCCAAACAACCATCGACCTTAGGTTGGGGTCGAGGGTTGCTGGCCAGGCGCCAGACCACCCATAAGTCGCCGTGGCGCGGCACTCACAGGGCCCGCCCGGCAGATGCCGGAGACGCGATGCCGTTCTGCACTCAGTGCGGTCACGAGAATCCCGACGACGCGCGGTTCTGCTCCAACTGCGGAGCCGTGCTGCGCACAGGTGCACCAGCGGCAGGGGGACAGGACATGACATCGACCATCACTCTCGGCGCTGAGCCACCCGAACCTGAATGGCTGGACGAGCTCACCGCTGCCGACCAGGCAGCTGTCGATGCGCTGCCTCCCGGCTCCGCACTGCTGGTCGTACGACGCGGGCCGAACGCCGGCAGCCGCTTCTTGCTCGACGCTGAGGTCACGACGACGGGCCGGCACCCAGACAGTGACATCTTCCTCGATGACGTCACCGTCTCCCGGCGGCATGCCGAGTTCCGCCGAACCCCGGAAGGCACGTTCCTGGTGCGTGATGTCGGCAGCCTGAACGGCACCTATGTCAACAAGGAGCGGATCGACCAGGTGCTGCTCTCCAACGGCGATGAGGTCCAGGTGGGCAAGTACCGGCTGCGCTTCTACGCGACTCGACAGCAGGAGAGTGGAGGAGAGTCGTCGTGAGGTCGGCCGCGCCCGATCCACGGGTGGCACCGACAAGGAGTATCGGTGAGGTCCTCGCCGAGTTGCAGCCGGACTTTCCCGAGATCACGATCTCGAAGATCCGTTTCCTCGAGTCAGCGGGCCTGCTCGAGCCCCAGCGGACGGCCTCGGGCTATCGCCGGTTCGGACCCGGCGACGTCGCCAGGCTCCGCTACGTGCTGGCAGCTCAGCGCGACCACTACCTACCGCTACGGGTGATCAGGGATCACCTCGACGCGATCGACCGTGGCCTCGAGCCACCCGCACTGGGGCTGGCGGTACCACGGGTGCCAGCGGCACTCGCGGCGGCCGCCAATGGCGACGGCCGGGCGCTGGGCGACGGTTCGGACGATGGCGCGGCCCGGGTCCGGCTCTCCCGGGCGGAGCTCGCTGATGCGGCAGGGCTGACCCTCGATGGGCTTGCCGAGCTGGAACAGTTCGGGCTGGTCGCACCGGTTGATGGCGGTTATTTCGACGGCGATGCATTGACCGTCGCCCGTACCGTTGCGGCCCTGGGAGAGTACGGCCTGCACCCGCGCCATCTCCGCCCGGTCAAGGCGGCCGCCGACCGCGAAGTCGATCTCATCGAGCAGGTCGTCTCGCCGTTGCGCGCGCATCGCAGTCCCAACTCGTGGCGCCGAGCGGAGGAGGTTGCCGGGGAACTCGCCGCGTTGTCCGTGCGCCTGCACGCCGCCCTTGTCAAGTCCGGCCTCACCACCGCTGTCCCTTCGATAACGGGACACTAGGTTTCCGCCCGGGCACGGAAGCGACCCTGCGTTGGCTGCCGGGCGCGGGGTACTGTGGCATGCGTGAACCAGCTGGACGTCGTCGGCGTCAGGGTGGAGCTGCCGTCGAATCAGCCGATCGTGCTGTTGCGCGAGGTCGGCGGTGAGCGCTATCTCCCCATCTGGATCGGCGCCGTCGAGGCCACTGCGATCGCCTATGCCCAGCGCGGCGAGGTCCCGCCGAGGCCGCTCACCCACGATCTGTTCAAGGACGTGATCACTGCGCTCGGGCACGAGTTGCGGCAGGTCAGGATCACCGATCTTCGCAGCGGCGTCTTCTATGCAGAGCTTGACTTCGGCGGCGTCCAGGTGAGCGCGCGCCCGTCTGATGCCATCGCGCTCGCGCTTCGCACCGGATCCCCGATCTTCGGCAGCGACGAGGTGCTGGACGAGGCCGGGATAGCCATCCCTGACGAGCAGGAAGACGAGGTCGAGAAGTTCCGGGAGTTCCTGGAGCAGATCACTCCGGAGGACTTCGGTCGCGGCCACTAAGCCTCCACCGCTGTCTGCGGAGCCGCCAGGACTAAACAATGATCGCGACACGCAAGATATGCGTGCGGCGGTCGTTGACCCGGATGCCGGGCCCACCTAACGTCGGGCTTGAGTCCCTGGTGTAAGTCCCACCGCTGGGAGCCGGCGTCCCCGAGCTTTCTTGCGTGTACTGCGGGGGATTGAGGAGGTCGGCATGGCACCGGAGCAGGGCCGGCTCTTCGACGAAGACCCCTCCGCGGCCGAGGACATCGGTTACCGCGGCCCGACCGCATGTGCCGTCGCGGGCATCACCTACCGGCAGCTCGACTACTGGGCTCGGACCGGCTTGGTGGAGCCCAGCGTTCGGCCGGCCACCGGATCAGGCAGCCAGCGGCTCTACAGCTTCCGGGACATTTTGGTTCTCAAGGTGGTCAAGCGGTTGCTGGACACCGGGGTGTCCTTGCACAACATCCGCAGCGCCGTGCAGCACCTGCGAAAGCGCGGGGTGGACGACCTCGCCCAGATCACATTGATGAGCGACGGCGCGACGGTTTACGAGTGCACATCCGCCGACGAGGTCGTCGACCTTCTGCAGGGTGGGCAGGGCGTGTTCGGCATCGCGCTGGGCAAGGTGTGGCGCGAGGTCGAAGGCACACTCGCCGAACTCCCGGCCGAACGAGCCGGGGAGCCCGGATCCGATGAACTCTCCGAGCGTCGCGGACGGCGCACCGGCTAGGCAGGCGGTCTGGTCGCGCTTCAGGTCAGTGGGCTAGCGGCGTTCGAAGTACGACTCCGCGCGCTCAGGCGGTGCGGGATGGTCACGCTGCTGCTCACGCTGGACCGGCCACTGCAGCGGCCCGCCGCCGACGGTGGAGAGGTTCGCGATGCGCGCCATCATCTCCGCCTCCGCCCTCAGCTCGTCCTCGTTCGGCGAGAGTGCGATCACGCCAAGGAGCCCACCGGCCACGAGGCTGGTGCCGATGATGAGCGGAAGCAGGAACTCGAACGCGTTGGCACCGGTCAGGGTGCCGTGATTCTCGTCGAGCCGGACGCTCATCGCGGCCATCGCCGTGTAGTGCATGCCACTCACGGCCACACCCATGATCAGCGCCGCCGCTGCGGTCGCCCATGGCCCTCTCACTCGCAACGCGAAGAGTAGGGCGACGGTGGCGGCGACCACCGCGATGACGACGGAGGCGGCGACCTTGAGGTGGTCGTAGTAGACAACGCCGCGCAGCTCCACCGCCGCCATGCCGGTGTAGTGCATGCTCGCGACGCCCAATCCGGTGATCATGCCGCCGCCGAGCACGGCAATCAACCGTTCACCGCCGAACCCGACGATCAGGAGGCCGATTCCGACGACGACCACCGCGATTGCCATGCTCAGCAGGGTCAGTCCCACGTTGTAGCGGATAGCTGAGCCCGACACCGTAAATCCGAGCATCGCGATGAAGTGCATGACCCAGATGCCGGTGCCGCCAATGGACACAGCGGCAACGACCAGCCACTTAGTGCGTGCGGCTCCGGTGACACCGCGGGCGCGGGCTGTACACAGCAGGCCGAGCGCCGATCCCACGCAGGACATGACGTAGGCGAGTAACGGTGTCAGAAGGCCATAGGTGAAGTGGTAGATGTCAGTCACAGCTATTGATCCCTACAGCCGGCGTCGAGTTGGTGGTCAATACTGACATGTCTCGCGGACCTGGTCGATCGTCTTCTGCGGGTTCATCTAGGTCAGACCCGGTGTACGCGGCAGTAAGCGACACACTGCTGGTTGCTTCTGGCAAAGGGTCACATCTGGTCGAGCTATCCATGCCGCGGCATGAGAGCTAGCGGCGCGCCAACGTGGCGATCAAGGTGGCGGCGGGATACGGTCGGGTGCTGTCGATGACCCTGCGCGGGAGAGCCCTTCGCGCGCGGTGAGCTGGAGCGCCGGTCGAGAGCGGCCATGTCTGCCGCAGACCGCCTGCGGCCGACCGTGTGCGGCGGCGCCGAAGGAGCAACCCTCCCCGGAACCTCTCAGGCAAAAGGACCGCGCGGGCGAGGCACCTCTGGAAAGCAGGGCCAGGCCAGGTGGCCCCGCGGCGACGATGCCGCGGTCTGTCATCTGCGCTGGACCCTCGCCGACGGTGCAAGCCGCGCCGAGCCGGATGACCCTGCTCGTGCGGTGAAGCTCTCAGGCCACAGCGACAGAGGGGGAGGCCAACACAACCTCGCATGGCGTGGTTAGAGAGGATGGCCCCCAGATGACCGGTCGACGCAGTCTCCGCGAGCTTGAGCAAGCCCAGCCCTTCGCCATGCGGCACATCGGGCCGTCGGCGGACGAGCAGGCGAAGATGCTCGCGCACGTCGGCTTCAGCAGCCTGGACGACCTGACGGCAGCGGCGGTGCCCGCCGGGATCATGGTCCGTAAGCCACTCGACCTCCCGCCGGCGGCTACCGAGGCAGAGGCGTTGGACGAGCTGCGGTCCTTGGCCGGCCGCAATCGCCGACTCACTCAGATGATCGGCATCGGTTACCACGACACGATCACGCCTCCAGTGATCCTCCGCAACGTCCTGGAGAACCCCGGCTGGTACACCGCGTATACGCCCTACCAGCCGGAGATCTCCCAAGGCCGGCTCGAGGCCCTACTCAACTTCCAGACGGTCATTGCCGACCTCTCTGGGCTGCCCATTGCCAGCGCGTCGCTGCTTGATGAGGCGACCGCGGCCGCCGAGGCGATGGCGCTAACGCGGCGATCGACTCCGCGCACCAACGACAGCCGCCGTTTCGTGGTGGATGCCGACTGTCTCCCCCAGACGATCGCCGTCCTGCGGACGAGAGCGGAGCCGCAAGGCATCGAGGTCGTGGTGGCGGACCTCGGCGACGGCCTGCCCGAGGGCGACCTGTTCGGGCTCCTGCTGCAATACCCAGGTGCGTCTGGTGCTGTCCGCGACCACACTCCGCTCATCCAGCAGGCGCATGACCGCGGTGCCATCGTGGCGGTGGCCGCGGATCTCCTCGCGCTCACTCTGATCCGCCCACCCGGGGAGATCGGGGCCGACATCGCCATCGGCAGCGCACAACGCTTCGGTGTCCCGATGGGGTTCGGCGGTCCGCACGCCGGCTTCATGGCAGTACGCAATGGTCTCGAGCGCCAGCTACCCGGCCGACTGGTCGGCGTCTCCATCGACGCCGACGGGGCTCCCGCCTACCGTCTCGCGCTGCAGACTCGCGAACAGCACATCCGCCGGGAGAAGGCGACCAGCAACATCTGCACCGCGCAGGTCTTGCTCGCGGTCATCGCCGGCGCCTATGCGGTGTATCACGGCCCTGACGGACTGCGGTCACTAGCACGCCGGCTGCATCGGTATGCCGCGGTGCTCGCCGCGGGGCTGGCGTCAGCCGGGGTTGAGGTCGTCCACGACCGGTTCTTCGACACCGTCACCGCCGGCGTGCCAGGACGTGCGGACCAGATCGTGGCAGCCGCGGCGAAGCGCGGCGTGAACCTGCGCCTGGTCGACCAGGACACGGTCGGGATCGCCTGTGACGAGACCACCCGGCGAGAGCACATCCATGCCGTCTGGGCAGCCTTCGGCCTCGATCCGATGCCCGACGTAGACGACCTCGATGCCACGACGCCCGATGCCATCCCGGAGGCGCTCCACCGGACCAGTGACTTCCTCAGCCATTCGGTCTTCCACAGTCATCGGTCGGAGACCGCGATGATGCGCTACCTACGACGGCTCGCGGACTTCGACATCGCACTCGATCGATCGATGATCCCGCTCGGGTCGTGCACGATGAAGCTCAACGCGGCAGCGGAGATGGCCGCCATCACCTGGCCAGAGTTCGCCGGCATCCATCCGTTCGCACCGCTAGGGCAGGCGGACGGCTATGTGACGCTGATCCGCTCGCTGGAGCAATGGCTGGCCGAACTCACCGGCTATGACGCCGTGTCCCTGCAGCCCAACGCGGGTTCCCAGGGCGAGCTCGCCGGCCTGCTCGCCGTTCGTGCCTACCATCGGGCGAACGGCGAGTCCCAGCGCGATGTCTGCCTGATCCCGTCGAGCGCGCATGGCACGAACGCCGCCAGCGCCGTGATGGCTGGAATGCGGGTTGTGGTGGTGGCCTGCCGGGACAACGGCGATGTCGACGTCGACGACCTGCGAGCGAAGATCGAAGCCCATCGCGACCGCCTGGCTGTCCTGATGGTGACCTATCCGTCGACGCACGGCGTCTTCGAGCAGGCCATCGGCGAGATCTGCGCCCTGGTCCACGACGCCGGCGGGCAGGTGTACGTCGATGGCGCGAATCTCAACGCCTTGGTCGGGCTTGCCAGGCCCGGCTGGTTCGGCGCCGATGTGTCACACCTCAACCTGCACAAGACCTTCTGCATCCCGCACGGTGGCGGCGGCCCAGGCGTCGGGCCGGTGGCGGTACGGGCACACTTGGCGCCCTATCTTCCCAACCACCCGCTCCAGCCAGAAGCCGGCCCGGAGACCGGCGTCGGCCCGGTGTCCGCGGCGCCGTGGGGATCGGCCGGGATACTGCCGATCTCGTGGGCGTACATCCGGCTGATGGGTGCAGATGGTCTGCTGCGCGCGACCCAGGTGGCGATCCTGGCGGCCAACTACGTCGCTCGCCGGCTCGCGCCGCACTACCCGGTCCTGTACACGGGACCTGGCGGTCTCGTCGCGCACGAGTGCATCGTGGACCTCCAGCCGATCACCAGGGAGACCGGCGTGACCGTCGATGACGTCGCAAAAAGGCTCATCGACTATGGATTCCACGCCCCAACGATGTCGTTTCCGGTTGCCGGCACGTTGATGATCGAGCCGACCGAGTCAGAGGACCTCGCGGAGCTGGACCGCTTCTGCGATGCAATGATCTTGATCAAGGCCGAGATCGATCGGCTGGCGGCGGGGGAGTGGCCCGCTGATGACAACCCTCTACGCAACGCCCCGCACACCGCGACGATGATCACTGGCACCTGGGATCGCCCGTACTCGCGGGACTTGGCTGCCTACCCTGTCCCGTCCCTGCGGGTCGGGAAGTACTGGCCGCCGGTGCGCCGGATCCAAGGTGCCTACGGCGACCGGAACCTGGTCTGTGCCTGCCCACCAGTCGAGGCATACGGCGTCGCTGCCTCCTCTTGACTTGCCTGCCTGCCACAGGGGCGCCGGCTATCAGAGGAAGGGGGTCGGGGATGACCTGGCGGTGAGATCGGGCCGGGTCGGCTAGCGGTCGCGCCGATCAGGTGGCGGGACTCGAAGGCGGGGATTCTTGCCGATCCAGTTCCGATCATCCCGGCGCTCTGGCGGGGGCCAGGGGAGATCCCGGCCGACGACCGGGGATCGCCGGGCGAGGCGCCGATCAAGCAGCCGGAACTCGAGGATGGGGGATCTTGCCGTCCGTGGGCCGGTGCGGCGCGATGACCTGCCCGTCGGGGAGCAGCTCTCCGGTGTCTTCGAAAAGGACGACGCCGTTACAGAGCAGGCTCCAGCCCTGCTCGGGGTGGTAAGCCACAGTATGGGCCGCCTCCCGGTCCGGCGCTTCGGCCGACGGGCAGGGCGGTTGATGCTGGCACTGCATAGTGCCTCCGTGCCTCCGTTCATTTACGTGCAACGTTGGTTCTCTCACTACCAGTGTTGCTCACGCCACCAACAAATCGCAGCACTATTTCCCTCCGGCACCGGCGTGTTGCATATTCGTGTCCGCGTTGCCGGATAAGCCGAGGCCGTCGCAGGGTCTGGGTCCCTTCGGCACCGTTCGAAGGCGACCGCCGGGTGCTAGGTCCGGCCCTCAACCTGCTGAGCCTGGTCGAGGGTATCCGGCCGATCCATCCAGTCCGCCTGGAGGACGGTGAAACCGGCTTCTCGCGCCTCGGTGCACACCCGCGGGTCGTCGTCAACGAGGACGGATACCTGTCCGCGCTCCGATAGCCGGCGAAGCAGCCCGATCTTGGTCAGCCGCGCCGGGCGCCGGTCACCGTCCCGCCGCATGATCAGATCGCCCTCCGGAAGCTCGAACCGGCGCAACCAGGCGAGAGTCTGTGCCCTGAGCCGTTCGGGCCGGCCCGTCAGGTAGACGATCGTGTGATCGGCGGCGAGTCGGTTGACGACAGCGGCGCCTTCGGCCAGGAGCGGGTCCGAGTCCGCAGCGGCGAAGAACGCGCCCCAGTTCTTTGGGCGCTGCTCGACATGATGAAGGCGGTGTCGTACGTCTGCCACCACTCCGTCGATGTCGACCACAGCGTACGAAGGCGGCTTGGGTTGCTGGTCTGGCACGTGTCTATCGTGCCCTGCCGTCGCGGCGACGGACGGCGAGACGTCCTGTCTCAGGATGTGGTCAAGCCGTCGGTGCTGACTGCTGTCCCGACCTGCGGCTTTGGCGAAGTACGAAAGGATTCCCCGAAATGTCGATATGCCGCACATCACGATCTTGCCGATCGGGTATGGGCACGTCGGACGAGAAGAGCGGTGCCTAGACCCTGCCCGCCCGGGTCGCAGCCTTCGCCTTCGTACATCGGCTGGTTGGCAAGGAGGGTTTGCGGCATGGGCGAGCGGCTGCCCACCTCCGCCTTCACATCACAGGATCGCCAACGATACCGGTACAAGGTCCGGCGTTGTCTCGGCGTTTTGGAGCGGATGCTCGCGGAGGGACGCTTCGAAACCGGGCGCAAGACGATGGGCATCGAGCTCGAACTGGTCCTCGCGGACCAGGACGAGAATCTCGCCAACGTCAACAGCGAGGTGCTGACGAGGCTCGCGAGTACGGATTTCCAAACCGAATTGGGACAGTTCAATCTCGAGGTCAACATCGCCCCGCACACGCTCGGCGGTGTCGTCTTTGGCGAGCTCGAGGAGGAGCTCACCACGAGCATCGGCTATGCCGATCACAAGGCTCAAGAAGTCGGCGCCCACGTTGCGATCATCGGCATCATGCCCACCTTCGGCGACCACGACGTCGCCCTCTGCGCCCTCTCCAACAACCCGCGCTACGCCGCGTTGAACGAGCAGATCGTCCAGGCTCGAGGCGAGGACCTGGCAGTCGCGATCGATGGTGTCGAGCACCTCGCCTGCGAGACCAGCTCGATCATCTTCGAGGCGGCCGGCACGAGCATCCAGTTCCACCTGCAGGTCAGCCCGGCTGGCTTCCCGATGGCGTGGAACGCCGCGCAGACCATCGCGGGCGTCCAGCTCGCCCTAGGTGCGAATTCGCCCTTCTTCCTCGGCCGTGAGCTCTGGCGAGAGACACGCGCGATCCTCTTCGAACAGGCCACGGACACCCGGTCAGAGGAGCTGGTCGCGCAAGGCGTCCGGCCTCGGGTGTTCTTCGGCGAACGGTGGATCAATTCGCCTGTCGAGCTCATCCATGAGAATGTCCGCTAT
>DASYTV010000210.1:0-8299 GCA_036001885.1 Actinomycetes bacterium
TGACCACGCTGGAAGGCGTCCGGGGAGAGCCGCAACGGGCTCCCCCCGGACCAATCACCTAATCCCGCTCGACGTTGGTGAAGATGTCGGTCTCGCCGATGCCGGTCTGGTTGAAGGCGCTGTTGCGGCCGTCGGTCCAGACCGGGTAGACGGCCTCGTCCGAGGCGGCGATGCCGTTGTAGTCGCCGATGAACGCGCCCGAGGTGAAGAACCCGAGGTCGGGGTTCCACGACTGGCTTGAGATCTGGAAGGTCTTCCAGGAGCCGCCGTCGTTGCCGGAGGTCGCCTGCCAGGTGTCGATGTCGTGGTTGGCTGGGTCGCGGCGGCGGTCGAACCAGATCGCGTGGAAGTCCCCGGACGGGGTCGCGTCGATCCAGGGGAAGAACTGGTCGTTGCGGGCTGCCGGGCCGGGCGCGTTGGCGGCGGCGGTGCTCAGGACCTTCGCGTCCGACCAGGTCAGCCCGTGGTCACGGGAGACCTGGTAGGTGACGTCGCCGCCCGAGGAGGCCCGGTTCAGGTAGTTCGTGTAGACGAACACGATCGCGCCGCTGCGCTCGTTGATCGCGAACGCGAGCGTGTTGGGCGTGCGGAACGCGGTCGGCGGCAGCAGGTCGCCGGGGTCGGGGTTGTCAGCGAACTGGCCCGGCTTGTCGACGTGGACCGGGGACGCCAGGAAGGTCGCGCCGCCGTCGGTCGACTTCTGGAAGCGGAAGCCGTGGTCGATCGAGGTGTTGCACTCCTCAAGGATGTAGCCGACGTCGAGGGTGCCGTCCGGCTCGACCTTGGGCACGCTGAACTGGTTGGCCGACTCGCCGAGCCCGCCGCTGCCGGGGGCGTCGGGCACCACCGAGGCGCGGGCGAACGTGGCCAGCAGCGGATTGGTGGTCGGCACCGAGTCGGTGCTGGCGACCTGGATGGGGCAGAAGTCGCTGGACCCGTCGGGCGCGATATGGAACTTGGTCCAGGTCACGTAGATGCGGCCGTAGTGTGGACTCCCAGGGTGGTTGTCGATGGTGAGGAACTCCTTGTCGTGGAAGACCGACTCATCGACGGTGCCGTTGGCGTAGTCGAAGTTGGTGACCACCCGCGCCGCCTGCCGGCCCGGGGTCCAGGTCGCGCCGTTGTCGACCGACTTGAAGAGCTGGACCTCGGAGAACGGCAACGCCCGGAAGAAGCAGAGCTGGGTCAGGTAGAAGGCGTGGTCGCGGCGGCTGTAGGCGACCGCGGGGTCGCCGCCACTGCAGAAGTCGCGGGTGCCGCCGAACTGCGGCGTGACCCGGGTGCTCTTCCAGCTCTTGCCACCGTCGGCGGTGCGCATGACCACCACGCCGCCGCTGACGTAGTCGTTGGCGGCCGCGACCGCCACCCGCGGGTTGGCGCGGCTGTAGTCGACCGCGGTCTCGTTCTGCGGCATCGGTGGGAAGGAGTCGTCGTTCATCTGGACGTTGCGAAGCCCGGCCGAGCTGGCGGCCGCGCCGGCGGCCTGGCCCTTGACGCGGGCGCTGCGCACGGTGGTCGCGTCTGGCGCCTGGGCGCGGACGCCGTTGGAGATACCGCCGCTGAACCGCTGGACGTGCAGCACCCAGCGGGGCGTCTTGACCGAGGCCGGGGTAGGGGAAGCGGCCCAACCGGACGACGCGACCATCGCCAGAACGACGGCCAGGACTGACACCACAGGCAGGACGATTCGCAAGCGCCGCATGCGCTGCTCCTCTCGACACAGACGAGGTCCGGATGTCGGGTGCGGCGCGGCGGCGCGCGAGTACGCGCGGCGCTCGCGGGGCCGCGTCGCCCTGGCCGATCGGGCACAATCCCTCCCAAGCTCGCCAAAACAGCAGAGCGCATCTTATGGCCCCACAAACCCGACAGGAAGTCCCAATTCGCATACGCCGGGGAGTTCCTCGCGGCTGCACTCCAGGCTCTTCACCGCTTCCATGGCCTTCGCCCCGGATTCCGGGGGCTCGGCTCTCCCTTGCTCCCACCCGAGGGCAGGACCCCTAACGATGCCGCAGGCTTCGCGTCATGCTACGGACCGTCCGCTCGCTCCCCCTTTACAGAGCCTTCGACGCTGGGCTTCGACCCGACCCGTTTCCAGACCGAGCCGCCAGCCTGCTGCCGGGCCTTCTGGCAGCTACCCGGACCGGACTCACACCGGCAGGCGACGACGAGCTTACGAACCCTTGATCACCTACACGAGGTCACCTCCAGTTCCGCTGGGCGCACGAACGGCCAGGGTTAGCAGGTTCGTTCGTTATCACGCGCGTGGCGCATCAGGAGTTGATCAGGGTGCACTGTGATGGGCGACGGCGTCCGTCCTGTGTGACCCGGCGGCCTCGCCGCGTTCTCCAGCGGGGCGATGGACCGGATGAACGTCGTGTCCTCCGACTAGTGGACAAGTGAACCGTTCGTGCGTCTCGCTACGTAAGCAGTCGGTAGGACCCATCGAGCTGGGAGGTCCACCGTGTTCCGTGCACCTCGGCGTGCTGCGTTGGCGGCAGCGGTCGTCGCAGCCGTCGCGTTGGTCCCCGTCACGTCGGCAGCAGCGCTCGGGCTCCCCGGGACCGGCACTGTGGCCGCGCCCGTCAACACCGCGCCATCGACATCGTCAGTGACGGCTTCGGGCCTGTCCTTGTTCGTGATCAGCGACTCGGTCGTCGCCACCGCCACGCTGAGCTACAGCGGTCCGCCGCCGGACGTGATCGTCGCCTGGGGTGATGGCGCTCGTACCCGCACCAGCCCGCCGATCGCGTCGGTCCCGGGACGGCCGCTCCCCACTGCAGGAAAGGTGGTGCTCCAGCACGTGTACGCCCCGTCGGCCAATGGCGCCGGGTTCATCAGGCACGTCAGTGCCGTGAGTCCCGCCTCGGCCGAGGAGCTCGTCAGCCGCGACATCGCCATCATCCCCCGATACCGCGTCACCCAGTACGCGGTCGAGTTCTCACCGCTCAATCACTGCGACAGCGTCGCCGAGGCCTACACGGAGTGGCGCGTCCACCGTGACGGGGGCGGTTTCCCGTACAAGGCGTGGGAGTTCGATCGGCACACCGCTGACGTCGGCGGCGTCGGCCTCCCGCTCCCTGACTTCCAACCGCTCCCCGACAGCGCCGTGTCGGTCGAGACGACCGTAGCCAGCGCGCCGAATGTCGCCTACGGGGCGCGGGAAGAGGATCCATTTCAGAACGAGCACTTCGATCGGCAGTTCGTCGACTTCAACCCGCTCCGGGGGAGCCGAACCGTCATCCTCACCTACCACGAGGCGTTCGGGCACGACTGCCGGATCCAAATGCGCATGCCGATCGACGTCCACCTTCTGAC
Source organism: Actinomycetes bacterium (assembly GCA_036001885.1). Classification (GTDB taxonomy): domain Bacteria; phylum Actinomycetota; class Actinomycetes; order JAKEEW01; family JAKEEW01; genus DASYTV01. The sequence continues at coordinate 3,316 of DASYTV010000210.1, forward strand.
GCCGGGCTATTCCGGCGGGCCGGTCGCCGGTCAGTAAGGCATCCGCCCTATTGCCCTGACCGTCGTCACATCTGGACCGCAGGGGTCCAGCACGGTCAGCTGGGCGGCGACGCTGGCGATGCGAGCGTCGAGCGGATCGCGATACAACGGCTCGAACCTGCTCGCATTGCACACGTCAGCGAGGGTTGTTCTTGCGCTGCAGCCATGCGCGTTGCTCGGCCGTCAGGCGGTCCCAGCACCAGTAGCCCGAGCACTTCGGGTGGGCGACGTTCTTGCAGGTCCCGCAGCGGGACTCGGCTGGCTTCCGCGTCAACGCCGGGGATCGCCCGATGGGTAGGGCGTGCCGTACTCATCGCAGACCCAGTACGTGTGGCAGCCCCGTTTTTGTAGTACGTCACGCAGTGGCTCGTGGTGTAGTTATTCACCAGGTGAGTGTCCCCATCCAGCAGCGGAACCTCGTCGTGGCCGTGGAGGCAGGGCGCGTTCGGATGGCGGTTCTCCCGGCGGTTGCCGCCAGAAATGCACGCCGCGCAGTGCCGGGCGTGGTAATAGCCCAGGATCATCGAGGCGAACACGTCTACGGCCTGCCGGTGCTGGTCGGAGGTGATCGCGACAGTCTCCGGTGCGGTCAACCGCGGCTGCGGCAGCCATGGCCGCCCCACGACCTCGCTGTACTGGTTCGCCGTTCACATGTCGACTGTCCCACGCAGCGGCGCGGACGTGACCGTATCCATCCTGCCTTCACTCGATCGACTGGCCCGCAGCCACGGCCACGATCGCCTGGACCACGCAGCGTTCACTGCCGATCCTGATCACCCAGAGAAGATAGGACGATCACCGACGAGTCACCGATGCACGCTCATGCCGATGACAGCTCACCTGATCATGGTGAAAGCATCACGAGCAGGGAACCGTCGTCGATGAGCGGCCATCGCGGTGCGAGGAGTCGGGTCGGTGGGTTGTAGCAGGTCAAGCTGCCCGATGGTGAACACCGTGGCCTCCCCGCAGAGCAGGCGTGCGACCTGTCACGCCGTGGCGGCCGGGACGACCGCGCTCATCACGCAGTTGCCCTTACCCTTCGATCGCTCGTAGCTGAACCCGAGCCGCTCGTACATGGTCCGGGTGGCGTTGTAGAGGAACGATGCCGAGGTCTTCTTGCCCTCGGGCAGGTCGTGCGGGTACGCCTCGACGAGGCCGCCTCCCGCCGCGGCGATCAGCGCCAGCGCACCCCGCACGGCGACCGCGGCCATTCCCGCGCGACGGTAGGCGCGGTCGACGAACAGGCACGTGATCCGGTAGTCCGGCATCTGGGCGACGCCCTGCTCCCACTCCTTGCGGTGGTGGATGTTCGGTAGCTCTGGAACCGTCCCGAACTGGGCCCAGGCGACCGCGACGTCACCGTCGAAAACCAGGGCGGCGTGCGCACGGCCGGCCTCGACCAGACGCCGCTTGAACTCGCGATGGCCAAGCGCCCGGCGCTCCTCCTTGGGATCCGGGTGGAGGTGGAAGTACGTGCACCAGCAACCACCCCACACGCCGTTGTGCCGTTCGGCGAGATCCGCAAACGCGTCCCACGTCTGCATGGTCAGGGATTCGATCCGGTAGCCGTCGACCGTCAGGGTGCCCATCCGCAGACGGTATCAGGCATTCCGGACGATCGACGACCGGATCCACCGGCCGTCCTGCCTACTTCTGGTCGAAGGACGAGCTGCGGGGCGTGAACGTCGCAACCGACGTATCAGGTGCGCAATCCGATGCGTGGTGGCCCCCGAGGCCGCCGCCCTCAGCCCAAGTGCGCACATCTGCCGCAATCCGCTCGGCGGCCACCCTCGGGACCAGCCGAGCAGGTCGTGTCGGCGCCGAGCTGGCCCTGGGCGGTTCTCCGACCATGGCCGACGCCATCACATCAACCGCCGGGATGCTACAGCCGGCCCGTACCACCAGAGTTCTGACCAACCGGACATAAGGTCAAAGGTTCGTGCACTGTCGGGATCTGATGCTGGCAAACCAGCGCATTGAGCCGTCGCGTTTGCGCAGGTCAGCGGTGGTGCAGGGTGGTCCCGTCACTAGTCTCTTCGTGGAGCCTGTGCACCCGGCATGGCAGCATACGAACCTTCGCACCGTAGTTGAGGGACCGCCGATCGTGGTATCTGCTGCTCACGCCAAGATCCGACGCGACGGCTACCGCAGGTCGCGCGGCCAGTGACCATGCTTGGCTCGTGGCGCCACGGTCCTGGTACGTGACGACCCGGGTCCCGCGACGTTGGTCCGATCATGGCCAACACCCCACCATCGGGCAAGGGATCACGCACCAAACCCGTGACCCTCGATCCCCGGGCACTGGTCCCCGAGCTCTCCAAACACGACCATGCAGCCGCCGTCGCCGCCCTCGCCGACATCGCTCCTCTGGTGCGACCGAGGCATCGAGCGGACTCCGGATGATTGTCGTCCGGAATGGGGTCTATGGTCGGGCTGTGAAGGTGACGAAGACGCCCGGCGAACTGACGGTTCGATCGCTTACCCCCGCGACCTGGGACACCGCCGGCAGGCGGATCACCGCTTCCTTCCTTTACAACGCCACCCGCAGCCTCTTCGAGGAGGCCGGGTTCTCCTATTCTCGTCCGAAGGGCATGAACCACTGTGTTATGACCGCCACGGTCGCCCCGGCGGGACACTGAAAGGGATTCTGATGGATCGAGCCACAGTGACCGAGTTCCAGCAAGCGGACGGTGTCCGGGACTGGCGCGCCCTAGACGCCGGCGCGAGCGCCTGGTTCGACGCGCCGTCGATGACCGCGGGTGCGGCACTCGTGCGCCGCATCGGCGAACTGACGGCCGCCACCGGCCTGCCGGACGTGGACCTGCGACCCGGCGGGGTGCGCGTGCGGATCGGCCCAGCAGGGGATCTCACGCGGGCCGACGTGGAGCTTGCGCGTTCAATCTCGGCGGCAGCCCAGGACCTGGGCCTGGCTGCAGACCCGGCCGTGCTCCAAACCGTGCAGCTCGTGATCGATACCGCAGACCGGCCGTCGCTCGTGTCGTTCTGGCAGACCGTGCTCGCCTACGAGCCCGTCGGTGCCGACGGGCTCGTGGATCCGTCGCGACGCGATCCCGCGCTGTCGTTTCACCGGAGCCGGCCCCGGCCGCTGCGCGATCGGATCCACGTCGATGTGGTTCGCGCGCCGGACGCGGTGGAGGCGGCCAGGGCCACAATCGGACAGAAGCCGTTCGGCGCGTACGGGGTCGCGCTCGCCGACGCCGACGGGAACGAGGTCGACTTGGTCCCCGGTGACAGGCTCTCGAAGGGGCCGGAGACCGCCGACTGGCACGTGCTGTTCGGCGCAATGACGTTCTACCCCGTCGATTCGCCTGGGCGGGCGGGTGAACTTGCGTCGGCTGTTGCTGGTCTGGCCGACGACGCGGGGCTGCCGTTGATGGTGGACCTGCGGCCCGATGGCGTCACGATCGACAGTGGGAAGGACCAGTGGGAGGACGGGGAGGGCTCCGCCACGAACCGGTTCGTGGACCTGGCTGGTGGGATCCAGACCACAGCCCGCGACTTTGGGCTCTCTGCGGACCTGACGCGCCCGCGTTTTGTCCAGCTCGGCATTGACGCGGTCGACGTTCCTGCGGTGCGAGCCTTCTGGGCGTCCGTACTCGGTTACCAGCACGACCTACGGACGTTCGTGACCGACATCTACGATCCGCGTCGGCTCAATCCGGTCCTGTTCTTCCAGCCGATGGACGCATCGGACACGGACCGGCGGCAGCATCGCAACCGCATCCATATCGACCTCTTCGTCCCTTACGACCAGGCCCAAGCCCGCATCGACGCGGCTGTGGCCGCCGGGGGACGGATCGTCACCGAGAACGCTTCGGATCGTCACACCCTCGTCGACCCGGAAGGCAACGAAGTGCACATCGTCACGTTCCACCAGGCGTAGACGGCTCGCCGACTGCGCTCGTCAACGGCTACCGCTTCGCGGTCAACGTCGCTCACCGAGCGCTGGCCGGGACCTTTCCGCCCGGAGCGCGAAGTGCCGACGGAAGCCGCCCGTATGTCATATGGGGTCGCTCGCCCGCTCAGCCGTCCGACACATGGTGAGCACCATAATCACGTGCGCGCTCATGCCGCATTCAGCGCGTTGATCAAACGCCCGGTCTGCGAGCACGCGGGTGGCCGATTGCGATGGCTCGACTCCAACCCATGCCGGCCGGTAGGTGCGTTCATATCAGTACCCTGCCCCGGCATCGTGCAGCGGCGGCCGGCGCGAACACCGGGTGGAACACCCGCGCGAACACCCGGCCGTCCCGCTGGAAACCGCAGGTCAGCCGCGAAGCGCTGGCCGTATCGCGTCCAGTCGACTGCACAGTAAATCCGGACATTATTGTGCGAATGCCGAGCGTGGAGATGATGGGACTCGAACCCGCCGTCGGCCTCCTCCGGCGTCCCAGGTCGGCACCTCCAGGGCGCGTTGACCTGTGGGTTCAGCCTACCCGTTGTGACCGCTCGTGCCCGCCGAGAACCCGGGGTTCCCGACCTTGTGCGGACCCAGCGCGGACCAGCGCGGCCCATCCTTGCCAGCCGACCGCTTGTGCCGAGAGGGAAGCCGGCTCAGGCGAGCACGGCAGTGATCTTCGGTCGCCGGATTGACTGCCTTGGGACAAAGCCCGCTGGCAGACCGACCGCCGTTGACCAGCTAACTTGACCGGCCACTGGACCTAATGAAACGCTTCGGTATGTATTCGTCGGAGTGTGCCCAACGGGGGCCACCGACGCGGAGCGTCTCGCAACTTGCGGGGCGCTTTTTCGTTCCCCGGTTCCACCCTTGAAGCCGATACCTCTAGTAGCTCGTCAGTCGTGACTTGTGGGATGTGGGGTTCGGTCTCATGCTCGTGCGGTCCAGGGAAGCCCGCCGCCGCAGGAGGCCGAGGTGCGCAAGCGACACGTCGTGGTCCTATCGGAGCAGGAGCGCGCCCGGCTG
>DASYTV010000211.1:0-5719 GCA_036001885.1 Actinomycetes bacterium
CACCGCCGGGTTTGCAATCTTGTATCCGTTGAGGTGCAGGATCGGCAAGACGGCTCCGTCACGAGCTGGATTGAGGAACTTGTTCGCGTGCCAACTGGTCGCGAGCGGCCCGGTCTCCGCCTCGCCATCCCCGACGACACATGCCACGATCAGGTCGGGGTTGTCGAAGGCGGCGCCGAAGGCATGCGCCAGCGAATAGCCGAGCTCTCCGCCTTCGTGGATCGACCCCGGCGTCTCCGGTGCGACGTGACTCGGCACTCCGCCGGGGAACGAGAACTGCCGGAACAACTGCCGCATCCCCATCTCGTTCTGCGGCACGTTGGGATAGATCTCGCTGTACGACCCCTCCAGCCAGGTGTTCGCGAGGATCGCCGGACCGCCGTGGCCGGGACCGATGACGTACATCATGTCGAGGTCGCGCTGCCTGATGAGCCGGCTGAGATGCGCGTAGACGAGGTTGAGGCCAGGAGTCGTTCCCCAGTGGCCGAGCAACCGCGGCTTGATGTGCTGAGGCAGCAAGGGCTCACGCAACAGGGGGTTGCCCAGCAGGTAGATCTGGCCGACAGACAGATAATTCGCCGCCCGCCAGTACGCATCGATCTTCTTGAGCTCCTCGGTACCCAACGGACCACTGCGTGCCACGACCGCCTCCTCAGTTCGCCTGGTTGCCATTGAACAATCTGCCCGACGCGCGGCGAAGGGGAGGCACCAAGATCCTCCGCCTGATCACAGTGCTTCCCCTCAAGATACGGCGCTCGGAGTGGAACTCATCCGGGGCGGGTGATGCCCGCGGCCTTCGGTTCCACGATCTTGAGACTTGTCCTACCGTGTCCCCGTGTCCAGACATGGAACGCCTCGGGGAACGGGTTGTGCGCGCCCACGCGGTGCGGTGTCCAGCATGGCAGGAGGTTGAGCGACATGACGATGCCGCCAACCGGTCAGTATGGGAGTCCGCAGCCGAAGGTGGACGCTCGCCGACTCTGGTCGGGCGGCCTCGCGGCGGCGGTCATCGCTGCTCTTGTCGCCGTCGTCGGGATCCTGATCGCGAGGGGGATCTTCGACGTTGAGGTCCTGGCGCCGAAGCGTAGCGGTGCGTGGGGCGACGCGGACACCGGCCTTTACGCGCTTGGCGCGGCGATAGCCTCCTTGCTGGCGACCGGGTTGATGCACCTGTTGATCCTCTTTGTACCGAGGTACTCCCTCTTCTTTGGTTGGATCATGGTGTTGGCGACGGCCGTCGGCGTTATCGCGCCGTTCGGGCTGAATGTGGACACGTCAGCCAAGGTGGCCACATCGCTGATCAACCTAGCGCTTGGTATCACGATCGGCTCGCTTGTCTCCGCGGTCGCGAACTCAGCGGTACGGGCGGCGGCCATAGGGGACTTCACGTAGATCGATGGCCGACTCGATCTGAGCGTCTATACCCCGCTATCGCACCTTTTCGCGTGGTGCCGTGCTGGCGCCGGAGGCGCGACCGTAATAACCGCCCCAGCACGGTTGTCCCTTATCTCACCTGGGTGAGATGTGCCGGAGGGTGAGGCTACATCACCCGTTAGGGGGTAGGAATGTTCTGCTGAGGCACGTCAGGAGTGGCGGCAGGGAGGGAGCATGCCGAGAGGCGGTGTGACTCCGGGGGAGGTGCCGCCCGTTAGGTCGGCCCGTCGAGCGCCTCCGTCGAAGATCAGCATTCCCCGGCTCGAGGACTGGGTCATTGCTCGTCAGCGGCTATCGAACAGGATTTCCCAGGGAACGAAGGGCCCGCTGACCGTTGTCTCCGGGCCACCCGGCGCCGGTAAGACGATCGCGCTGGCGAGCTGGGCGGCGGAGGAGGCCTCGCCTGGCCCGGTCGCTTGGCTCTCCTGGGACAGCGGCGATCATGTACCGGCCGTCTTTTGGCGCAACGTCGCAGACGCTCTCGCCCATGTCGACATCGCAGTTCCCTCCGCAGCGGACGGCGGTGTCGCCTTCATCACCGATCTCGCGGCCCAGTTCGCCGGACGATCGAGCCCGGCAGTGCTGGTCCTCGACGACTTCCAGCCGGAACCCGGTTCCCCGATCCTGGACGGGCTCACCTACCTCATCCGGCACGCGCGACCGGGGCTGCGGTTGGTGCTCGTGGGCCGGGTCGATCCGCCGTTGGCGCTTCACCGGTACCGGCTCACCAATGAGCTCTCCGAGATTCGGGCGCCGGCGCTCGCTTTCAGCGAGCAGGAGGCGGCCACCCTGCTCGCTCAACACCAGGTAACCCTCCGGCCGGCAACCCTCGAGGCGCTCTGCGCGCGCACCGAAGGCTGGGCAGCCGGGCTGCGTCTTGCTGCCATGTCGATGGAAAGTCTCGACGATCCTGATCCGTTCGTTGCCCATTTCGCGGGCGACGATCATGCGGTCGCGAGCTACCTTGTCGAGGAGGCGCTCGACTCGCAGCCCGCCGACCTGCGCCGACTCCTTCTCGCGACCAGTGTGGTCGAGCGCATCAACGCAGAGCTGTCCGCGGAGCTCGCCGACGGCGGCGACGAGCATGCCTTTGCCAGGATGGTTCGGCGGAACGCCTTCGCCGTCCCCATGGGGCACGGGTGGTATCGCTACCACCACATGCTGGCCGATGCGCTCCGGCTTGTGCTTCGTCACGAAAGCCCCACCGAGGTGTCAGACCTCCATCGGCGCGCGGCGGCTTGGTTCGATCTGAAGGGATTCCTGCCCGAGGCGATCGGTCAGGCGGTCCAGGCCGGAGACTGGCACTATGCCTGCCGCCTCGTCGTGGACCGGCTGGTGATCGGACAGGTGACCGGTCTCGTGGAAGGGAACGCATTTGCGGGCCTGCTCGAGCACATGCCGGCCGCCATCCTGCGCAGCAATCCCGGGGCCGAGGTCGCCCTGGTGGCCGCCGCGGACGCCCTCGCTCGGGGTGACACGCTCGTCTGCTCCGGTTGGTTGCGACACGCGGAGGCAAGCTTCGACTCCGGAGCTGGCGATCAGACTTCGGCTCAGCTGGCCGGAGCCGTCGTTTGCCTGCTGCTCGGCCTCTGTCAAGACGTACCCCCGTCCATGGATCTGGTCACCCGCGCAGAGGAGTTGCTTGATCGAATCTTGAGTACTTCCACAGAGCACCATGGCGATCTGGTCGCGTTGATCGAGGGCGCGCGTGGCCGTGCGGAGTTGTGGGCCGGCCGGCTCGACGAGGCGGCGACGTCCTTCAAGGGATCGGCTGGGGCGGCCGAGCAAGCCGGCAGCCATGATCAACTCCGGTACGCCTTGGGGAACCTCGCTCTCGTCGAAGCGCTGCGTGGACGGTTGGGGCGCGCCGCTGATCTGAGCACTGAGGCCATGCATGTCCCCGAACCATCGGGCTCCGCCGGCTTGCCGGCAACTGCGATGTACCTCGCGCGGGCCTGGTTGGATCTTGAGCAATGCGCGATCGGTGAAGCCCGCATCGGGCTAGGCAACGCGCGCAGGGCAAGAAGAGATTTTCCCGACGCCTGCCTGTCCGCCCTTTCCAGCATTTTGGCCGCCCGTATCGAGATCGCAGGCGGGTCGCCGGCGCGGGCGCTCGACCTTCTGAAGACCGCCCGTACAGCTGCCGGACCTATCCCATGGCTCCATCGGACGATACGGCTCGTCGAGGCCGACGCCCACATCGCGGCGGGAAGCGGGCCCGCCGCGGAGGAGGCGGCCGAGCTCGCGGGAGGCATCGCTGCTGCGGACTCCTCCATCGCGCTGGTACGAGCCAGGATGTGCGACGGTGACCTGACCGAGGCCGCGCGCATGCTGCGACCCTCGCTGTCGGAGTCGGCCACAGTCCCAACCGGGGTACGTGTCCAAGCGCTCCTTCTCGACGCTCAGCTCTCGCAATCCTCGGGCGACGGTTCACGGGCACGCCGGTCGTTGGACCGCGCACTCCGCCTCGCTGAGAAGGAGCGAATCCGCCTGCCGTTCGCAGCGTCGAAGAGTTGGCTGGGCCCGATGCTGCGGAGAGATCCGGAGTTGCTCCATGTCCACTTGCGCCTGCTCGAGCCGCTTCACCTCGGTCACGCGACAGCGAATGGCGCTAACGGGATGGTCCATGACGCTCACCCTGTGGAACCGCTGACGAGCCGAGAGCTTGATGTCCTCAATCGGGTTGCCTTGATGATGACGAGCGAAGAGATTGCCGAGGAGCTGTACCTCTCGGTGAATACCGTCAAGACCCACCTGAAGAACATCTACCGGAAGCTTGCAGTGACCAGGAGGTTCGAGGCGGTCCGCCGTGCGCAGCGTCTGCAGCTGCTTTAGACGGAGTCCGGATCGTCGGGTTGTATCAGCCCAGGCCCAGGTTGCGCGCTCGCTCTATCGCCTGGCGACGAGAGGAGACGCCGAGCTTCCGATAGATCGAGGTGGTGTGCGTCTTGACCGTGTTGATGGAGACATAGAGCTCTCTCGCGATCTCCTGCTGTGACAGGTCACCGCCGAGCATTCCGAGGACGGCTTTCTCACGCTCGGTCAAAACCACCGAGCCTGAGTGCGCGGGCGGGCTGGCGAGCCTCTGCTCGATCCCTTCAAGCAGCCAACCGATGTGACCTGCCTCGCTGGGGCCGGCGTTGAGCACGCCGCGGGCGTCGTCAACCAGAATCCGCGCCGCCCGCAGATCACCGAGGTTGAGCGACAGCTGCGCGAGGGTGGCGAGGTTGGCCAGTATCGGCCAGGGAGATAGATCAATCGCCCGGTCCTGGACCAGACCGGCGTGCTCGAGCTCGGCCCAGGCTGATGCGTACTGGCCGATCCGAAGAAGCGCCGCGCCGCGGGCCGTGTAGGCCAGGCTTACCTGTGGCGCGTCTGAGAAGCCGTGCTCCTCGACGAGGCGTCGTGCCTCCTCGGCATGCAAGGTCGCCTGCGTCGTCCGGCCGAACTCACCATCGACCAGCGACAGCACGGATAGGGCAAGGATCCGGATGATCGGAAGCGCCGTTTCGGCCCTGGTTGCTTCCTCCAACGGACCGACAGCTGCTTCGAGGTCGCCGCTCAGGTAACGGCTCTGCCCGAGAGTCGCCCTCGCCACCGTGTACCACGGAGAATTCGGATCGGTTTCGATGGCGGCGGCGGTCTCGGCCGCCACCACCAAGTCTTTGATGCCACCAATCCCGTACACACACCGGAGCATCGCCGCGGCGGATTCCAGCGAGCGAGTCCCGTCGAGGAGCGGCCCGTTGTGAGCGACGCTTTCGGCCGCCCCGAGCCAGTGCCGTGCGGCGTCGTGGTCACCGGTCGCGACCGCGATCCATGCCGCAGTGATGGCTATCGCCGGGTGACTGCTGATCCGCTCATCGCCGATCAGCTTCAGCCATGCCTTGACTGTGGCGATCCGGCCGGCGTTCAGGTAGGCGATCCAGTGCGAGGCGACCATCTTGCCGGCACGATCCACATCTCCCGCAGTCGCGAGGTGCCCGATGGCATCGTTGACGAACCCATGGTTCGCGAGCCAATCGCCGGCTCTCCGATGGAGGGCCGATACTTGCTCGCCCTCCGTCCTGACCAGCTGGTCCTGCAGCGCCTCTCGGAACAGGTGGTGATATCTGTACCAGCGCCTGTTGCTGTCGAGGGAGACAAGGAAGAGATTCGAGCGCTCGAGCCTTTCGATGATCGCTTCGGCCTGGGTTACCTCGGCGACCGCCGCGCAGAGTGTGGCGGTGAATCTGTCGAGGATCGACGTACGCAAGAGGAATCGACGGACGTCCGCAGGCAGCGG
>DASYTV010000212.1:0-3997 GCA_036001885.1 Actinomycetes bacterium
TCCGGCGGAGGAGATCGAGATGGTTGTCGCTAGTAGCCGCGCAGCCTGGCAGGTCGACGCCGCGGACTTTCCGGTCGGTAGTCCGGTCGAGGAGGTGCTGCGCTTCTCGCTGCGCTACGCGGTCCTCGCGCCGAGCAGCCATAACAGCCAGCCATGGCGGTTCTGGATCGACGGCGAAGCGGTGGAGCTGTACGTCGACCTGTCCCGGCGGCTGCCCGTCGTCGATCCGGCCGACCGCGAACTCGTGATGAGCTGCGCGGCCGCCCTGAAGAACCTCACAGTCGCGCTGAACTACTTCGGTGAAGGGTTTGCGGTCAGGCCGTTCCCCGAGCCGGACCGCGTCAATCTCCTCGCCCGGCTAGACCTGGTCTCCGGGTCCGCCGCGGCCGCGCCGCATGTCAAGGATCTCTTCGCTGCCATCATCCGTCGGCACACGACCCGCCGGACGTTCGACCCGGCTGCCGTGACCGAAGAGGTCTTCCTCGACCTTCGCCGAGCCGCACTCGACGACCAGGCCGGGTTCTTCGAGGTTCCTCGGCATAAGCAGCGCGCTGTCGCCAATCTCGTTGCCGATGCCGACACAGTGCAGATGTCCGACCCACAGTTTCGGCGGGAGCTTGCGCACTGGATGCGCCCGAACCACCCGGCGACCGCCGATGGCATGCCCGGCTATGCCCTCGGCTATTCGGAGCTGCAGTCGGTCGTCGGGCCGCTTGTCGTCCGTACCTTTGACGTCGGCTCCTCCCAGGCCGCGAGGGACGAGGATCTGGTCAGGGGATCCCCACTGCTTGCCGTCCTCGCGACGCCGGGCGACGATCCGGCCAGCTGGCTCGCCGCGGGGCAGGCGATGCAGCACGTGCTGCTCACCGCCACCGCTGGAGGCCTCCAGGCGTCCTTCCTCAACCAGCCCATCGAGGTGCCTGCGCTGCGGGCGAAGCTTGCGAGCGAGCTCGGACTCACCGGCTATCCACAGCTCCTGATGAGGTTCGGCTATGGACAAGCCGGATCGGCCACGCCTCGCCGCCCTGTCAGCGACGTTCTCCTCCAATCACGACCTGCCTGACCTGCCGGGCGATCTCGAGATCCTCGCGGGAGGTCACCACCACCGCACGGGTCGAACTGCCAGGCTCGGTGATATCGGCGTCGGCTGTGGTTTCGGCGTTGGCCTGCGGATCGACGCCGACACCGAGGAAGCCGAGCCCGGCGGCGGCCGCGTCGCGGAGCCTCGGATGATGCTCGCCGACGCCGCCGGTGAAGGTGAGGACGTCGATGCCGCTCATGGCCGCCGCCATGGCGGCAATCGCACCGCGCAGCCGGTGCACGTAAACCTCAATCGCGAGCAGCGCGGCCGGCTGTCCAGCGTCAGCGGCAGCCTGTACCTCACGCATGTCGCCTGAGGTGGACGTCATGCCGGCCAGCCCCGACGAGTGCTCGAGCGTCTGGGCGAGTTCGTCGACCCCGATGCCGCGAGCCTGGAGCAACCAGAGGAGCAGGCCAGGATCGACGCTGCCGGATCTGGTCGCCATCACAACACCCTCCAGCGGCGTGAAACCCATCGTGGTGTCGACGGACACACCGCCCGAGACCGCACACAGCGATGCGCCTGCGCCCAGGTGGCACGTGACGATGCGCAGATCGCGCACCTCGCTCCGTACGAGCTGCGCGGCCCGACGTGCCGCGTAGGCGTGCGAGAGGCCGTGGAAGCCGAATCGCCGCAGGCCGAAGCGCTCCTGCCACGACGAAGGCAGGGCGTAGGTCGCGGCGGCCGCAGGCATCGACCGGTGGAAGGCGGTATCGAAGCAGCCGACCATCGGGACTCCGGGCAGCGCGGAACCGACGGCCTCGATGCCCGCAAGTGCGCGCGGCTGGTGCAGCGGAGCAAGATCGGTCAGTGCCTCCAGCGCGGTGTGCACGGCGGGGGTCAGCCGCACGGGCTCGCCGAACCGAGCACCGCCGTGAACGATCCGGTGGCCGACCGCGCCGACCGGCTTGTTCTGCTCGACGAAGTCATTGATCGAATCGGTGTCATCGGCGCCAACCCATGGGTCGATGGTGGTCGAGCCGACCACAAGATCGCCGTCGTCGAGGACGGCGAGCTTAAGGGTGCTCGAACCAGCGTTGACGACGAGGATGCGCATGCGCGGCGAGTCCCGGCCGGTCAATAAGACCAGGTCCAGGACCGTACCTCTGGCAGGTCCTCGCCGTACTGCCTGGTCCACGCCCAGTGCTCGGCCCGCTTGTCCTGCATGAGCTGCCTGACTCGAGCCGCCCGTGGCCCGAGACGGGGGACCCGGTCGATGACGTCGATGACCAGATGGAACCGGTCCATGTCGTTCATCACGACCATGTCGAAGGGAGTGGTGGTGGTCCCCTCCTCCTTGTAGCCGCGTACGTGCAGATTCCGGTGGTTGGTGCGGCGGTAGGTGAGCCGGTGGATCAACAAGGGGTAGCCGTGATAGGCGAAGATCACAGGCCGGTCGGTGGTGAACAGCGCATCGAACTCCCCGTCGCTCATGCCGTGCGGATGCTCGCTCTCCGGCTGCAGGCGCATCAGGTCGACGACATTCACCACTCGCACCTTCAGCGCAGGAAGGTGCTCGCGCAGCAGCGCGGTGGCCGCCATCACCTCGAGCGTGGGCGCGTCGCCCGCGCAGGCCAGCACGACGTCGGGCTCGCCGTCGTCATCGGTGCTGGCCCATTGCCAGATCCCTGCTCCCCTGGTGCAGTGCAGGACTGCCGAGTCGACGTCCAGCCAGTCAGGCGATGGGTTCTTTCCTGACACCACGACATTGATGTAGTCGCGGCTGCGAAGGCAGTGGTCGGCGACGGACAGCAGCGTGTTCGTATCTGGCGGCAGGTAGACCCGTACGACCTCCGCCTTCTTGTTCACCACGTGGTCGATGAAGCCGGGATCCTGGTGCGAGAAGCCGTTGTGGTCTTGCCGCCAGACGTGCGAGGTCAGCAGGTAGTTCAACGCGGCGACGGGCCGCCGCCAGCCCAGACTCCGGGTGACCTTCAGCCATTTTGCGTGCTGGTTGAACATCGAGTCGACGATGTGCACGAACGCCTCGTAGCAGGAGAAAAGGCCGTGCCTGCCGGTGAGCAGGTAGCCCTCGAGCCAGCCCTGGCAGAGGTGCTCGCTCAGGACCTCCATCACGCGTCCATCCGGATCGAGATGCTCGTCGGTCGGGCGAAGCGCCGCCTGCCATGCCTTTCCTGTCGCCTCGTAGACCGCGCCGAGGCGGTTCGATTCGGTTTCGTCCGGACCGAAGAGCCGGAAGTTCTGCTGCTCGGCATTCAGCCGTACGACGTCGCGCAGCATCGCCCCGAGCACACGCGTCGGTTCGGACTGGGACGATCCGGGCTTGTCGACCGGCGTCGCGTAATCGCGGAAGTCTGGCATCACCAGATCGCGCAGCAGGAGGCCACCGTTGGCATGCGGATTGGCGCCCATCCGGCGCAGTCCAGCCGGGAGCCAGTCGATCAGTTCAGGCCTGGGCCGGCCCTCCGCGTCGAACAGTTCATCCGGTCTATAGCCGCGCAGCCACCGCTCGAGCTGGGCGAGGTGGGAGGGGTTCTCACGGACCGCCGGCAGCGGCACTTGGTGGGATCGCCAGGTGTCCTCGACCGGCACGCCGTCGACCTCGACCGGGCCGGTCCATCCCTTGGGTGTCCGCAGCACGATCACCGGCCAGCGTGGCCGGCCGCGCTTGCCGTCGCGGGCCGCCCGCTGGATGTCCTTGATCGTCGTGACCGCATCGTCGAGAGTCGCGGCGAGGAGCTGATGGACGACCATGGGCTCGTTGCCCGCGACGATCTGAGGCAGATAACCGTAGCCACGCAGCAGGGCGTCGAGCTCCTCGTCGGGGATTCGAGCCAGCACCGCCGGGTTTGCAATCTTGTATCCGTTGAGGTGCAGGATCGGCAAGACGGCTCCGTCACGAGCTGGATTGAGGAACTTGTTCGCGTGCCAACTGGTCGCGAGCGGCCCGGTCTC
>DASYTV010000213.1:0-14822 GCA_036001885.1 Actinomycetes bacterium
GACCTTAGAGCGGTCATCGGCCGCGCGTTCACTCGCGTGGATGACCTTGTCGCCGAGGCGGCATCTTGTCGGCGCCACCTCATAGGCTTGAAGCTGTGATGACGAACGAGGACGCAGGTGCAGCGAGGCCGGGCGGCCGCAAGCGGCTGCTGTTGCTCGACGGCCATTCGCTGGCCTACCGGGCGTTCTTCGCGCTGCCCGTCGAGAACTTCTCGACCACGACCGGACAGCCGACCAACGCGGTCTACGGGTTTACGGCGATGCTGATCAACGTGTTGCGCGACGAGCAGCCGACGCACATCGCCGTGGCGTTCGACGTTTCGAGGAAGACGTTTCGCGCCGAGCGCTACGCCGAGTACAAAGCGAAGCGGACTGACACACCGGTCGATTTCCGTGGCCAGGTCGAGCTGATCGGCGAGGTGCTTGACGCGCTGCGGGTCCGCAAGCTCGCCCTCGAGGGTTATGAGGCCGACGATCTCATTGCGACGCTGTCGACACAGGCGGAGACCGCGGGCTACGAGGTGCTGATCGTGACCGGCGACCGCGATGCGTTCCAGCTCGTGTCGGACTCGGTGACAGTGCTCTACGCCAGGCGGGGCGTCTCCGATCTCGCCCGGATGACTCCGGTCGCGGTCGAGGAAAAGTACGGGCTGACCCCGCATCAATACCCGGACTTTGCAGCGCTGCGCGGTGATCCGAGTGACAACCTGCCCGGGATTCCCGGCGTGGGGGAGAAGACCGCGACAAAGTGGATCATCGACTTCGGGTCTCTCGACGCCCTGATCGATCGGGTGGACGAGGTGAAAGGAAAGGCCGGCGACGCGCTGCGGGCCCACCTGTCCTCGGTGATGACCAACCGCCAGCTGACCGAGCTCGTCCGCGACGTGCCGCTCGAGGTCGGTCCCGACGACCTTGCTTGGCCCGGCTGGGATCGCGACGCCGTCCACGCCGTCTTCGACACGCTCCAGTTCCGGGTGCTGCGCGATCGCCTTTACCAGACCCTCACGAGCGCCGCGCCGGAGGCGGAGGCGGGCTTCGACGTCGACGGGCGAGTGCTCGCCCCCGGCGACCTGTCCGAGTGGCTGAGCGAGCACGCTTCAGGCAAGGACCGGGTGGGAATCGCGGCCTCCGGCCATTGGGGCCGGGGGACGGGCACGCTGACCGGTGTCGCGCTGGCCTCGACGGATGGTGCGGGCGCCTGGTTCGACCCGGTGCAGGTGACCGCGGAGGATGATCGCGCCTTCGGCGACTGGCTGGCGGACCTCGATCGACCGAAAGTGCTCCACGATGCAAAGGGGCCGCTGCTCGCCTTCCGTGCTCGTGGCTGGGAGCTTCGCGGCCTGAGCTGCGACACCGCGCTTTCGGCCTATCTCGTCCTTCCCGGCCAGCGGTCCTTCGATCTCGCCGACCTGACCTTGCGCTTCCTCCGCCGGGAGTTGCGTGCCGAGGAGCCCGCGGACGGGCAGCTCTCTCTTGACGGTGGCGATGAGGCCGACGAGTCTGACGCGCTCATCGTGCGTGCGCGGGCTGTGGTCGATCTTGCCGAGGTACTCGACGGAGAGCTCGAAGCCAAAAACGGCATGCCGCTGCTGCGCGACGTCGAGCTGCCACTCGTACATGTCCTCGCCAAGATGGAGCAGGTCGGGATCGCAGCCGACGCTGACTACCTTGCCGATCTCGAAGCCGGCTTCGCAGCCGAGGTGAAGACCGCGGCTGAGCAGGCTTATGCAGTCGTCGGACGAGAGTTCAACCTCGGCTCGCCCAAGCAGCTCCAGGCAATTCTCTTCGAGGAGCTCAAGCTCCCCAAGACGAAGCGCATCAAAACGGGGTACACCACCGACGCCGACGCGCTGACCGGCCTCTATGCGCAGACCGAGCACTCGCTGCTCGCCCATCTCCTGCGTCACCGTGATGTGTCGAAGCTGCGTACGACGGTCGAAGGACTGATCAAGTCCATCGAAGACGACGGGCGGATCCACACAACCTTCAACCAGATGATCGCCGCGACAGGGCGGCTGTCCTCGACCGACCCCAACCTTCAAAACGTTCCGATCAGGACCGAGGAGGGGCGGCGGATCCGGCGGGCATTCGTGGTCGGATCGGACTTCGAGTCACTGATGACCGCTGACTACAGCCAGATCGAGATGCGCATCATGGCGCACGTATCAGCGGATGCCGGACTGATCGAGGCGCTTCGGTCTGGCGTGGACTTTCACGCAGCCACGGCATCCCGAGTCTTCGGTGTGCCGCCTGCCGATGTGACCCCGGCGATGCGAGCCAAGATCAAGGCGATGAATTTCGGACTCGCATACGGTTTGTCCGCATACGGCCTTTCTCAGCAGCTCGGCATCTCCAGCGAGGAGGCACGAGGGCTGATGGAGGAGTATTTCGAGCGCTTCGGTGGCGTCCGTGACTACCTGCGCAACGTCGTGGACGAGGCACGCAGGACCGGCTACACCGAGACGCTGCTGGGTCGGCGTCGCTATCTGCCCGATCTGACCAGCGACAACCGCCAACGGCGGGAGATGGCCGAGCGCATGGCGCTCAACGCGCCGATCCAAGGCTCGGCGGCCGATATCATGAAGGTCGCGATGCTTGGTGTCGACAGAGCGCTGCGCGAGGCCGGTCTGCGGTCGCGGATGCTCCTCCAGGTGCATGATGAGCTCGTTCTCGAGATCGCGCCGGCGGAGCGTGCAGCGGTGGAATCGCTGGTCAGAGAGCAGATGGCGGGAGCCTACGAGCTGCAGGTCCCGCTCGACGTCTCCGTCGGCTTCGGCGCCACCTGGGAGGACGCCGCCCACTAAAAACTGCGTGAGGCGAAGACGTCTACTCCGTGATCACTGGCGGTTACGCGCCGAATTCCTCCCCAAAGGCCAGTGACCATGAACTGCTGGCGGTGAGCCGAGCAAGCGGGTCACCAGCTCAGTACGCCTGCCTGACCTGCACGGACACGGCTTTCGTGGGACGCTCCGGGCTAGGGGTTACGATCTTTTTTTCAAGAGTTGCCGGTTCGGTCTGGCAGCGATTCCCGGAATGATTTACGTTCGACAAACGGGCGCCTAAGGTCGGAAACGACTACGGGGAGGCAGGGTGCGCACGACTGTGACCATCCGCCGCGGGGCGCTATTAGCTGCCGCTGCGATGGCCTGTGCCGCCGTGGGCCCGCCGACGCAGGCCTTCGACCTCATCGCGCTCGCCCGCGACGCGCTGCCCGGCGCGCTCGTATCGTCTGCCTATCCCTTCGACCCCTGGGCGACCCCAGTCCACCTCCCCGCCCCAGGCGACCTCGCTCTGCCGCCGGCGCCCCCGCCGCCCGCCGCCCCCGGGCCAACGGACCCCGCGAACCCGATCGGGGCAGGGACAGGCGCGCTCCCCGGCTCTGACCTGGGCATCCCGGTCAATGTGCTCGCCGCTTATATCGCGGCCGCGGACACGATGACTCAGCGTGCGCCGAGCTGCGGCCTGACCTGGGAGATGCTCGCCGGAATCGGCCGGGTGGAGTCGCAGCACGCCGGTGGAGGCAATCTGCACGGCGACGGCACCACAATCATGCCAATCATCGGTCCGGCGCTCACCTCCGGGAGCGACACCGACCACGGAAGGTATGACGGCGACCCCCGATGGGATCACGCGGTTGGGCCGATGCAGTTCCTGCCGGCGACGTGGCGGACCTATGGTGTGGACGGCAACGCCGATGGGGCCAAGGACCCGAACAACGTGTACGACTCCACCTTGGCGGCCGCTCAATACCTCTGCGCGGGGGCCGCGAATCTCGCCGTCGAGAGCAATCTGCGGGCGGCGCTCTATGCCTACAATCCGTCGGTGTCCTATGTGGACACCGTTCTCTCGTGGATCAGGGCATACCAACGCACCGGCGGGATTCCGGTACTCCCGACCCCGACCACGAGCTTCCCGCCGCCGGCACCTTCCACCTCCACGGCCCCGCCGACTCCTGCGCCGAGTCCGTCGCCGAGCCCGACTCAGCGGCCGCCGGCCGACCACAAGTCGCCGTCAACGCCGGCGAACCTGCGGGTGATCGGTCACACCGGGACTTCCGTGAGCTTGGCGTGGGGTGCGGCCAAGGACAACGTCGCCGTGACCGCATACGAGGTCTTCCGTGGCGGCAACCGAATCGCGACCGTCAGCGGCACGAAGCTCACGGTCAACGGACTTGCCGCCGATCACACATACACCTTCAGGGTCCGCGCGCGAGACGCGGCAGGGAACCACTCGGCACTCTCCGCACCGGTGACCGTCCTCACCGATGTCACGCCGCCATCGGTGCCGGCGGGCCTCGAGATCGCTCAGCAGAATCGCGACTCGCTCCAACTCCGCTGGGCGGCGGCCAGCGATAACGTCGACTCCTCGCCGACCTACCTCGTGTTCGTGCGCGACCCAAGCGGCGCGGTTGCGGCCGGCGCGCGGGTGACTGTCGACGGGACCACCGCCGGAGTGGCAGGACTGTCGTCCGGCACGCCCTACACGGTGGAGCTCTTCGCCATCGACGGCAACGGAAACCGATCCTCGAAAGCAGCGGCCACCATTCCCGCAGACCGTGAGGCCCCGACCGCGCCGGCGGGGCTCGCCGGGGTCGCATCGCCGCCGACGCCCGGCGATCCGGCCGCCACCTGGTCGGTGAGGCTGGCCTGGCTGCCGGCCAGCGACGACGTCGAGGTGACCGGCTACGTCGTGTCCTACGCCAAGGCGGGCGGCCAGGCGTCCACCCTGCCCGTCTCAGCCGTGGACTGCACGGCCGACCAGGCCACCGGAAGCATGACCTGCGCCGCGACCGTTAGCGGGCTGGACGCAGATGGCGACTATACGTTCACAGTGGTGGCGAAGGACGCGGCAGGACACTCATCGCCCGCGTCGGAATCGATAATGGTGAAGACAGCGGCTTCCGCGGGAGGGCTAACCGGCGGCTCACCGGACCCCACCAGCGCGCCGACCGACACCCCTACCGCCGGCTCGTCGTCAGGCGGCTCGGCGACGACACAGGCTCCGAGCCAGTCCTCCAGCTCGTCGCCAAGCGGCTCGTCCACATCATCGTCCACGAGCTCGTCGACGCCGAGCGAGACCTCGAGTTCGACGTCCTCATCGACCACGACATCCGGCGGCTCATCGGGCGGCTCGTCCACGAGCTCTTCGACCACGTCGAGCGATCCCGCACCGAGCAGCGGGTCGACGAGCAGCACGGACTCGACGCCGAGCACTACCACGTCGACCCCGAGCACACCCGACTCCACGGCGAGCACACCCGACTCCACGGCAAGCACACCCGATTCCACGGCGAGCACAACCACGTCAAGCGCGACCGACTCCGCGTCAAGCGCAACCGACTCCACGTCGAGCACTACCACGTCCACCGAGGCGTCGACCGATCCCTCCGCGGAGCCGACGACCACGCCAAGCCCCACTCCGTAGTCGCGGCCCGAACGGAGTCCCTCCTCAGCGCAGGGGAGCGATGCAGGCGAAGGGGAACCCGGGGCAAGGGTGTGATCGCCCAGTTCGGCGATGATCAAGGGCACCATTGCTCCATCCCGCCACGCATGAGGGGCACCTTCACCCGATAGGTCGGGGTGAAGGTGCCCCTCATGCGGACGGTTTGTCGCAGACGAAGATCGCCGTTCCCGGTATCAGCCGGCCACGCAACGGACTCCAGCCGCCCCAGACCCGGTCGTGCCCATCCGGCCACTCAGGCTCCACCAGATCGACCAGCCGGAATCCGGCGGCGACGATCTCCCTGACTCGATCACCCATCGTCCGATGGTGCTCCGCATACGTCGCGATGCCGCGGTTGTCCTGCTCCACGTAGGCGCGCCGGTCGAAGTAGGAGTCGCGCACGGTCAGGCCCGCTTCGCCGGGGTCATCGGGGAAGCACCAGCGGATCGGGTGGGACACGGAGAAAACCCAACGGCCGCCGGGCGTGAGCACTCGGGCTACCTCCCTCATGAGCCGCGCCGAATCGGCGACGAACGGGACCGCGCCGAAGGCCGAGCAGGCCAGGTCGAACGCTTCCGATCCAAATGGCAGCCGTTCCGCGTCGCCTTGGATCAAGAACGGGTGCAGCCCTGACCTTTCGTTCAACTCTGTCGCGTGGGTGAGCTGGGTGGAGGAAAGATCGATGCCTGCCACCGTGGAAGCCCCGGCAGCGAGCAGCCAGCGCGCGCATTGACCGGCCCCGCAGCCCACCTCCAAGACGCGGAGGCCACGGACCGGGCCGAGGAGCCCGGCCTGGGCTTCGTCGAGGCCTTCCGGAGACCAAATGAAGCCGACGTCGCGGAGGAACTCCCCGTGTTCCGCCTGGTACCAGTCCGCCGCGCGGTCCCACCACAATCGGTTGGCTCGTACCGTCTCGCCTGCGGAAACGGGTCGGCGCATGACAGGCTCCACCATTGGACTGATCTTCTCCCGTCAGTCGTGATGGATCTTCTTTCGGATTGACCTTGTGCGAGGACGCACCGTATTCTGGCCGGTGCGCTGCGGGGCCTGCGCGACTCAGACCGAGCAGGCCGCGCTCGACCGTGTCGACCACCTTCCGGTCATCGAATTCTGACCCGACGGACATCGGCAGGGCGAACCAGGCCCGCCGCGCGACAACCACCACACCAAATGTCCGTATCGGAGTCCACTAGCTGATGACGAGCACCACCGAGGCCGCCTCGAACACCCCGCAGGTAGCGATTAACGACATCGGGTCCGAGGAAGCGTTCCTCGCCGCGATCGACGAAACGATCAAGTATTTCAACGACGGTGACATCGTGGACGGTGTCGTCGTCAAGGTCGACAGGGACGAGGTCCTGCTCGACATCGGCTACAAGACCGAAGGCGTCATTCCCAGCCGCGAGCTGTCCATCAAGCACGATGTCGACCCGCACGAGGTCGTTGCCGTGGGAGACAGCATCGAGGCGCTCGTTCTCCAGAAGGAGGACAAGGAAGGCCGTCTGATCCTGTCCAAGAAGCGCGCCCAGTACGAACGCGCCTGGGGCACGATTGAGAAGATCAAGGAGGAGGACGGCGTCGTCACCGGCACCGTGATCGAGGTCGTCAAGGGTGGCCTCATCCTCGACATCGGTCTACGCGGCTTCCTGCCTGCCTCCCTCGTCGAGATGCGCCGGGTTCGAGACCTGCAGCCGTATGTCGGCAAGGAGCTCGAGGCCAAGATCATCGAACTGGACAAGAATCGCAACAACGTGGTGCTATCCCGCCGCGCGTGGCTGGAGCAGACCCAGTCCGAGGTACGCCAGACCTTCCTCACGACGCTGCAAAAGGGCCAGATCCGTACGGGTGTGGTGTCGTCGATCGTCAACTTCGGGGCATTCGTCGACCTCGGGGGTGTCGACGGTCTCGTTCACGTCTCCGAACTGTCGTGGAAGCACATCGACCACCCCTCGGAGGTCGTGGAGGTCGGTCAGGAGGTCACCGTCGAGGTTCTCGACGTCGACATGGACCGCGAGCGGGTCTCGCTGTCGCTCAAGGCGACCCAGGAAGACCCGTGGCAGCAATTCGCCCGCACCCATGCGATCGGTCAGGTCGTCCCCGGCCGGGTTACCAAGCTGGTGCCGTTCGGTGCGTTCGTGCGAGTCGACGAGGGCATCGAGGGCTTGGTTCACATCTCCGAGCTGGCCGAGCGTCATGTGGAGATCCCCGAGCAGGTGGTCCAGGTCGGCAACGAGATCTTCGTGAAGGTCATCGACATCGACCTCGAGCGGCGGCGCATCTCGCTCTCCCTCAAACAGGCCAACGAGGGAACCGTGGGCGAGGCGGTCGAGGACCACTTCGACCCCACGCTGTACGGCATGCCCGCCGAGTACGACGAGCAGGGCAACTACATCTACCCCGAGGGCTTCGACCCCGAGACGAACGAATGGCTGCCGGGCTACGAAGGTCAGCGTGACGCGTGGGAGAAGCAGTACGCCGAGGCGCGGACGCGCTACGAGGCGCACCGCAAGCAGGTCGAGGAGGCCCGCAAGGCGGACGCCGAAGCGGGCGAAACACCGGCACCGGCCGAGCAGCCGGAGGAACCCGAGGTCACCGGGACGCTCGCCTCTGACGAGGCGCTCGCTGCACTCCGCGAGAAGCTCACCGGCAGCAGCTGACTCGACCGCTCCAAGAGAGCCCCACCCGGGCCGTCCGGGTTGGGGCTTTCTTGAACGCGCGGACAGATCGGCCGGTCAAGCAGAATCGCGGATGATGAGCTCGGTCGGGAGCAGCACCGGGGATTGAGCCGGCCCGTCGGCGAGGGCGAGCAGGAGCTTTGCCATTTCCTGCCCCATCCCGACGGTCGGCTGCCGGACCGTGGTCAGCGGTGGGTCGGTGTGCTGGGCGAGGTCGACGTCGTCGAAGCCGACGACGGCGACGTCGTCAGGAATCCGCCGGCCGGCGCGGCGCAACGCTCGCAGAGAGCCCGCCGCCATCAGGTCAGCCGCGACATAAACCGCGTCTAGGGATGGATGTGCCTCCAGCAGCTCGGCCATGGACCGCTCGCCGCTGGCCTCTGAGAAGTCGCCGTACGCCACCAGCGTCGGATCCGCCGTCTCTCCGACGACGTCGCGGTAGCCCGCGAGCCGGTCGACGCCGGGCGCCATGTCCTGAGGTCCGGCGATCGTCGCGATTTCCCGCCGGCCCAGGTCGCGCAGGTATTTCACCGCTGACCGGCTGCCACCGCGGTTGTCGATGTCGACGTATGGCAGATCGACCCGCGGGTCGAGTGGCCGCGCGCCTACCACCGTGGGGACGCTCGCCCTGTCCAGGGCGGCGAGAAGCGGATCGGCGCCATGCAGCGACAGCAGGAGAACGCCGTCGACGTGCCCACCGAGCAGGTACTTCTCGACTCTGGCGTGATCGTCGGCGCCCTGCACCATGATCAGCAGGAGCTGCTGCCCGGTGTTGGCAAGCTGCTGGCTGACGCCGCGCACAATGCCGCCGAAGAATGGGTCGGTGAACAGCAAGGCGTGCGGCTCGGAAACCACCAGGGCGACGGTGTCCGTACGCTGGCTGGCCAGCGCTCGAGCGGCCCGGTTCGGGACGTACCCCAGCCGGCTGATCGCGTCCTCGACCGCGTCTCTCGCATGCGGACTGACCTTCGGCGAGCCGTTGATGACGCGTGACACCGTTCCGCGTGAGACACGGGCGAGCGCGGCAACGTCCTCGAGCGTCGGTCGCTGATACCCGAGTGCCATAGTCGCCTCCTCCCCGCGTTTCCGATATGAACCGTACGACGTCCCAGCGTTCCGCTAAGGAGACTTGTCTGCCTCCGTTGTCGCGGACACGGCCTCGGTCACGCGAGACCACCGCGGGTGATGACGTCGCGGTACCACAGCGCGCTCTCCTTCAGCCGCCGCTCGCCGGAGGCGAAGTCCACATGGATCAGACCGAACCGACGTGTGTAGCCCTCCGCCCACTCGAAATTGTCCAGCAGCGACCAGACGAAGTAGCCCCGCAGATCGACTCCGGCCTCCATCGCTTCGGCCGACACCCGGAAATGCGCGTCGAGGAAGTCGATCCGGCCCTGGTCGAGCACCTGGCCGTCCGATGTGACCAGATCGTCGAACGCCGCACCGTTCTCGGTGACTGCGAGCGGGATGGCCGGATACTCGCGGTCCAACCGGAGCAGCACCTCCAGAAGGCCTTCCGGATTGATCTCCCAGCCGCTCGCGGTCACGGGTCCTGGTCCGGGCCTCGACTCGATGTCGTCGCATCCGGGGTAGGGCGACCGCTCGCCGCCCCATCCGCCGTGCGGCGTGCCGGCTGCGGCTTCGACGGTCGGCGTCTCTGCTCCGGAAGTCTTCGCCGCGACCCTCGCGGGACGGTAGTAATTCACGCCGAGCAGGTCGATGGGCGCGGCGATCGTCCTCATGTCTGCGTCCGCCACGAAGGACCAGTCGGTCAGTGAACGCGCGTCGGTGATCAGGTCCTCCGGATACCGGCCGAGGAGAACGGCATCGAGGAAGATCCGGTTGTACAGCGCGTCGATCCTGCGCGCCGCCTCGCGGTCGGCCTCGCTGTTCGTGTCCGGCAGGATCGGGTCGAGATTGAGCGCGATCGAGAACCGGTTGTCTGTGGCCCGACCCATCGCCCGCATTGCCGCGGTGGCTAGGCCATGCCCGAGCAGAAGGTGATGCGCCGCGCGCAGCGACGCGGCCGGCTCGTGGCGGCCCGGCGCGTGCCTGCCGGAGCAGTAACCGAGGAAGGCCGTGCACCACGGCTCGTTCACGGTCGTCCAGATGGGGACACGATCCGCGAGCGCGTCGTACACGAGCTCCGCATAATCGGCGAATCGGTGGGCAGTGTCGCGGGCGGGCCACCCGCCCGCGTCCTCGAGCGCCTGCGGGAGATCCCAGTGATAGAGAGTGAGTACAGGTGTGATGCCGGCGGCGAGCAGTTCGTCGACGAGCCTGCGGTAGAAATCGAGGCCCGCCTGGTTGGCGGGGCCGCTGCCATCTGGCTGGATGCGTGACCATGCCACCGAGAACCGATAGGCGGTGAGGCCGAGCTTCTGCATCAGCGCGACGTCCTGCGTATAACGGGTGTAGTGATCGGCTGCGACGTCGCCGGTGTCGCCGTGGCGCACCATCCCCGGGGTGTGGCTGAAGGTGTCCCAGATCGAAGGCCCGCGTCCGCCGGCGTGCACGCCACCCTCGATCTGGTACGCCGCGGTCCCCGCGCCCCACATGAAGTGCGCCGGGAAGGGCGCCACCGCCTCGGGGCTCCCAGCTGGCTCCGGTGCTGTCACGTTGTGCACGGTCATCCCTTCACTGCGCCCTGCATGATTCCGGCGACAATCTGGCGGCCGAGGAAGATGAAGCCGATGATCAAGGGCAGGGTGGCGAGCGTCGTTCCCGTCATGATCAGCGAGAAGTCCTTGCTGAAGCCGGTGTTGATCTGGTCGATCGCCACCTGGACCGTTGGGTTCTCCGGGTTGAGGGCGATCAGTGGCCAGAGGAAGTCGTTCCACGCCATCACGAACGTGAAGACACCGAGGACGGCCGCCGCAGGCCGCGCTGCCGGCACGCACACGTGCCAGAAGACGCGGATCATGCTGCATCCGTCCACCCTGGCTGCCTCGATGAGCTCGTTCGGGACGGCTTGGACGAGGTACTGCCGCATCCAGAAGACGCCGAGAGCAGTGACCATGTTGGGCACGATGACGGCTTGGAGGTGTCCGACCCAGCCGTACTTCGCCATCAGGATGTAGAGCGGCACGATCCCGAGCTGGGTTGGCACGGCGAGGGTCGCGATGACGAAGACGTACAGGGCGTTGCGGCCACGGAAGCGCAGTTTGGCGAAGGCGAAACCGGCGAGCGTCGAGAAGAGGACGACAGACAGGGTGATGGCGCCGGCGACGATCAGGCTGTTCGACAGTGCCTTCCAGAATCGGACCTGGTCAAAGACCCGCTGCGCGTTGCTGAAGAAGTTGCCGCCGGGCAGCAGCGGCGGGGTTGAGTCGAAGGCAGTCGTGGATTCGCGGCTGCCCACCAGCACCTGCCAATACAACGGGAAGGCCGAGCCGAGGAGGAAAGCAGTCAGCAGGCCGTAGGTAAGCAGGGTCGGCCGCCAGCCGCGGCCGCGGCGCCTGGCCCGCGGCGCGGGACGCGGTACGCGCGGGGCAGCGCTCGGCGGCGCCGCCTGCGGCGTGGTGGCATCGAGGGTCGTCATTGCCCCTCCGCCTCTGCCGACGAGATCCTCCGAACGACGAAGAAGTTGGCGATAGCGAACGCAACGATGATCAGGAAGAGCGCCCACGCGATGGCGGCGGCGTAACCCAAGTGGAAGTTGCGGAAACCTTCCTGCCAGAGCAACAGCGTGATCGTCTGGAACTGGTGGCTCGCACCGCCGTTCCCAGTACCGGGGATGGGGTCGAACATCCTCGGCTCGGTGAAGATCTGCAGCCCGCCGATCGTCGAGGTAATGACCACGAAGATGATGACCGGCCGCAACATGGGGACGGTGATGTAGCGGAAGCGTTCCCAGGTGTTGGCGCCATCGACACGCGCTGCTTCGTAGAGGTCTTTCGGGATGGTTTGCATCGCGGCGAGGAAGATCAACGCGTTGTATCCGGTCCATCGCCAGTTGACCATGGTCGATATGGCCAGATGACTGGGGAGGCGGTCGGTGTGCCAGTTGATGCCGTTCAGGCCGAACCAGCCGAGGATGTTGTTGATCAAACCGAACTGGTCGCCGAAGAGGTTACTGAAGATGATCCCGACCGCGACCAGGCTGGTGGCATATGGCAGGAGGAGCGCGATTCGGAAACCGGTGCGGAACCGGATCTGCTCGTTGAGGAGAACGGCGAGCAGCATGGCCAGCACGATCTGCGTAGTGCTCGAGATGAGGAAGATGCTCACCGTGTTCTTGAGCGAATTCCAGAACAGCTCGTCGTGCCAGAGCCGCTGGTAGTTGTGCAGCCCGACATAGGCATCTGGCTTATCGCTCCCGAAGCTCCATCGGTGCAGGGACACCCACGCCGTGTAGAGCAGCGGGAAGAGTCCGACCAGGGCAAAGATGATGAAGAAGGGGGCGATGTAGAGGTAGGGCGACAGCTTGATGTCCAGCCTACTCAGCCGTTGCTTGACCGTCAGCCGCCGCCGAGCGGGCGTCGCGATGGTGGTCGCGGCCATCGTCACCCCTCCTTTGCTGGCGCTGCCGAGTCGGACACAGTCAACAGGGCGGTTCGGTGATCACCGGCAGCGAGTCAGCCTGTTGACAGCGACCAGTGACCACGGACCGGGACGCGTACCGCTCGTGGTTTGGTCGTTGCCTTGCCGTGCACCGATGTCCGGGTGGGGGCCGCCGCCACGGCCCCCACCCCGATGAGCGCTAACCGCCCTCGGCGATGCGCTTTGCCTCGTCGACGAACTGCGTCCAGCCCTGGTCAGCGGTCTTCCCCTGCTCAACAGCCTGGAGAGCGGGGCTCGCCGCGTTGTCCTGGATCGCGAGGTCGTTCGGACCCTTCCACTGGGCCTCGGTGATCGCCTGGGCTCGTTCGCCGAAGATCTTGCCAACTTCGGCGCCACCGAAGTAGTCGTCCTTGAAGCTGAGCAGATCGGGGCTGGTCAGCGCCTGGACCTGGCTTGGGAAGGTGCCAGCCGCCTTGAAGGCCTTGATTTGCTGCTCTGGGGCGGTCAGCCAAGCAGCGAGCTCAGCGGCCTCCTTCGGGTGCTTGGTCTGGCTCGGCACGGTGAGGTACGAGCCGCCCCAGTTGCCTCCGCCACCGGGGAAGGCGTCCGCGACAGCCCACTTGCCTGTGTTCTTCTCGCCCGCGCCGCCCTTGATCACACCGAGCATCCAGGACGGGCACGCCTCAGTGGCGAACGTGCCCTTCTGGAAGCCGGCGTTCCACTCGTCACTGAAGGCGGGAAGCTTCGCTGACAGTCCGTCCTTCACGGCCACGGACACGGTGTTCCACGCGTTATGCAGATCCGTGTTCGTCTCGATGACGAGGTTGTTGCTCTTGTCCGAGAAGCCGACAGGTAGCTGGTTGTACATGGCGTTGAAGATCTGGCTCGCCGAGTCGAACCACGCGACATCCGACTTCGCGATGAACTGCTTGCCCGTATTGAAGTAGGAGTCCCAGGAGGCGAACAGCGGTGCTACCTGCGCCGGGTCGGAGGGAAGGCCCGCCTTCGCGAACAGATCCTTGCGGTAGCAGATCGCCTGCGGCCCGATATCGGTGCCGTAGCCGATCAGCTTGCCGTCGGGTGTGGTGGCGCGGGCCGTCTTCCAGTCGAGCCAGCGGCCATCCGTGTTCGGGCCGATCGCCTTCAGGTCGTTGAACTTGTCGGCGATCTTCATGGCCTGGCCGATCGAACCTTCCTCGATCGCTGCGACGTCAGGAGCGCCGGAACCCGCGCCGAGCTGCTGGAACAGCGCCTGGGCGTACGGCCCACCCTGCTCGACGTGGCGTTCAGTGATGTGGACGTTGGGGTGGAGCCGCATGTACTCGTCGTACAGCTTGGCCTGGGTGTATCCGAAGGTGCCGAACGTGCCGACGGTCAGGCTCACCGGCTCGTTGCTGGTGGCATTGCTGCCGCCGCTGTCGTCATCTGACGAACAGGCCGCCATGAGCATCGCCGTAGCAACCGCGGCCACTAGAGCAGCGCCCTTCTTGGAACGGTTTCGCACGGTGTCTACCCCCTGTGGAGAGGTGGGGCCCAGCACATTGCCGGACCGGTCGAGGTGGTGTCCAGCGTTCGCTGGACTGGTTCGTGAGCGTCTTCCTGATCCGTGGGAGCGCTCCCACAGGCTTGCCGGAAGTCTGGGAGCCGTACGACCTCTGTGTCAAGGATGCGTTACCAAAAGGTTGCCGAGCGCCGCGAAATCCGCGCCGGCGACCGCCGCTCGCAAGACCCCGGCAGCGTCCGATGGACAGGCAAGCGGGACACGCCTGCGAATCCCCGGATCTCTCCGAACGAGCACAAAATGCCTTGTCGGAAAGGGCCGGCAGGAGCTTGCGCCGGCCGAATGACGCTTGGCCCTGAGCGCGAGGACCCGTCCTCGGTGTGGTCGCCGCGGTTGCCTGATCACGACGGCGGTACTGATTCTCGGCGGCGCCAGGCCGCCGCGACGAGAGACTTGACGGCGATCGACCACCGGTCCACCATGCGTGTGAGCGCTCCCACCAGACTCCGGCACGGCCGACGAGGAGGGAGGTCCGGCGAGTCGTCATCAGCCAACAGTTCTCCCGTTCGTGCGGCTGCCCGGGGGGCACGTCTCTGTGCCCTGCGGCGGTACTCCGCGCCCGGCAGCACCACTCCGCGCCCGCCAGCACCACTCCGCGCCCGCCAGCACTACTCCGCGCCCGCCAGCACTACTCCGCGCCC
>DASYTV010000214.1:0-3296 GCA_036001885.1 Actinomycetes bacterium
GCTCGAGTGGCTCGATGATGAACCTGGACCGGAACTCGTGAACCGGTTCCTCGGTAAGTGTTGGTCGCTGTGCGATGAGCACTTCGTTACTTCCTTTCGCGTCGCCCGCCATATGACAGACGCGGGCAGGGGCAGAGTCCCCTGCCGTTCCTTCTGGTCGGGTGTTACTTCCTGTTGGGTCTTACTTCGAATAGAGCTCGACGATGAGCTGCTCCTGGACCGGTGTGTCGATGACCTGCCGGGCCGGCAGCGAGTGGACGAGGATCCGCAGCTGGTTCGGGATGACCTCGAGCCACGCGGGGACGATGCGCTCGCCCGCCTCGGCGCGGGCGATGACGAAGGGCGTCAGCTCGCGCGAGGACTCCCTGACCTCCACGATGTCATTCTCCGACACGCGGTAGGAGGGAATGTCGACCTTCTGGCCGTTGACGGTGAAGTGGCCATGGCGCACGAGCTGGCGGGCCATGTCGCGGCTCTTCGCGAAGCCCGAGCGGTAGACCACGTTGTCGACGCGGCTCTCGAGGATGCGCAGCAGGTTGTCACCGGTCTTGCCGGTTCGCTTGTTGGCCTCTTCGTAGTAGTTGTGGAACTGCTTCTCGAGCACGCCGTAGATGCGGCGCGCCTTCTGCTTCTCGCGGAGCTGCAGCAGGTATTCGCTGTCCTTGGTGCGGCCGCGGCCGTGCTCACCCGGCGGGTAGGGCCGGATCTCGATCGGGCACTTCGGTGATTCGCACTTGGCGCCCTTGAGGAAGAGCTTCATCTTCTCGCGGCGGCAGCGCTTGCAGTCCGCTCCGGTGTACCGAGCCATGTCGTGCTATCTCCTACTTTCAGACTCGGCGCCGCTTCGGCGGGCGGCAGCCATTGTGCGGGACTGGCGTGACGTCTTGGATCGAACCGACCTCGAGGCCTACTGCCTGCAGGGACCGGATCGCGGTCTCCCGGCCGGAGCCGGGACCCTTGACGAAAACGTCGACCTTGCGCATGCCGTGCTCCTGGGCGCGCCGGGCTGCGGCTTCCGCGGCCATCTGTGCGGCGAACGGGGTCGACTTGCGCGAACCCTTGAAACCGACCTGGCCGGCGCTGGCCCACGCGATCACCGCACCGGTCGGGTCAGTGATCGAGACGATGGTGTTATTGAAGGTGCTCTTGATGTGAGCGTGGCCGTGGGCCACGTTCTTCCGCTCCTTGCGGCGCACCTTCTTGGCGCCCGCCTGGCGGCTCTTCGGAGGCATTTGGCTGGTTCCCCTACTTCTTCCCTGGCTTCTTCTTGCCGGCGATCGCCTTGCGCGGGCCCTTGCGAGTGCGCGCGTTGGTGTGGGTCCGCTGACCGTTGACGGGCAGGCCGCGGCGGTGCCGCACGCCCTGGTAGCTGCCGATCTCGACCTTGCGCCGGATGTCGGACTGCACCTCGCGGCGCAGGTCACCCTCGATCTGGTAGTTGGCCTCGATCCAGTCGCGAAGCTTCACGAGGTCCTCGTCACCGAGGTCGTGAACTCGCAGGTCGGGTGAAACGCCGGTCGCGGCGAGCGTCTGCTGCGCGCGAGTACGGCCGATGCCGTAGAGATAGGTCAAGGCGACCTCAAGCCGCTTGTCGCGGGGAAGGTCGACGCCGGCGAGGCGTGCCATCTTGGCGTGCTCCTGGTTCGCTCATGGCGGAGGTCTGACACAGCATCGGTCCTGCCGGACGGCAGGTCCCCGGCCTCCGCGCCGGG
The DNA here is from genome assembly GCA_036001885.1 of Actinomycetes bacterium. Taxonomy (GTDB): domain Bacteria; phylum Actinomycetota; class Actinomycetes; order JAKEEW01; family JAKEEW01; genus DASYTV01. The sequence goes on from DASYTV010000214.1 coordinate 1,713, forward strand.
GGTGTCGTCCCAATCGCTCCTGAGGGATCGAACGGGGGTCGGATGCTGCTTGCGGTACGGACTCGATGTGTCAGGTCCGGCTCAGAAGCATTCCTGGGCTTCAGCCCTGGCGCTGCTTGTGCCGGGGGTTATCGCAGATCACCATGACCCGTCCGTGGCGGCGGATCACCTTGCACTTGTCGCAGATTTTCTTGACGCTCGGCTTAACCTTCATGGCTCTCTCCAGGGACATCTCTCATCTCGCGCTCGAGAGCGTCGAGTCGGGGTTCGAAGGTCGAGCCCCGGCCGGACGGGACGGCCCCTACCATCTCCAGCGCTGCCGGACGTGCTCACTTGTAGCGGTAGACGATCCGGCCGCGGCTCAGGTCGTACGGACTCAGCTCGACGACCACCCGGTCGTCAGGGAGGATCCGGATGTAGTGCATCCGCATCTTCCCGCTGATATGCGCGAGGACCTTGTGCCCGTTAGCGAGCTCCACCCGGAACATCGCGTTCGGGAGGCTCTCGACGACGGTGCCCTCGATCTCGATGGCACCCTCTTTCTTGGGCATGTCCCTCCGCCTGGGCGTTGGTTGGGTTGATCGCCTTTAGTCGGTCCGGATCATGATCTGTGCATCGCCCGAAGCAGGCGAAGACGGATCGTTGATCACGAATCAGTTCGGTGGCACACACGAAGCCCCGCCGTACGAGCACCGGAAACCAGCCGCGGGGTGCCGACGGGCAGGGGCCAATAGTGAACCGAAGGACGAGTTTACGTCAAGAACGGTCCCGATCGCCAATCGGCGACGATCTCCCGGTCTCCCACAGTCAGGGGGATGCCACCGCGGCCAGCTCGGCCAGCTGGGCGCGACCCCCGTCGAGGGCGGTGAGCACCCAAGGTCCGTCCTCGGTTATGGCGACCGTGTGCTCGAAATGGGCGGCATACGAGCCGTCGGCCGTGACGACGGTCCAGTCGTCGGCCAGCAGCCGGGTATGCCGATTACCGAGCGTGATCATCGGCTCTATGGCCAGTGCCATGCCCTTGACCAACCGCGGTCCGCGTCCAGGACGCCCGTAGTTGGGCACCGGTGGATCTTGGTGCATGGCCGAGCCGATACCGTGACCGACGTACTCCTCTATCACCCCGTAGGGCCCGGCGGCGCGGATGTACGACTCGACGGCGTGCGAGATGTCGGTGAGGCGGTGGTCGATGACCGCGGCAGCGAGCCCGCGCCACAGCGCCGCCTCGCAGACCTCCATGAGTGCGGTCAGCTTGCTGCTGACCTCCCCAACCGGCACCGTGATCGCGGCGTCGCCATGCCATCCATCCACGATCGCGCCGCAGTCGATGGAGATGATGTCACCCTCGCGCAATGCCCGTGGGCCTGGGATGCCATGGACGATCTCGTCGTCGACCGATGCACAGATCGTTGCCGGGTAGGTGCCGTGGTAGCCCTTGAACGACGGCACCGCACCGCTGTCCCTGATGTGCTCCTCGGCGATCGCGTCGAGCGCCGCAGTCGTCACGCCGGGAGCGACCGCGCCGCGCAGCAGCTCGAGGGTCCGGCCCACGACCAGGCCGGCCTCGCGCATCTTGGCGATCTG
>DASYTV010000215.1:0-13137 GCA_036001885.1 Actinomycetes bacterium
GCGCGGCGACCTGCAGAACCGGCGACGGGTGCTGCGGATCATCAGGGACAAGGGTGTGGTGCACGCGCTCTTCACCGAGATCGCCCCGCGGTACGAGGCGCGAAACGGCGGCTACACCAGGATCGTGAAGGTGCCCCCCCGCAAGGGCGACAACGCGCCGATGGCCATGATCGAGCTGGTCGAGGAGCTGGTCGCGCCGGCCCCGGCCAAGCCGTCTCGCAGCCGCAAGAAGGCAGCGGCCAAGAAGACGACGACTGCGCCGACGGCCGCCGACGAGACCGAAGCACCGGTTGAGCCGGCCGCGGCCAAGACGGAGGCACCGGCCGAGCCGACCGCCGGCGAGACTGAGGCACTGGCCGAGCCGACCGCGGAGGCTGTCGACGAGGTCGCCGCCGCCGAGGTTGCCGAGACTGGCGCGGACGAGACGAGCGCGGGGCTGCCGGCAACCAACGCGGAGGCAGGCGTGGAGGCCGCAGAGGCGGACGATGGCAGCGAGGCCGGCGAGGAGAAGTCCTGACCTCAGCCGAGGCGGCACAGGAGCCCGTCGATCCCGGATCCGGGGCCGGACCAGGGGAGCATCCCGCTGGGACGGCCGATGATGAATCCGGGAACGGCGGGCTCCTTCGGCTGCGGCTTGATCTCGGTTATGACGGCGGGCGCTTTTCCGGCTGGGCACGCCAGCCGGGTCGGCGCACGGTCCAGGCCGTCGTTGAGGAGGCTGTGGGCGTCGTTCTGCGTTTAGGTGGGCGTGTTGGGTTGACAGTGGCGGGGCGAACCGACGCCGGCGTCCACGCCCGTGCTCAAGTGGCGCACGCCGATATCCCAGCTGCGGCTTGGCGGCAGGCCGGCCTGCGTCTACCGCCGGGCGTAAGCCCGTCCGACGCGGTGGTGCGCAAGCTGGCCCGAGTTCTCCCGGAAGACGTCTGGGTGTTCGCGGTGGCGCCCGCGGCTGCCGGCTTCGACGCGCGCTTCTCTGCGTTGTCCCGCCGCTATGCCTACCGGGTGTCTGACAACCCTGCGGGACTGGATCCGCTGCGCCGCCACGACGTCCTATGGCACAAGCGGCTGCTGGACCCGGATGCCATGAACCGCGCCGCCAGTGCCCTGCTCGGCGAGCACGACTTCGCGGCGTACTGCCGCAGCCGGGAGGGTGCGACCACCATCCGGCGGCTGATCGGGCTGCAGTGGCGGCGTGCCGAGGGCGGGCTGGCTGTCGCGACTGTCGAGGCCGATGCGTTCTGCCACACCATGGTGCGGGCCCTGGTGGGCGCGCTCCTTGCAGTCGGTGACGGCCGGCGGCCGGCCGACTGGCCTGCGCTGGTGCTCAGGGCCGCGGTCAAGGATCCCGCGGTTGGGGTGGTCCCCCCGCGCGGCCTCACTCTCGAAGAGGTGCGCTATCCGGACACCCCCGAGGAGCTGGCCGCCCGCGCGGCCGAGTCTCGACGCCTCCGGGCCTGAAGGACCGCCCGGATAGGACCGACGCGTGCCGAGGGAAAGATTCCGGCGAAAGGTGCAACGGCCTGGGCACTTGGGGTGTCAATGATTACCGGAGGGACACGCATGGATTCCGGGCAGGCCTCACGGGTTCGGGCGGGCGGGCACGCCGCCGCAGCGCCCGCCCGCCCACCTGATGGGCCTGCCGACCCCATCCCAGATCCGACCGACGCCGTCTCAGATGAAGCCGACCCGGTCGCGGATCAGATGGGGCAGAACGGGCGGTTAGCCGGGTTTGAAGCCTTCGTCGCCGCGGGGCTGCCAAGGCTGCTGGGGTATGCCTACGCGCTGTCCGGCGATCAACGGGTGGCCGAGGACCTGGTCCAGGAGGCGCTCGTCCGTACCGGCGTCGCCTGGTCCCGGGTACGCCGCAAGGACCGGCCTGACTCTTACGTCAAGACGACCATTCTCCGTCTCTACCTCAACGAGCGGCGGGCCAGCCGGCAGGTGCCCGTCGGCAGCGGCGAGCTGGAGCGGCCCGTAGCCGAGCCGGGGTATGCCCGCATCGAGGACCACGATGCGCTACGGCAGGCGCTGGCGGCGGTGCCACCGAGGATGCGTGCGGTTCTCGTCCTGCGCTATCTCGAAGGCCTGCCGGACGAGGACATCGCCGAGGCGCTGAAGTGCTCGCGCGGGACAGTACGTACGCAGGCCGCTCGCGGGCTCGTGAAGCTGCGTGCCGCATATCAGGGTGAGGTGACCTGACATGGCACCAGATGACAATTGGCTGACCGCCGTGTTCGAGCGTGAGCGGTGGCAGCTCCCCCCGAAGCCTGGCGAGGTCGAGAGGATTCTCGGTCAGGTGGCCCGCCGCCGGCGCCGCCGGCTTCTCCTCCGATCCGTCGTCGCCGGTCTCGCCGCAGTTGCCATTGGCGCTGCCAGCGCGGTGCTCGTCCTCCGGCAAGGCACCAGCGCTGATGAGGGGAGCAGCCTGCTCGGCCAGCCACAGACCACGGGACCGATCCCGCAGCCTCGGGTCGTCCGGGTGGGAAGCGTGCCCGATCTCACCGCCGCCTTGCCCGGCACAGCGGTCAAAGAGCTCAACTACCGGATGGCCGGCCATGCGGGCCAGGCCGGCCGGGCGATCGTGCCGCAGGGCGTGACCGAGTCCGGCAACCTCCTTGCGATGGTCACCTCCTCGGGCGGCGCCCCTGACGTGGTGGAGCTCGATCCGGCGACGGGTAAGGGCCGCACGGTGGCGAAGGCGAAGCTACCCGAGCTGAGATCGGCCTCGGTGTTCCGCGCAACGATCGTCTGGACCGAGACAGCGAAGGCCACTGGCAATCCCGATACGGACGCGGATCTGGCGGTCGTCTACCGGTGTACCAATCGCGGCTCAGGCAGTGTCCAGGACCTCGCCCTGCCGCGGCACGATCCGGCTGGCCTCGGCTATGAACAGGGTTATGCCGGAATCAGCGTCGGATCGGGCGGGATCGCGGTTGAGATGGCCCGGCATACCGGCGGGTCAGGTCCAAACCCGAGCGACGACTTCGACCTCTACCTGGCAACCGACTGCGGAGCGCCGCTCAGGCTGATCGCTGCGCGAGCGTCGTCCGCGCAGTTTTTCGGCGACTGGCTTTTTTACCTGCACGACGGTGCGATCTGGCGGCAGAACCTGCGAGCTCGCTCGGCATCGGCTCTCGTGATCGACAAGGCGGAGAGCTTCCAGCTGACCGACGATGCACTGGTGTGGACGGACGCGGTGGGCAGCGTGATGTCGACGCTGCATGCCGCGCGTCCGGACGGCGGCTTCGCCCGAACGATCCCGGTCCCCGAGACCTGGCGCTTCGCCTATGCCTCCAATGCCGTCGCCGTCGCCGGCACGATCGAGAAGGCAAAGGGCTTCCGGTCCGTGCTCACCGGCGTGTGGATCTATCTACCGTCGCGCGGCGTCATCGTCGTCTTCGACCGTCCGAATATTCCTATCCCGGACTCAGGGGAACAGCCCGCGGCCGCGGTCGGCCTCGGCGGCGGCGCGGCCGGGAAGCATGTGCTGTTGTCCGAGTACGGCTGGACCGTCGGCTCCACCGTCGCGAGCACTAATCCGACCCACGAATGGCTGGTCAGGTTCCCGTGATGCCGTCGTTCGACGACTTCGTGGCCGCGCGCCTTGGGGCGCTGCGCTCGTACGCACACCTGCTGGCAGGCGACGAGGCGGCGGCGCTCGGGCTCGTCGACGAGGCGCTGGTCAGGACCGGTCTCGCCTGGCCGCGAGTGACGAAGGATGGCGATCCTGAGGCGTACGTCCGGGCAACAGTCGTGGCGCTCTACCTCAGCCGGTGGCGGCCGCGATCCAGGGTCGGCGCCACCGGCGCCGACGACCAGCAAGCCGCGGCCACGCGCAGCGAACTCGCCGCGCACCTGCGGCCCGCGCTGCACCGGTTGCCGCGGCGGCTGCGTACTGTGCTCGTCCTCCGCTATGTCGACGGCCTGCCCGACTCGGAGGTCGCGCGGCTGCTCGGCTGCAGCGAGCGCAAGGTCCGCTCGGACGCGGCGGAGGCCGCTGCCAGGCTCGCGCCGGCGACCTGACATCGGCGATCCTTGTAGACAGACGCGGTCAACGTCGCGTCGGGGGGTTCCTGGCTGACAACCCTAGGATTTGGTTGGATCATTGTCACGATCTCCAGCACGCGGCGGACAAAGGAGTCACATGACATGACCAATCCGGCCGCTTCGCCCTCTTAATCGCCCTTGGTAGGTCATTGTGCTCCAGTCGTGCTTGAACGGTGCCCGTTCGCCGGGCGAGCATCCCATGCTGCCCGTTACGCCCGATCAGCTCGCTCAAGCCGCACAAAGCGCAGTCGCCGCCGGCGCGGAAACCATCCATATCCATCCCAAGGACGCTGATGGCAGGGACAGCCTTGATCCAGCGCACGTCGCGGCGGCGATAGAGGCGGTGCGCGCGGCAGCGCCCGGGGTTCCGGTGGGAACGACGACCGGTGCCTGGGCGGTCGAGGGCCCCGAGCAACGGCTCGCCCTGGTTCGCGCTTGGGAGGTGCGGCCCGACTTCGCCTCCGTCAACTGGCATGAGGACGGCGCCGAGGAGCTCGCCGGGCATCTGATCGACCAAGGGATGGGGGTCGAGGCGGGCCTCTGGACGAGCACAATCGCCGCAGAGTTCGCCGCGCATCCACTCGCGCCCCGCTGCCTGCGAGCGATGGGCGAGCCGATGGAGGGCGACACGGCGGCGCTCATCCAAGGTGCGGCGATCGGGGTTGCCGTGGCCGGCCTCGGTCTGCCTGTGCTGTTGCACGGGATGAATGACGGCGCGTGGCCCGTGTTGCGTATGGCCGCGTCCCGCCTCTTCGACGTGCGGATCGGCCTGGAAGACGTCCTGAACCTCCCAGATGGAAGCCCGGCCCCAGACAACGCCGCGCTCGTCGCAGCCGCCAGGGAGATCGTCGAATCGCGGTGACCGGCGACCCAGTGCTGAAATGGGTTCGTGTTCATCTGGGTCGTTGGGTAAGACTCCTCATCCGTGGGTCACATCGAGGCCGTCAAGCTCGGCCATCAGCTACCTGACGGACGCGGGCTCTTCCAGGACGTGTCATTCCGCGTCGGTGACGGCGCCAAGGTGGCCTTGGTCGGGCCGAATGGCGCTGGCAAGACCACACTGATGCGGATGATCGCCGGTGACCTTAGCCCCAAGACGGGAACTGTGACCAGCAGCGGTGGTCTGGGGGTCATGAGGCAGTTCGTCGGCTCTGTCCGGGACGACTCGACGGTACGTGACCTGCTGGTGTCTGTGGCTCCGCCACGCGTCAGGACGGCTGCCGCCGAGCAGGACACGGCGGAGCTCGCGATGATGGAACGCGACGACGAGCCGACGCAGCTCCGCTACGCCCACGCGCTTGTCGACTGGGGCGATGCCGGCGGCTACGCCGCTGAGGTGCTGTGGGACACGTGTACCGTCGCCGCTCTCGGTGTGCCGTACGACCGGGCGCAGTACCGCGACGTTAGGACGTTGTCCGGGGGCGAGCAGAAGCGGCTGGTCCTCGAGGCCCTCCTCCGCGGCCCCGACGAAGTCCTGTTGCTCGACGAGCCGGACAACTATCTCGACGTGCCGACCAAGCAGTGGCTCGAGCACACCCTGCAGGAGACTCAGAAGACGATCTTCTTCGTGTCGCACGATCGGGAGCTGCTCAACAGGGTGGCAACGAGAATCGTCACGATCGAGGGTGGACGGTCCTGGGTCCACGGTGGCGGGTTCGCGACCTATCACGAGGCCCGCAAGGAGCGGCACGAGCGTCTGGACGAGCTGCTGCGCCGTTGGGAGGAGGAGCACGAGCGGCTGAAACAGCTGGTGCGCACGCTTCAGCAGCAGGCGGCGATCTCGCCCGACATGGCCTCGAAGTACCACGCCATGTGTACCCGCCTGGAAAAGTTCGAGGAGAAGGGGCCGCCGGAGGCACCGCCGCCCAAGCAGCGGGTGAAGATGCGCCTGGCCGGCGGCAGGACGGGCGTCCGTGCGATCACCTGCGAGAGGCTCGAGCTCACCGGTCTGATGCGCCCGTTCGACCTCGAAATCTTCTACGGCGAACGGGTGGCCGTGCTCGGCTCGAACGGTTCTGGCAAGTCGTATTTCCTCCGGCTGCTCGGCGGTGGCACGGTGCCGTTCACGGGCCTGTGGAAGCTCGGCGCGCGCGTCGTGCCGGGACATTTCGCCCAGACTCACGACCACCCCGAGCTCGTCGGGAGGACACTCGTCGACGTCCTCTGGACCGAGCACGCGCTGCAGCGCGGCCCGGCGATCTCGGCGCTGCGCCGGTACGAGCTGAGCGGGCAGGCTGATCAGACGTTCGAATCACTGTCAGGCGGCCAGCAGGCGCGCTTGCAGATCCTCCAGCTCGAGCTCGGCGGTTCCACCCTGCTGCTGCTCGACGAGCCCACAGACAACCTGGACCTCGCTTCGGCCGAGGCACTCGAGGAGGGTCTCGCACAATACGCGGGCACCGTCGTCGCGGTGACCCACGACCGGTGGTTTGCGCGCTCGTTCGACCGATACCTCATCTTCGGCGCGGACGGTGCCGTCTACGAGTCCCTCGAGCCCATCTGGGATGAGGGCCGCGTCAACCGCCTGCGCTAGTGTCCGCCGGGTCCCGCTGGCGCCGCGCTGTCGAAGTGATCGCTTAGCTCCGCTGGTTAGCGATATCTTTCTCGATCACCCGGTCGCCGTGCGTGGTGGTTGGGAGCGTCCGATCTGGAGGTCAGCAGATGCTCGGTCTGATAGCTGCGGCGATTTTCGCGTTAGCCTTCGTCCTCGATCTCATCGACGAGACGATCGGCGACATCACCACAACGACGCTGCTCTTCGCCGGTCTGGCGTGCTTGGCCCTTTACCTGTCAGGAGTGGGTCCCCGGTCTCGCATCTGACACGGGACACTAGGCGACCCAGGCTGCCCAGGCGGCGACGAGTTTCTTCTGCGACGTGCCGAAATACTTCCGCATGGCTGCGTCCGCATCCGGGTGTCTCATGGCATTCAGGTAGAAGTAGAAGTCGCGCGTCTTCCCGGTGCCGTAGCGGTCGGCGAGGAACTCGAAGAAGCGCACCGACAACGCGTAGTTCGCATCACCGTTTTTCCCGTAGAAGCCGTCGTCACCGGGGAGCCTGCGCTTGAAGGTCTTCTTTCTGGCGGCTGTTCTGGCAACGCTCGCCCAATTGGCGACGTAGCCACGGGACTCGAGCATCTTCACTCCGACGAACTCCGCGTACCCTTCATCTGCCCAGACCATCACGTCGTTGCTGAGCGGCGTCAGCGGCTCGGCAACCGCATGGGTGAGCTCATGCGCGAGCGTCCACTCGAGGTCGATCCGATCCGGATGCTCGCTCGTGTCCACGGTGATTCGCAGCGATGTGACATCACCGAGCAGGCGCCGCCTGTTGCTGCAGCAGCTCGGCACCTCGATCGCCTTCGCGATCGCCTCGTCTTCCCCGAGTTCGTCGTCGTCGCCGTACCAACGCCGGAAGGTGGACCCTTTCGCGGTGGCGAAGATGACGAACTCGCTCGGGACGCCCTTCCTCCAGTACGGCAGGGAGTGCGAGTACGCGGCTTCGGCGGCGTCTGCGACTTGCCTCGCCCGATCGGCCGCGTCGGGGGTGGCCGCGACGATCATGTGGCGGCTTCGTACCACGGTCAGGACGCTTCCGTCCCAAGGCGTCGGGGCGTAGCTGCCGCTTCCCTCCGTGGGCTTTATGTCGGTGATGAGGAGCCGGCCGCCGCGAACCGTGAGCTCCCACGTGTAGGAAGCCTCGGTCGCCTGGTTGTCCACCTTGCGCAACTGGACGAGCTCAGTGATGTCGGCCGAGCCGGTGTCCCAGGTGCCGCCGAGGTTATCGAGGTTGTCCGGGCGTGGCACGTCGGTGTAGCCGACCTCGAACTCATGCTTGGTGACCTGCAATGTCGTCAGGTTCTTGAAGATCGTCTTCTGCTGGTTGATGAGCTTCTTGTTCGACGGGTCCAAGCCCGCGAGAAAGCCGCTTCTGTCGCGCCGAATGATGGCGTGCCCCCGGCGATCCGCCAATGCATTCAGCTTGCCGGTGGTCTCTTTGAGCACGTCCACATAACTGGTGTCCCGCGAGGCCGAAGGGGTGGGCGCGGCGGCCCCGCGATCCTGTTGGTCCCGGCCCTGCAGGAGGTATGACCCCGAGCCGGCAGCGAGGGCGAGCACTGTCGCCACCGCGATGCCGATCACCAGCGTGCGGCCCCACCACCGTCGCCTTTTCGGCGCTGCGACAACTGGTGAACCTGGCACGGCCGCATGAGCACCCTCGACCATGGCGGCGACCCCCGGATCCCCGGGTGCACCTGGTGCCGGCGGTTCCTCACTGAGGGTCGCTTCCCGATCCTCAGCGACGCACGGGACGTCGGTCGCGCCTGGATCCCGCCCGGTCTCCGGGCCGCCGGCCTTGCCGCTCTCAGCGAGGGGTGACGGCGGGTGGTTGATCGTGTCATCTGCCACCAGCCGTCTCCTCCGGGACAACGCCGCGACGTTGCTCCGGGCACGTGCGGGCAGCGACAGTATGAGGCCACAGAGGCCCGGAGCCCTAGTTGTACTCGGACAGTTACCCGGGCGCACGCAGCCGGAGTCGTGCCCGTGGCGTCGAGATGCGGCCACTTTGACCCTGGCGGCGATCGCCAGGTATTCTGCGAGGTCGTTGCGCGTAGCGGCGTCGGCTCTGCTGAGCTGCGCTAAGGCGCGCCGGAGTCGCGCCAGGCGGATCATCTCGCTAGTACGCGGCTTCGGCTGCCAGCAAGCTCCATCCCAACGACTAACGAAGGCTACGACCGTGCGTACGTACAGCCCCAAGTCCGGCGACGTCGAGCGTCGATGGCACGTCATCGACGCTACCGATGTCGTCCTCGGCCGGCTCGCATCCCAGGCCGCGACGCTGCTGCGGGGCAAGCACAAGCCGATCTACGCACCGCACGTCGACACCGGTGACTTTGTCGTCATCGTCAATGCCGACAAGATCGCACTGACGGGCAACAAGCGGGAGCAGAAGATCGCCTATCGCCACTCCGGCTACACGGGCGGCCTCCGTGAGGTGCGCTATGCGGACCTGCTCGCCAAGGACCCTCGAAAGGCGATCGAGAAGGCCGTCAAGGGCATGCTCCCGCACACCAGTCTTGGCCGACAGATGATCAAGAAGCTCAAGGTCTACGCCGGACCGGAGCACCCGCACCAAGCACAGAAGCCCGAGTCCTACGAGATCACCCAGGTCGTCCAGTAGGTGCTACCGCGGCCACGCATAGCGAGACCAGCGACCACAGCGTGGCGACGTTGTCCTGCGAAGCCCGACCTCCGCAGTCTGTAATGAAAGGAAACCCTGGCAGTGTCTGAGGCCACAGCCGAGTCCCCGGTCCTCGAGGACGAGGACGAGGAGGCACCTGCTCCCGTCATCGAGGCACCGCCGGCTCCACTTTCCGCAATCACACCGGCTGGTGCGACCGGGCGCCGCAAGGAGGCGATCGCGCGCGTCAGGATCGCCCCAGGCACCGGCCAGTGGACGATCAACGGCCGGATGCTCGAGGAGTACTTCCCGAACAAGGTCCACCAGCAGATGGTGAACGAGCCGCTGCGAACGCTAGGCCTGGAGGGCCGATACGACGTGACCGCCCGCATCACGGGCGGTGGCATCTCCGGCCAGGCCGGCGCGCTGCGCCTGGGTGTGTCCCGCGCGCTCAACGAGGCCGATGTCGACAACAACCGGCCAACCCTGAAGAGGGCTGGTTTCCTTACCCGAGACGCCCGGGTCAAGGAGCGTAAGAAGTACGGACTCAAGAAGGCGCGCAAGGCGCCGCAGTACAGCAAGCGCTAATCCAGCCCGCGGCCGGCTTTACTTGATCGCGGCCGGAGGCCTCCCATACCCCGGAGACTATTCGCGTCTCCGGGGTATGTATGTTTCACCCCGCGACAGGCGCGGCCGCCCAGGTGACTCCCGTGCTCCGTCGCGCCGGCCAACAGCCCACGCGGCCCGAAGGGCTGTGTCGGCCGGCTTGAACGTTCCGGCCTAGGGTGCCTCCCAGGCGGCTGAACTTTGTCGGGCACATGAAGCACAGACGACGAGGGAGTGGCATTGGGACATCTCTTCGGCACCGATGGGGTACGCGGGATCGCCAATCGAGATCTGACGGCCGAGCTGGCTCTCGATCTTTCCGTTGCGGCAGCACATGTCCTTGGTGATGTAGGAGCGTTCCAAGGCCACCGGCCGATCGCGGTGGTGGGCCGTGACCCCCGTGCCTCCGGCGAATTCCTCGAGGCCGCTGTTGTCGCCGGGCTGGCGAGCGCCGGCGTCGACGTGCTGCGCGTTGGGATCCTGCCCACGCCGGGTGTGGCCTATCTCACCGACAGTCTCGGCGCCGACCTTGGCGTCGTCCTGTCCGCCTCGCATAACCCGATGCCGGACAACGGGATCAAGTTCTTCGCCCGCGGTGGACACAAGCTGCCCGACGAGATCGAGGACGAGATCGAGCACCGCATCGGAGAGGATTGGCAGCGTCCGGTAGGTGCTGCGGTCGGCCGGGTCCAGGACTATCCGGCTGGGAGCGGCGGCTACATCGATCATCTCCTTGAGTCGCTGCCCCACTCGCTTGACGGCATGAAGGTGGTTATCGACTGCGCCAACGGCGCGGCATACGTGGTCGCCCCAGAGGCGCTGAGCCGTGCCGGTGCCGAGGTTGTCTGTATCGGGGCTGAACCGGACGGTCTCAACATCAACGACGGATACGGCTCAACACATATCGGACGGCTGCAGGAGGCGGTCAGGGCGCACCAAGCCGACGTCGGCATCGCCCACGACGGCGACGCGGATCGCTGCCTTGCCGTCGACGCGTCTGGCACCGTGGTCGACGGCGACCAGATCCTCGCCGTGCTCGCACTGAGCATGCGGGAGGCCGGAGTGCTCGGCCACGACACCGTCGTCGCCACCGTCATGTCCAACCTGGGGTTCCGGCTGGCGATGGAGCGTGAGGGCGTGCGAGTGGTGGAGACGGCTGTCGGTGACCGTTATGTGCTCGAAGCCATGAAGGCCGGTGGGTTCTCCCTCGGGGGAGAGCAGTCCGGGCATGTGATCCTGCTCGATCACGCCACCACGGGCGATGGGGTGCTGACTGCACTGCACCTGCTCGGCAGAACCGCATCGACCGGTAAGCCGCTGGTCGAGCTCGCGGCCGTCATGACCCGGCTGCCGCAGGTCCTTGTCAACGTTCAGGACGTGGACAAGAGCCGGGTGGACTCGTCGGAGCAGGTCGCCGAGGCGGTCGCCTCCGCTGAGGCCGAGCTGGGCGCATCAGGCCGGGTGCTGCTGCGGCCTTCTGGTACCGAACCGCTCGTGCGGGTGATGGTCGAGGCACCCACGAGAGAGCAGGCGACCAAGGTGGCCGACCACCTTGCCGCCTCCGTCAGGGCTGCCCTCACTCCCTAGCCGATGCCCGCTGCAACTACCAGAGTTCGTGATCACTGGCGGTCGGGGGTCGAGAGCTGTCTGCCAGTGATCATGGGACGTTAGCGTTTGCGCAGCCTCAGCCGGGTAACCGAGTGGTCCGCGGCCTTCCGAATCACCAGCGTGGCCCGGCCGCGGGTGGGGACGATGTTCTGCACCAGGTTCGGCTCGTTGATCTCGTGCCAGATCCGCTCGGCGGTCGCCCTCGCGTCCGTGTCAGACAACGCCGCGTACCGGTGGAAGTAGGACCGCGGATCGGCGAAAGCGGTGTCACGGAGCGTCAGGAACCGGTCGACGTACCACCTAGAGATGTCGTCCTCCGCGGCATCAACGTACACAGAGAAGTCGAAGAAGTCAGACACCGCGATCCGCGGCCGGCCGTCGGGCTGAGGGCGGGGTGGCTGAAGGACGTTGAGGCCCTCGATGATCAGAATGTCCGGTCGGCTAACGGTCTGCCACTCGCCAGGGACGATGTCATAGGTCAGGTGCGAGTAGACGGGCGCTTTCACCTCGGCTGCGCCAGCCTTCACGTTCGCGACGAACCGGAGCAGAGCTCGCTGGTCGTAGGACTCGGGGAAGCCCTTTCGGTGCAGAATGCCGCGGCTGCGCAGCTCGGCAAGTGGGAGCAGAAAGCCATCGGTCGTGATCAGATCCACCGACGGGTGGTCCGGCCAGCGGGCGAGCAGCTCCCGGAGGATGCGTGCCGTGGTCGACTTGCCGACGGCGACCGAGCCGGCCAGTCCGATCACGAACGGGACTGGGCCTGCGGGCTCCCCCAGGAAGGTGGTCGTCGCTTCCTGCAGCTGCTTGCTTCCTGCCACGTACAGGTTCAGCAGTCGCGAAAGTGGCAGATACACATCGGTGACCTCGACGAGGTCGACCGGCTCGCCGAGGCCACGGAGCTTGTCGAGATCATCGGCGGTGAGGGGGAGCGGGGTTGATTCCCGCAGCCGGGCCCAGGCATCCCGGGTCAGCTCGACCCAGGGGGACGCTGTCTGCTCGGTGCCGGTTCGGGCGGGCATTCGACGATTCTCCTGGATCAGTCCGCCCGGCGCGTTCCACCGTGCCGCCATCGACCGTGCTTCCATCGACCGTACTTCCGTCGACCGTACGGCCAAGGGGCCGTCCCGAGGCGACTGCCGCCGGCATCCAGGCGGGTCTCCGCACGGCACCGCCGATTTCTAGCTGGTATGGGTCGGTATGCGGTCGAACGAGGCCGCACCGAGCCAGGCGCCGATGCCGCAGACCTCGTCGCGGTTAGGCTGACCGCCATGTGCGGAATCGTTGGGTACGTCGGCGACCGGTCGGCGCTGACCATCGTGATCGAGGGGCTGCGCCGGCTCGAGTATCGGGGGTACGACTCGGCGGGCGTTGCCATGATCGCCGACGGTGGCGTGGTCACGGAGAAGCGAGCAGGCAAGCTCGCCAACCTCGTCTCAGCGCTTGAAGGGGACGGTTTCTGGACTGCCGAGGGGCCGCCAGGTGAGGAAACTGCGGGAGCGTCGCCGACCCACGCGACCTCCCCAGCGGGCGGCGCCGCGTCCGGCTCACTGGCCGAAAGCACGACAGGCATGGGGCACACCCGGTGGGCGACCCACGGTGCTCCCACCGATCGCAACGCCCACCCCCACATCGACTGCACCGGCCGTGTCGCGGTGATCCACAACGGGATCATCGAGAATTTCGCCGCGCTACGCGAA
>DASYTV010000216.1:0-4344 GCA_036001885.1 Actinomycetes bacterium
TCCGCTCACCAAACAGCAGGTCGTACGGCTCGCGGTCCACCGGCTGCCCCCGGGCGAAACCCAAGGCCTCCGCACCCGGGCCCCACCACCGGCCCGGCGGCTCCCCCGCCTCCGAGGCGTGGATGTAGTAGTCGGCCGCACGCGCCGACCCCACGTTCTTCCACACGTAGTCCAGGTCATAGCCCTTGGCGATCGTCGTCACGACGGCCATCGCGTTACCTCCCCCGGAGCGCTGAACCGGCCATGATCATCAGATGGTGCAAGGGTGTGAACGACGAACGGATCACAGTGGCAGGATGACAAGACGGGCGATCAAGATCAGGAGTCGAGATCAGCTAAAGGCAGGAAACCAGAGCCTGGGACACGATGAAAGCGGGCAAGGATTCAGCGACGCGGACAGGCCATGGGCGGCTAGAGCTATGGCTCCTCGATCAGATACAACGGAGCACGGCGAAAGCCCAGGCGACTCGACCGCCTCGACGGCAGGCGGCGCGGCAGCCCGAGACCGATCCAGCCCAGGCCCGGCGATCGCGGGACTCATTCGGGGTGGCGCGCCGGCCCGCTCGAGGGCAGCGGGACCGCCGCCAGCAAGTTCCCAGCGTTCACCCCGCCTGCGAGCGCACACAGCAACCGGACTCGAGGGAGACCTCGCGCGCCGGAAGCCGCGGACGCCGGGACCGAGGAGGGCGGGTCTGCCGGCCGCCGCCGGGTCACCCCGGCTGACAGACTGGCCCAGTGGACGACCAAGTAGGCGCCGCGGTCTGCTCTGCCAAGGGGTGCCGGGCCGCCGCGACCTGGGCGATCGTCTGGAACAACCCCACGCTGCACACCCCGGACCGGGAGAAGGTCTGGGTGGCCTGCGACGAGCACAAACAGCCGCTCGCCGACCACCTCGCCATCCGATCCTTCCTCAAGCGGGTCGAGCCCCTGAAGGCGATCATCGACGAGCCGGACTGAACTCTCGGTGACCGAGGGTGAGTCACCGAGTGACCGAGGATCGACAAACCGAGTGCCCCGCTCGCCACCTGCGCCGCTCGATTACTCGGTTCGCCGTGTGATCTGGGACTTCTCCCCTACAGGCCCGGATCGGCTGGCAGGATCGCGGGTGATCTTCTCGCTCGTGTACATGATCGTCCGGCAGATTCTCGCCCTGCTGTTGCTTCTGCTCCGCCGTGATGTGTCGAAGGAAGCCGAGTTACTGCCGTTGCGGCACGAGAACGCGGTGCTGCGCCGCAACACCGCCCGGATCCACTACGAGCCGCGCGACCGGCTGTGGCTCGCGGCCTTGTCCCGGGTACTCCCCCGCTCCCGATGGCACAGGTCTTCGTGGTTACGCCCGCGACCCTATTGCGCTGGCACCGGCGTCTGGTAACCCGCCGCTGGGACTACACCCACCGCCGCCGCGAACTGGGCCGCCCGCCAACCGCGCCGAGCATCCGGCGGCTCGTGCTACGAATGGCCACCGACAACCCGCTGTGGGGGCATCGCCGCGTCCAGGGCGAACTGGCCCGTCTCGGGCACCGGATCGCGCCGTCGACCGTGTGGCAGATCCTGACTGCCGCCGGCATCGACCCGGCGCCGCGACGCTCCGGCCCGACGTGGAAGCAGTTCCTGACCACCCAAGCGCACGCCATCGTCTCGTGCGACTTCCTCGCCGTGGACACGGTCCTGCTCCGCAGGGTCTACGTGCTGATCTTCGTCGAACACCACACCCGCAGGCTGCACATCGCCGCCGTGACCGCACGCCCCACCAGCACTTGGGTCACCCAGCAGAGCCGCAACCTCGCCATGGACCTCGGCGCCAGGATGGAGACCCTCCGGTTCCTGATCCGCGACCGCGACACCAAATTCGTGGACGCCTTCGACGCCGTGTTCCGCAGCGCGGACATCGAGATCATCAAAACTCCACCGCAAGCGCCCCGCGCGAACGCGATCTGCGAGCGGCTACGACCGGACCCTAATCGCCAGCGAGCGGCATCTGCGACGCATGCTGGACGAGTACACGAGACATTACAACGGCCACAGGCCGCATTGGACACTCGACCAACAACCGCCCGCTGCCGAAGAACACGCCCCCGTGCCGCCGGCCACCGACCTGACCGGCCACCGCGTCCGCCGATCCCCCATCCTCGGCGGGCTGATCCACGAGTACCACCACGCCGCGTAAACTCCCAGGTCAACCACCGAATCGAGTTTTCGAGCGCCACGCGGTTCAAAGGATCCGAGTCGATCTCCATCAGGACCATCGCGGTGAAACGTCGGTGTCTCCACGGGCCCGGGCCATCGCGTCGTCAATCCCGCGGTCGTGAGCAGTCACGATCGCGAGCGCGAGCAGCAAACCCGGCTCGCTCGCCCTCTCGACGATGTCCTTCAGGGCGGAGGACTCGTCCGCCGCGACCGCGTTGACCGCCTCCGATGCGAGCTCCTCGTGGTAGCGGAAGACCACCTCCCGCACTTGATCCTCGGTGAGGTCGCCGACGGTTCTCGCTCCGTGTTTGGTGAGTGCCGCGGCGAACCGCTTCAGCAGCTCGGGACTCATGTCGTCGTTCTTCTCGTTCACTGCTCTGTCCTCCGTGGCTTATCTGAACAGTCTGCGCGCCAGACCTGTCCAACGACGTGAATGCGGTGCGGCGTGGCCGGGTCGGTCGGCGTGTGCCGGCCGGTCGCCTTGCCGTACACCCGGCGCACCATGGAAGAACCGCGTCGGCTTTCCCTCGACGCGGTTCTTCCGTATCCCGGGAGAGGCGATCGGGCCTGCGGCGAAAGTCGCCGCGATGTGAAGCATGCATCACCGATCGCGCCCGTAAAGACCACCTCAGCCGGCGGCGCCGGCCGCGTTCGTCGTCTTCCGCGCGTGGTGGCCGGAGAACCGGGCCGCCGCCGCCGGGTCGATCACGGTACCCGCACGGTAGCGGTCTAGCGCGGTCGTGGCCGGCGGTTGCACGCTTGGCATTGCCGGCCGTGTTTGTGTTCGAGCGTGCGGCCTTGGGCTGTGGTCGGAATCGGCATCGGTCCGACGAACCGGCGAGAGGAAACGCGTGAGGTCTGGCGGGTCTCTAGGTTGCCGGCACTGGACCACGTGGGCAGCGCCTCGCGTTGAGACTCGGCGACGGCTGGATCACCAACGGCCCCCGGGACGTGCGATCGGAGGGCGAATGGTGGTCCGGCCTGGCGAGGCTGGCCCGCGCCATGGATGCGAGCCAGCCGCCAGACGGGTTCCGGCGCCTGGTCTCGCTGGACAGCTGCCCGGGATACTCATTGAGCAGCGCCGCGCGGTTCGATGACATGGCCAGCCGTCCTGAGCCCGGCTTCACCGACGTCATCGTCCACTTTCCGCGAGCCGACAGCGTTTAGGCAGGGCGTGAGGAGACGCTGGAGCAGATCGCCCACTCGATGACCGAGGAGGGTCAGCCCAGGACGTGATCGGTGGCCCTCGGGCTGCACGGTCGGTCCCGTCGTAGCGCCGGGTCCTGTCCGCGGTCGCAGATACCGTTCCCTCATGACGCCGCCAGATCCCGATGGTCGAGGGGCCGCAGTGAGCCAGGACGCGACGTTGGAACGTGACGCGACCGAGCTGCTGCACGCCCTGGCGGGTCCGCAAGCGCGGTTGCGAGAAAGCCAACTCGAGGCCGTCGCCGCTCTCGTCGCTGATCAACGCCGCGTCGTCGTTGTCCAGCGCACGGGTTGGGGCAAGTCCGCGGTGTACTGGATCGCCACCGCGCTGCGCCGGCGAAACGGGTCGGGACCGACCCTCGTGGTCTCCCCGCTCCTCGCGCTGATGCGCGACCAGGTGGCGAAGGCAACATCAATGGGCATCACCGCGGTCACGCTGAACTCGACCAACTTCGACGAGTGGTCCGACATCGAGGCAGCGATTCTGGCCGACAAGGTCGACGTCGTCCTGATCTCGCCCGAGCGGTTGAACGCCCAAGGCTTCCGGGACCGGATCCTGGTTCCACTGGCCCAGCACATCGGCATGCTCGTCATCGACGAGGCCCATTGCGTCTCCGACTGGGGCTTCGACTTCCGTCCGGACTACCAGCGGATTCGCGACGTCATTGCTGCGATGCCGCCGCAGACGCCCGTACTGGCGACGACCGCGACCGCTAACAAGCGCGTGACGGCCGATGTCGCGGCGCAGCTGGGCGAGGACACCCTCACCTTGCGCGGCTCGCTCGAACGGGAAAGCCTGCGCCTGGCCGTCGTCAACCTGCCGACGACGGTCGCGCGCTACGCGTGGATTTCCACCTATCTCGCGACCCTTGCGGGCAGCGGCATCATCTACACCCTCACCGTCGAGGAGACCAGGCGGCTTGCGGGCTTCCTGCGGCAGGAGGGCCACCA
>DASYTV010000217.1:0-20928 GCA_036001885.1 Actinomycetes bacterium
GGAGACATGAGCTTCGGCCCGCCGCGAGACGGACGTGCGACGTTCCAGCGCCTGGATCATAACCCGCGCTGGGCGGGTGTGCCTGACCTCGACGAGGCCGGCATGCATGCGGTCGAGGCGTACTTCCGCGCGTACGGGCCAGCAACGCCTGACCATGTGCACTACTGGCTCGGCAACGGCCTGGGTGCGGGGCGCAAGCGGATCCAGTCCTGGATCGCGGGCTTCGGCGACCGCCTTGCGGCGGTCGACATCGCCGGGGAGTCTGCCTACATCCTGCGCGAGGATCTCGAGCACCTGGCCGCGACGCGCGCGACGACTGCCGTGCGACTCCTGCCCGG
This sequence comes from Actinomycetes bacterium, assembly GCA_036001885.1. GTDB lineage: Bacteria > Actinomycetota > Actinomycetes > JAKEEW01 > JAKEEW01 > DASYTV01. The sequence continues at coordinate 339 of DASYTV010000217.1, forward strand.
ATACGACCAATGGGTCCTCGGTCCGGGCACGGCCGACGCCCACGTCGTGCCGCCTGCTAGGCGGACGCTGGTCAGCCGCGGGGCCAACATCGTGATCTCCGGTGGAGTGGTGTCCGGCACATGGTCGGTTACCGGCGACCAGGTCGTCGCTGCGTGGTTCGCCGAAGCAGGACCGCCCGCACGCGAAGCACTGGCCGAAGAGGTCGCGCGGCTCGCCGCGATCCTCGATCGGCCACTTCACTCGACTGTCCAGACAGCCTGATGGCGTCCGCTCCCTAGTCGAAGAGGTTGATCTGCGGGAGGTCCCAGCGTGGCGGATCTTTCGCTGGCGGCTAGGAGTGGAGCCGGCGAGCGGGCACTTCATCTGCCTGGCTGGCCGCAAGGAGGCCGGTAGCAAGCGCCGTTCGTTGATAGAGCACGCTGCGCCCGGCACGCCACGAGCTGACGAGGCCGCATCGTCGCAGAACCGCCAGATGCTGGCTCACCGCGGGTGGGGAGTAGCCGATCTGGGCGGCTAGCCGTGTGGTCGACAACGGCAGGGCGAGCCGGACAAGGATCAGCGCTCGCGTGCGTCCCATCAAGGCACCCAGGGGTTCGCCCTCGTCTAGTTCTGTGTCTTGCTCCCAGAGGCGACCGACCCCCCGTGCGCCATAGGTAAGGGCGGGCTGATTGCGTGGATTGACGTCAACGACGAGCTTCGGCCACGCGAACACGGAGGGCACCAGCCGCAAGCCGCTACCACTGAGATCGTGTTGACAGCTGTGGTGTGGCTTGTCTATGCGGATCGTCGACCCGTCGACTCTGAGTTCCTGATGCAGATCAGCCCACAGTGCATCAAGCCCTCCGTTGGTGAGCCGCGCGGCACGATGTGTCAGGTCACCGTCGAGGACCGATCTCATGCGCGGCCAAAATGGTGCGATCGCCGCCAGCCAATAGTCATAAAGTTCGTGGGCGATCCGCTGGATGCCCTGACTCCCCAACGCAACGACCCGTGCCGCATGAGGTGGCATGCGGTCTGATCCCCAGACCGACTCCATGTCGGTACGGATCCATGTCGGGTCGACGCTGGCGAGAACGCTCAACTGCTCCTCGATTGTCGTACGCGGATCGTCGGCACCAACAAAGAGGAAGGAGGCGATCAAAGGTCGAGCAGGAACGATGGCGCTGAGCAGCTCAAGGTCGACCCCCTGCAGCCGGTCGCGCACGAGCTCCAGCCACCGCTGATGGACGGGTCTCACCCGGCCGCCGGCAAGCATATGCAGGCTCGTCACTACCTCGGCCAGCGGCGAGTAGGCGAAGCCGACACGGCTGAGATCGTTGGTACTCAACCGCAGTTCGATCACTGGTCCACCGTATTTCGGCTCCGCCGCAGACCCAAAAGCATTCACCCAGGCCGAAATGCTTGCGACGATCCCCCAGCCCGTAACGGTGGGGTTGTCGGCGTGGCCGATGGAGCGATCCAATCCACCGGCCACGCCGGGCCTCGCCACCTCCGTCGTTGGCGAAGCCTCTTCCCGAGGAGAGGGGCTGCTCCCTCTCGTTCCGACCTCTTAACGAGATCGGAATTCATCCAGATGTTCTCGAATGGTCAAATCGCCTCGGCCTCGTCACGCACCGTCGGTCGTCCCGATGTTCACCCAGTCGTACAGACCGAAGAAGTTGGTCGAGTAGACGTTGGTGAGCCGCGCGTTGCGCCAGTAGACACTCTTGGTCCACATGACCGGGACATAGACCGCGTCATCCATGATCGTGTCGTCGACCTGCCGACCGATGGTGCTCCACTGATCTTTCGGCGCACTGTTCGACTGGTCGAGGAGCCCGTTGACCTTCTGGTCGTCGAGGTTGACGTAATTGCTGGTGCCGTTCGGGTACTTCGCCTTGCCGTGCGCGATCGAGTACCAGAACCCGACGCTCGTTGGGAAGTCCGCACCCCAGCCAGCGTCCATGATGCCGAGCTTGTTGTTCTTGACGCTCGACGGGATGCCGATGTACTGCGAGTAGTAGGTGTCGGCCTCGCCAGCCTTCAGCGTGACCTTGATGCCGACCCGGGCGAGGGCCTCCTGCACGGCTGTCGACCGCGGTGCACCAGTGCCCTGGTTGACGTAGGCCATGTTGGTGCTGAACCCGTTGGGCTGCCCGCACTGGTTCAGCTCATCCTTGGCCTTGGTGACGTCACCGGTGAAGTCAGAACCGTTCGGGTACGTGTTCGCCTTCTCATCGTGGCCAGGAAGGCCGACCGGCGTCAGGTTCGGCGCAATCTCCCCGGTGACCGCGCCACCGTAGGCCAGCCGCCAGGCCTCCTTATTAATCGCGTAGAACACGGCGCGACGGCAGTGCACGTTGTCCAGCGGCTTGACATCCGGTGAGACGGCTATGTAGCGAAGCGACCCGTCGACCGGGTTGTCGACGTACTTCTTCAGGTTGGGGTCGGCCAGCGCCTCGTTCTGGAACGTCGGCTGCAGGTCGGCGTCCACCCGGGCGTCGAGGGTCTCAGCCTTCAGCCGCGCGTCGAGGTCGTCCAGGTTGGTGATGTAGTCGATCGTGATCTTGTCAAGCAGTGGTTTGCGGATCTGATCGGTTGCCTGGTCCCAGTTGCTATTCCGCTCGAAGGTGATGCCCGTATCCGCGTCGTACTGGGTGATCTTGAACGGGCCGGACGAGACCGGGTGCTGGGTGTAATTCTCGCCGTCGTCCTTGGCCTGAGGGATCGGCGAAGACGGACCCATCGCCATCAGGTAGTCAAACGACGCATAGGGCTCGGTGAGATGGAAGATGATGGTCTTGTCGTCCGGGGTCTCCATCGACGGCTGACCATTCACCTGCGGCTCGCCGGATGCGTCCTTGTACGGACCCTCGTAAGCCGGGGTGCTGCCGTCCGGGCAGGTGTCGAGCAGACAGAGGAAGTAGCCGGTCGGACCGCCGCTGATCACGTCGGTCGCGTAAATGCGCTTCAGCGCGTATTTGATGTCCTTGCTGGTGATCGCTGAGCCGTCGTCGAACTTGACGCCGTCGCGCAGCGTGTATTTGAAGGTCTTGAAGCCGTCGCTCGACTCACCGGGCGCGGTGGCCAGGTCAGGTACGACAGTCGCCGCCTTCGTCGGATCGGGCGCGAACCCCATCAGGTCCCGCGCATATAGCCGCTGGAGATTCCAGCAGAACCCGTAGTAGGCGCGGGCGGCGTCCCACGAGTCGCAGTCGGAACCGGCACCGAGCTTAAGCGTGCCACCCGGCTTCGTACTCGGGTTGACGATCGTGGTGGTGGAGATGTTGAAGCCAGCGGCGGTACCGCTGCCGGTACCGCCGCCGCTGTCATCGTCTCCTCCACCGCACGCGGCCAGTACCAGCGCGCCGGCAGCAGCGACGGCGGCATACCTGGCCGAACTTCGCAGGTTCGACATCGTATTGATTCACCTTCCGTGTGGGGTCCCACCGGCGGTACCAACCGGGTCCAGCCGGTGGCCAAAAGTCCCGAGCACTCTCTCGTCTTGTGGCGGAATTTGGAGGCGCGGGCACGTCGTAAGGTATTTCGATGAGGACCCTCGACCAACCATTTCGGGCCGGCTTAAGGGTTGAGACATTTACGATCCACGCTTGGAATCAAACCGTGCTAATAGGAGCGCACCCATCCCATGCCTGAGGTTGGCCCTGCGGACGGGCAGGCCCTTGGCCGGTGGCCGTCCTCATGGAATTCGGGTACCTGACGGGAGGTCTGGAATGCGGTCTTGTCGGTGTGGCCGGTGGAGCGGCTAATCCACCGGCCACACCTTGACCTCGCCGCCACCGTCGTCAACGAGGCCTCCTCCGCACGAACGGAGGCTGAACACCCTCGCTCATAGTGGACTGGGGCGCGGTTACGTGACGAAGGTAATTTCTTTGAGCGCGGCGGCCCAAATATTTCGTCCAGGCTTAAGCATGGACGAAATACGCGATCAAAGTTTGGAATCAATTCGCGCAACCCGACCTCGCAGGTGAAGCGCGGAACACCCTCGGCGGCGCGATGGCCGCAGCAGACCAACTGCCCGACCAGCTTGGAGATGCAGTCATCGAGACGGCCCGGCAGGCATTCATGCACGGCATGCACCTCGTGGTCGCCATCAACGCCGCTGTCGGGATCGGTGTCGCCATCGCCGCCGCATTCCTGCTCCGACGGGGCACGCCAAACCCCGACCCCCACAGCTCGACCCGATGCCCCCAGACCGAAAGGAGCGAGATCGATGAGCGCAGGCATGTACGACTTCACCACCGAGCGAGTGCTCGACGCGCCCGCGGAAGACATCTTCGACGCGTATACCGACGCAGATGCCGGCAGGACGGTGTTCTCAGGAGGTCCGGACTGGGTCGTCGACGTCACGTGTGATCTTCGTGTCGGAGGCGTGTGGAACATCACCAGCGCGCCACCCGAGGGCGCGGCCTACCACGAGGTAAACCGGTTCACTTTGATTGATCGACCTCGCCGCCTGGCCTTCACGTCGGCAGTGACCATGCCGGACGGATCCGACCTCCCAAGAGATGTCGACGTCACCTTCAACCGCGAAAACGACGGTAGGACGCGGATGACGATTGTTCAGAAGGGCTTTCCCAACCCGGAAGTCCGGGACGCATTCGGAACGGCCTTTCGGGGCATCTTTGATCGGCTCGAGCGCCTCGCCCAGGCGTGGCCCGTTCCTCGCCAGTCGAGGCCCTAGGAGCTCCGATGCTGCTGGAGAACAAGAATGCCGTGATCTTCGGAGCTGGCGGGCCTATCGGGACGGCCGTGGCTCGTACCTTCGCCCGCGAGGGAGCCACCGTCCTCTTGGCCGGACGTAGCCTCCGGAAGCTGGACGAGCTCGCCTCAGACATTTCTGCTGCGTCCGGAAACGTCGCCGACATCGCACAAGTCGACGCCCTGGACGAGCAGGCCGTCCGGCGACACGCTGCTCGGCTGGCCGAAAAGGTTGGGCGCATCGACGTATGTTTCAACGCTGTCGGAGACGAGGCCGTCCTCGGGCCGCTCCTCGTGGACATACCGCTCACGGAATTCGTCCAACCGGTCACCCGCCTGGTGACCGCGCAGTTCTTGATCGCTACAGCGGTGGCACGGCACATGATCTACCGACGTTCCGGTGTGATCTTGACCATCACCGGGTCCGGTGTCCCAACTGCCGGCATGGGCGGCGCGATGACGGCATGGGCGGCAGTCGATGCCCTCTGTGGGCAGCTGGCACGCGAGCTCGGACGGCACGGCATTCGAGTGCTATGGCTGCAATCGAACGGCGTGGCGACGGACGAAGACGATCCAACCGAGCGAGCGCGTAGCATGCTCAACCGGCTGGCATCGCCCGATGACGTCGCCAACGTGGCAGCCTTCCTAGCCTCGGACCGAGCCGCCACCATAACGGCCACCGCGGTCAATATCACCAGCGGTGCCGAGGTCGGCTAAGAAATCCGGCTGTGCGGAGCAGCCTGCTGGCGTCGGTCCAAGGCGATCGGCTTCTACACGGACCGCGGCCGCGGGGCCGGTGTATCGCTGTTCCAACTATTAACCTCGGCCGCAATGGCTATGTCGATGCCCTCCAGCGGCGGCACACTGCCGCCATGGAAGACGTCACAGCATTAGCCCGGGCAATCTCCAATTCATCGAGGCCTTCGGGTGGGCTCGTGGGACCTTCTTGAACCCATCCTTTCGCTCCTCGATGGGTGGATCCCGAGCCCGACTTCGAGGGAATGCTCTCTTTCCGCCGTGAGCGTTACTCGCGGCGCCGTCCGTACTCGGACAGGCCAAATCCGATTGGTCGAAGATGATGGAAGGCAAGATAAGGACCGTCGACCGCGTGGCGGTCATCTCGGATGTGCACGGCAACGTAATGGCTCTCCGGGCGGTGCTGGCGGAAGCGTTGCGCGAGCGGCCAGATGTGCTGGTCAATCTTGGCTGCCTCACCTACGGGCCAGAGCCGAGCCCGGTTGCGGAGATTCTGCGCTGGGTGCCGGTTCCCGTTCTCTCGGTGCGGGGAAACGGAGATCGAGCGGTTCTCGAGCTCGCTAGCGGCCAGCGGTCGCCCGAAAGCGAGCGAGACCGCTTCGTGTTGGACAACCACGATCAGGCGTCACTGTCCTTGCTCAGGGAGACCCAGGCGACGCACCGGCTGGTCGTGCGTGGCCTCGGTCCAGTGGTGTTTTGTCACGGCAGTCCGCGATCCGATGTAGAACTGATCACGCCGGAGACGCCGGTCGAGCGGCTGCGAGAGGCAATTGGGGAAAGCGGCTGTGACGTGCTCGCAACCGGCCACACGCACCTGCAGTTCGACCGGCGGCTGGACTTCATCCGCAGCGTGGGACCGGGCAGCGTCGGCCTGCCCTATCACGACGGGCCACCAGGAGCCCGATGGGCGATCTTCGGGCCGGACATTCAGCTGCGGATCACGCCCTATGACATCGCCGCCGCCGCGGAGGCGGCCAGCGCTGCCGGCTTCCCCGACTCCCATCGGTGGATCCAGGCGTTGAGGACACCACCGACGGCCGCGGAGGTCATCGCCCACGCCGAGGGGGTGCAATTCTCCGACTGAGTCCGAAGTTGGGTTCGTCGCCTCGGCCGTGGCGGAGCGACGCCGATCCCAGGAACCGGTGCTCAACCGTCGACGATCGAGCGCCAAGTCCCGTCCTGAGCGTTATCAGCTCGCCCAAGGTCCGACGCCGGAGATCCGATCGACCTCGACGCGAATGATGACTCCGTTGTCTCCGCCGCCGCGGTGCGGGAACGGCGTACCGAGGTAGACCTGTGCCAGATCATCCATCAACGCGAGCCAGGCGGCCGGCCCGGCCTCATCGATCGTGGCTCGTCCGGTGATCAGCAAGTGCTCAAGGAGGAATCCGTGAGCCAGGTCGGTTCCGAGGATCGACAGGATGATGTGGGGATTACGTCGAAGGTTGCGGACCTTTGCGTTCCCCTGTTGCGTACCAATCAGGATCTCGTCACCGTCCAGACCCACCCACACGACAGACACCTGGGGCGTACCGTCGATCCGCCGGGTGACGACATGAGCCGGGGCGGCCGAGCCGAGAAGCACCCGGGCGCGGTCAGCGATCACGCTCATGTCGCCACCGTAACCCCGGCCGGACACTGGTGCGGGTCGGAGTGCAGCGAGGCAACGCGAGGCAAGTCAGTGGGACCGCGGCCTAGCTTTGGCGCGTGACCACCAAGCGGGGTCTCAACGCCTTACCTGAGATCGGCGAGCGCGCGTGTCGCTGCGTCAACCTGCTCCGGTGTCGTGACGATGCTGGTGCCGAGGCGTACGTACGGCTCGCGATAGGGCGTCACGCTCGCCACGATCCCATGGTCCTGCCGTAGGGCCGTCACCACCTCGGCAGGTTCGTAGCCGGCAACTTCAAGGCAGACGATGCCCGCGGAGAGCGCGGGATCGCGCGGCGTGACAAGGCGGACGTGATCGAGCGCCACCAGCCCGTCCTTGAGTCGGGTCGCCAGCTCGCGGGTACGGGCGGCGACCCTATCCTTGCCGATCATCAGGTGAAAGGTGAAAGCGTCCACGACCGCCCACCGATGCTCGAACGCCTTATAGCCGCCGGGGGTCGCGTCCAGCCCGAAGACGAATGGGGCGGGGCGGCCGGTCAGCCAGGCGCCGGCGCTCGGACCCGTGAACGTCGGGATGATCGGCGTGAATGCTGCCCAGGCGTCACGCCGAATCCACACAAGGCCGGTACCTCGCGGGCCGAACAGCCACTTGTGGGTCCCGGAGATGAACGCATCGCAGCCGAGCTCTGACGGACCCGCGCCCTCTGCGCCGAGCCCATGCACGGCGTCCACACAGAGCAGGACGCGATCCTCCGGTGCTCGACCGGAGTTGACCTCGCGCAGCGACTCGGCGATCTTCCGAATCGGCAGCTTCACACCAGTGCTCGAATGCACCCACGTGAGTGCAGCGACTCTCGTTGCGGGTCGGACGGCTGCCCGTACCCGCGACACGATCTCGTCCGCCGAGGCAGCGGCTGGATCGTCGTAGAGCGGTACACGTTCGACCTCGGCGCCTGTTCGCTCGGCGGCCAGGCGCAACGCCTCGTGGGTGGACAGAAAGTCATGCGTCGACGTGAGCACATGATCTCCGGGCCGCAGTCGGAGGCCGTTATAGGTCAAGCCGAGACCCATCGTCGTGCTGTCGGTCAGCGCGATCTCATCGGCGGCGACGCCGAGGTAGCGCGCGGCGGCAGCGCGGACGTCATCATCGTGGGCGCTTTCGTCACGGACCACCGTTGCCGCGTCGGCATCGAGCTTGTCGCGCCAGCGCGCTATCGCGGCACGAACCGGCGCCGGGTGAGCCGCCAGCACGAAGGCCGCGAAGTGCGCGAGCTTAGGGTCGAGCACGAACTGTGCCCGGACTTTGGTCCAGTCGCTCAGGTCCGCCGGGGGCTCTCTCGGTGCCGCAGCGGGCGTCTTGTCCGAGCCAGACCGAGGACACCCGGTCAATGCGAGCGCTCCGGCGAGTGCACTGCCGGCGAGAAAGGCACGCCGGTCGAGGGTCGGCGCGGTCATGGAAATGATCGTACGTGCCGGCGTCCTGGCCACTGAGATCGTCGGGAGACCGGCTGAGGCGGCCGAAACTGAACCCCTGTTTGGCCGGCGGGACGCTCCGGCACCTACCGCCGCAGCACGCGTCACATGGATTCGGAGCGGAGGTATTCGATAACCGGTGCGAACTCCTCCAGGTATGGCTCGTGAACGGTGATATAGGAGAACCCGTAGCGGTCACGATTTCGTACGAGCTGCTCTGCCATCTCCTCCACCGTGCCGAAGAGCAGGAAGGGGGTTTCGAGGACCGCGTCAAGCGTGAAGTCGGTCCCAAGGTCCGCTGACAGGTCCTTCGCGGTGGCGAGACGGTTGTCGGTCTGCACCACCATCTGGATGAGAACATGCCACTCGATCTCGCCGGAGCGCTCGCCGGCGCGTGCACGGGCGAAGCGGACTCGTTCGTCGGCCTCGGCCGCCGTCGCCAGCCGAAACGTGCCGGGTGGCTTGCCCTCCACCTGGTACACGCCCGCAATCGCCACGACATCGGCGTGCTCGGCGGCGATCTCCAAGACTCGGTTGCCCGTGCCGCCCACGATCAGGGGTGGCCCTGATCGGTTGAATCCGCGACGCTGGACCGGCCGCGGTGATCGACCGCCCGGGAGCTCCTGCAGCTCCCCTGCGAAGGAGCGCTCAAGTTCGTGGATGGTCGCGGCGAGGCGATCGGCCCGTACGGCGAACGCCTCCCAGGCGATCCCCGCCCGGTCGAACTCCCACTTCATATGGCCGGCACCAAGCCCGAGCTCGAACCGCCCGTCGGTAAGGATGTCGGTGGTGGCCGCCTCTCGAGCGAGCAACGCTGGATTCCAGAAGCACACGTTGAGTACCAGCGTCCCCACCCGCAGCCGCTCAGTCGCGTTGGCCGCCGCTATGAGCAGCGGGAACGGGGCCGGCGCACCCAGGTGGTCGGGCGCGAATACGGTGTCATAGCCCAGACGCTCAATCTGCCGACACCTCTCCGCGAAGGCGGCGGCAGATGTGACGCCGAAGATGTTCGAGGAGAATCGAAAATCTCGCATAGCGATCACCCTGGCGTGATTCGGGAGGCCATGCCAACCGCTTCGCTCCTAGCGAAGTCCTGCTCCCGCGAGGTTCGGCTTGACACGAGCCAGGGCGCAGTGCGACCCGACCACCGCTGAGGACATCGCGGACGGGTGTGCGGTGCGCGCCACCTCTGACGCGCACCGCACGTTGTGCTGATCGCCTGCCTCAACCCAGTGCTAGCGCCTCACTAGCTCGGGCAGGACGGTCCGGTCCCGAGCCGGCTGGCGTGGGGCTGGCTGGTTGACAGCCCGGTCAGCTCGACGATCACCGACGCACAGTTGTTCGTGTCATCAGACTCGAGGAGCTTGTTGATGGGGTCGACGGTGGTGAACAGGACATAGGTACCGTCGGACAGGCCAGCGGTGTCGATCATCTGGCCGGGCAGGTACCAGTTGTAGCGGTCGGCCCAGCCCCGCGATATCCCGTACCAGAAGAACTCGGTGTTGCCGATGGTCTGCTTCGGGAACAGGCAGTCCGGTGCCGGGTAGGACAGAGGATCGTCACCCTTCACGCCCCAGGCGATCAAGTCGGTATCGGAGACGCAGAAGCTCACCTTGTCACCCACCGCAGCCGGCGCCGTGCCGGCAGGGTGGCCCGCACTGTCGGCGTGCCATAGTACGGATTGTGCGAAATCCTTGAAGTGGTAATGATCGTGGATCGGGTGGAACTCGACTTGACCTGCAGGGATGTCGCGGAAGGCGCCGTCGGACCTATACACCCGTTGCGCCACGGGCTGGTCCCCCAGGTCGCCGATCTGCCGGTTGAACCGCAACTCCAGCGGACCTTGGCCAGCGTTCCGCATGACCTGATCAAACCGCAGGCACTGGCGGGTGGGATGCTGTGGGTCAAGCTCGCTGTCGAAGCACGACTGGCCGGGCTGAGCCGTATCGCCGAAGATCGACCCGGGATTGTCATAGGTCACGTTCTCCTGCGGTAGAGCCGCCAGGTCTGGCACGAGGTCCCGTAGCGGTAGCACAGCAGGCTTGTACTCCACCTCGGCCAACCCCTCGTACTGAATGACCGGGTCTGGGTCCACCGCACCAAAAGTGACACCGTAGGAAACGTACACGTCGTAGGTGCCGTTCTTGGCCGATGGGATGGTCAGCGACTGGGCGATGCCCACGCCGGCGGCCGACGTCGCCACCCGCTGCCCGCCGCGGTAGACGAACAGGCTAAGCGCCCCTTCAGTGGCAATATCCCAGCGGATGGCCACCTGAACGCCACCGGGGCGGTTCCAGATGCCACTCGGCAGCATGACCTTGAGCTCGAGATGGTCGCAGTTGACCGTTCGACACTCGGGGATCCCGCGAATCGTCGGACCGTTGGCGCGGACCACGCCCGTCCAGAACTTGGCCGGTCCATCGGTGGCCACCGTCACCCGTGGCGGGCCGTCTGCCTGTGCCGCCGACGAGATCGCGGTGAGGCCGAGAGCAGCCAGCGCGATCGTTAAGAGAACTAAGACTCCTTGGCGAATCCGGCCGCCCACCGGGGCGGGTCGGCGGCTGTACGGGCTAGGCATACGTGTTCCTCCTCGTACCTCGGACTACGTCGTGCCTGGATCGGATGGCAGTACACCGGCTGAGCCCATCCCTCCCCCGGCGGCCCCGACGATCCGGTCCGCGAGGACATCACCCACCAGCTATCTGCTGCCTACCCCATTACCGGCCGTATTTATGCGGATATAGATCTGCACTCTCGACAGCTCGCCATGCGGCCCGAACGCTAGTCCGGGGTGTGATCTAGCGCGGTCACCTCAGTGAAGCCCAGCGCTTGCGAGCTCGATGACCTGCCTTACTCCCAGATAGGGGCCGTGGACACGGCATAAGGAGAGATGAGCGCCACGGCCTAAGGGCCCTGCTGCGAGCTTCGACCTGATCTTCCGATGTCCCCCATGTCACCTCAGCGCGAGCGTTGTTGTCATGCCGACCAACGGCAACGACAGCGAGGAGATGCTGATCATGAACCACGAGGCAGTCCTGCGGGCAGAGGTGGACTACCGGCAGCGTCGTTTCATGGACGAGGCAGAGGCCGACCGGGTCGCCAAGCAGGTCTGGACCAAGTAGGTAGGGCCGACAACAGCCGCTGATCAACTCATTTTGACAGTGACCTGTGTAAGCATGGCGGACATGCCGCGACTCGGCTCGGGCATTCCGCTGGTGGCCCGCCAGGTGGAGCTACGGACACTACAGGACGCCCTGGACCAGGCCCGGTCCGGGCGACCCAGTGGCATGCTGCTGTCGGGGGATGCGGGAGTTGGCAAGTCGCGCCTGCTGACGGAGCTCCTCACCTCCGCAAGGGGCGACGGTCAAGCCGCCTTTATGGGGCGCTGCTTGGACACCGCCGAAGCCACGCTGCCTTACTTGCCGTTCGCTGAAGCGATCCGCCAAGTCGCCGATTACGACCCCGAGCTGATCAGCCGGCACGCGGCGATCGCTCGGCTGCTACCCGCAGGGCAGCCAAGGCCTAACGGCGGAGTCGTCAACCAAGATCTGGGACAGCTGGAGCTCTTCGAAGCGGTCCACGAGGCGCTCAGCGAGCTCGCCGCTGATCAGACCACCGTTCTGGCGATCGAGGACTTGCATTGGGCCGACCGCTCCAGTCGTGAGCTTCTCGCCTTCTTGCTCGCCCGGCTCTCAACACAGCGACTGCTTGTGGTCGCCACATTCCGCTCTGATGATCTTCACCGCCGTCACCCGCTGCGGCCGCTGCTGACCGAACTGGTGCGGCTGCCGGCTGTCGAGCGTCTGCACCTCGAGCCGTTCCCGCTTGTTGATGCCGAAGCGTTCATCCGCATCCTGGCTGATCAGACCCTCCCCGATGACGTCGTACGAAGGATCGCCGAGCGGTCAGAGGGCAACGCGTTCATGGCCGAGGAGCTGCTTTCCGCCTCACCGGGAGACGTTACCCCCGAGCTCGCGGACGTGCTGCTCGCCAGGGTCGAAGGACTGTCGCCCGAGACGCAGCAGGTGGTCCGGCTGGCCTCCGTGATCGGTCGCCGATTCACTCACGAGCGCCTCAGTGCGACCGCTGATATCCCCGGCGACGAGCTGGACCACGCGCTGCGCGAAGCGGTTGCGCACAACGTGATCGTCACCGAGGGCGGCGGGGAGGCGTACTCCTTCCGGCACGCGCTGCTGCACGAGGCGGTTTACTCCGATCTGCTCCCCGGAGAGCGATCTCGGCTGCATGCGCAGGTCGCGAAGGCATTGGCTGGGGACGAGTCGCCGGGCGGCGCGGCCGAGCTGGCACACCACAGCATGCAGAGCCACGATCTCCGCGGTGCGCTTGCAGCCTCCGTCCGTGCAGCGAAGGAAGCAGATGAGCTGGACGCGCCGGCGGAGATGCTGGTCCATACGGAACGTGCTCTGCAATTGTGGCCGGCTGTCGACCACCCCGACGAGATCGGTGAAATCGACCTGCTGCCACTGACACTATGGGCGGCCCGAGCCGCCGCCCGGTCAGGGGAGCCCGATCGGGCTATCGCGCACAGCCGCAGCGCCATGGGGCTCGTCGACAAGATGGGCGATCCGCTTGCCGCGGCCGAGCTCCGATGTACTTATGTGAACTACCTGTTCACGCTTGATGGCACCGAGGAGCGTGCGTACGAGGCCGCGCATGAGGCGTGGCAGCTGGTGGTGGACCGAGAACCAAGCGCAGTCAAGGCACGTGCTCAGTCAACGTTGGCCCGTGCGTCCATGGGGATTGGCCGATATGACGAGGCGGGCGACCTTGCGGCCGCAGCTATTGAGACCGCCCACGCAGTGCCGGGCGAAGGTCCCCAGACTGCAGCCGAGGCTGACGCGTTGGTCACCCGCACGGTGACGGTAGATATCAAACACGACGGACTAGGCCAGGCGCTCGAGCGGCTCGGGGAGGCCGCCACACTTGCCGCCAAGGTCAATGCTCACGACGTGGAGCTGCGGGCACGCTTCAACCGCGGCGCGGTCCTGCTCGAGGAGGCCGGTCGGCTGCCAGAGGCTCTTGCCGAGTTCGACGCGGCGGTGGAACGAGCGGCGGCCACCGGGCGCACGTGGAGCGGCTACGGGCTCGAGTTGCGTGTCCTACAAGTGATCGCTCGATTCATCGCTGGAGACTGGGACGGTTCGGAGGCGGCCAGCGAACTCGCCGGCGAGGCGACCTCAAGTACGGTTGTCACCCGGGTATCGGCCGCCGGACTGCTGGTCGCCGTAGGCCGTGGAAATGACGACCTGGCCGAGCGGCGGCTGGCGCACCTACGGGACCGATGGCGGCTCGACCAACAGGTGATGACGCTGGTTGGTCTGTGCGGCGCCGAACTTGAGTTGTGGCGCGGCCACCCCGAGCGGGCCGTCGACTACATCGAGGAGGCACTACACCGGCTGCATAAGACGGACCCCTGGCATTTCGTCGCGCTGTCTCTCTGCGCGGTTGGCACTTGGGCGTACGCCGACCTCGCGGACGCCACCCGCCGGACCAAGAGCGACATGGCCGAGCAGCGAGCCTTCGCGGCTGGCGAGACGCTGGCCGAATATGCGGCGAACACGATGAAGACCGGCCGGCCGCGTGCTGCGAAGGTCGGGCCGGAAGGGCGCGCCTGGATGAGCCGTACCGAGGCGGAGGCAACCCGGCTCCGCGGGAAGAGCGACCCCGCCGCCTGGCGGGCGGTCATCGACGCCTTCGGCTATGGCGACGTCTACCGCCAGGCATACGCGCAATGGCGACTCGCCGAGGCCCTGCTGGCCAGCGGCGAACGGCTCGGCCGCGAAGAGGCCGCCGAGCAACTCCGTCTCGCCGCACATGCGGCGGACGACCTTGGCGCCCTGCCGCTGCGGCAGGCGGTCGACGCGCTGGCCCGGCGCGCCCGGCTCCGTCTGGACGACCGCGCCGCCACCAAGTCCGCCACCGACCTGCTCACGCCCCGCGAGCGAGCAGTGTTGGCCCTGGTCGCAACCGGCCGCACCAACCGGCAAATTGGTGAGGAGCTGTTCATTAGCGAGAAGACCGTCAGCGTGCACCTGACCCGGATCATGGCCAAACTGGGCGCCGCCAGCAGGGCCGAGGCAGTCAGCGCCGCGTACACGCAGGGGATTCTCGCCGCTACCCAATCGCCAACTTAGCCTCGCGATCGGGTACCGATGGTGAGGCTCTCGCCGGCCTCTGGTCCCCACGTCGCCACTTCATGCAGTCTGCATGAGGGTGCGTTATGCTCGGCCTGTGGCCAAGACAATCCTTCAGGTCCGCGACATCCCCGAGTCGGTTGTCGCCAAGCTGCGTGCCCGGGCAGCAGAGGAAGGAATTTCGCTATCGGCCTATGTTCGCCGCCTGCTCAGCAACGACGCGAGACAGGAGACGATCTCTGAAGTGATCGAGCGAATCAGCAGCCGCGCTCCGGTTGAGGTCAGCGACGAAGAGATCGTTTCAGCGATCCGCGACGGCCAACGGTGACGGTCGTCGTCGATGCGTCCCTCGTCATCCGCCTGCTCTTGAATCGTCCCGCGGACGAATTCCTGCGGAGACGGCTGGCCGGGCGACGGACGCTGCATTCGCCACAACTCATCGACGCCGAGGTGGCCAGCGGAGTCCGCGGCCTGCTGCTCGGACAGAAGGTGGAAGGAGTACGGGCGGCGGAGATGCTCGACGACTTCGCGTCCCTGCGGATTAGGCGGCATCCGATGCTGCCGTACCAACGGCGAGTCATCGACCTGCGTCACAATCTGACCGCCTACGACGCTTTCTACGTCGCGCTCGCGGAATCCCTGGGCATGCCACTGCTTACCGGCGACGCCAAACTCGCGATGTCCACCGACCACGCCGCCGACGTCCAGATCTACCCATCGCCGCCACCGTAGCTGTGCAATGGGCCCGCACAGCGGCCGTTCGCTGCGGCGCTACGCTCGGCGCATGCAGGATCTGGCGCCCGATATCGTTCGGCAACGCTTGCTGATCGAGGGTTACTTCACGACCGATGTCGACGAAGCCGCGATCGAGAGCTATTTCGGCGGTCTCACCTCGGCGCTTGATTTGCGGGCGTACGGATCGCCCACGATCTTCGCCCCCGAGGGTCTGGGTCGCGAGGAGAACCAGGGATACGACGCGTTTATCCCGCTGATCGACTCCGGTGTCTCGCTCTACGTGTGGTCTCAGCCGCGCTTTCTGTCCGTTGTGGTCTTTACCTGTAAGCACTTCGACGCGGATCGCGCGATCGAGTTCACGCGGGACTTCTTTGCGATGAGCGACGTGGCGAGCCAGCAGTTCTGATCCCGCCTCGGGCCCTGGGCGCGAGGATCCAGGCAGGAGCAGGACGGGGCCAGAGGGATGGAGGGTACGACGGAACGAGGCGCGTGGCCGTGGCCCGATTCACTCGACGCCGTCGTCGCAGCCCCCGGCTCCCACCGGGTGCTGTTCGAGAACAAGCAGACGAGAGTGCTCGAGGTGACCATCGGCCCCGGCGAGCGGGAGCCGGAGCACACCCACGCATGGCCGAGCGTGATGGTCGTCCACGAACCCGCGCGGATCCGTTATTACACCGCCGGCACCCTGACCTTCACGTCACCGGTCCAGCCGCCACCCGCCCAATCTGGGCCACGGGTGAGCTGGCTGGACCCTGAGGGGCCGCACTCGGTGGAGAACATCGACGACCGCGTCTACGGAGCATTCCGCGTGGAGTTCAAGCAGTTCTGACCCCTAACTGAGCCAGCTCGTCGCAGCGGCCGCGCGGGCGCACTCTCTTGCCGATAAACCACACCCGCCTAACGTCCGGGATGCTGGCGATGAACAACCGCGCGTTGGACGACAGCCCTTGGCCGATCTTCCGGCCTTTCCCCAAGCGGAGCTCGCATCCTGCACCAGAACACCCCCGGCGTACCGGAGGTGGCCGAGACTGGCGATCACTTCGGCGCGAGCATCGCCGCTGGCGACGTAACGGGAGACGGTCGGGCAGACGTCGTGGTCGGCGTTCCGGAAGAGAACAAGTACGACCGGGTCAACGTGGGTGCCTTCACTCTGCTTAAAGGATCGAGTGTGGGCCTGACCGGCGTTGGCAGTCAGTACTTCGACCAGAACAGGACAGGCGTTCCAGGAACCGCAGAGACCAATGATCGGTTTGGTGACGTCGTTACGCTGCTCGATCTCAATGGCGACGGCAAGCGCGACGCTGCAGTTGGCGATCGGTGGGAGGACTCCGACAGGGGCACAGTCACTCTCTTCCGAGGGAGCAGTACGGGTCTGACACCGACCGAGTTGATCACTGCGGCGAGCCTGTCCACACCAGAGATTCAGCTGTTCGCCTTCGGCGGGAGCATCGCGCAGTAATCGCCCAGGTGCGCCTTGTCGCGTGACACGCGTTTGCCGACGGCTCCCTCGGGTGCATCACGAAAATCGCGCGCACGTCGAAGCCGCCGAGGCCCTCACCAGTGACCGGTCCCGTCGCGCGGCTGACCGATTTCCGGCTCAAGATGGGGAACCAGCGGCGCTCAGCCGGACACGGGAGACGCGGGCAAAGCGGCGGCGCGGACACGGCCGAGAACCTCAAGGGTACGTACGGCATCCCATGGATCGACTGGCATTGGTGTACCGGCCGTCAACGCCGAGAACACCCCGGCATAGAAGAGGTCCCAGCGGCCGCGTTCGGAGGGGACTGGCCGTACCTCGTCGCCACGATGCAGCCGGCCCCATCGCTCCGGCGGCTCGACGCCGTACATCGGGTCATCGGGGCCACGGCCCGCGCGTAGCATGTCCTCCTGACCATCCAGCCGCTCGACGACGTAGGCGCCGCGCATCCCAAGCACTCGAATGCGCGGCCCGGGCGCCCCGGCCAGTGCAGTCATCGAGAGGTGACTGCGTACGCCAGACTCGTGCTGCAGCGAGCAGAACACATCGTCGTCGGCGCCGCCCCGGCGGGCCGCCACCTCACCATGGAGGTCCAGCACGGGGCCGAATAGCTGCATCGCCTGGTCGACGAGATGGCTGCCCAGATCGAGCAGGATCCCCGCGCCGGGGCCTGCCTCCTCAGATCGTTTCCCAGGCGTCAACGCGGGGCGCCAACGCTCGAACCGTGACTCGAAGCGCAGCACCTCACCGATGTCGCCTTCGTCGAGAAGGCGTCGCAATGTGAGCACATCCGAGTCCCAGCGCCGGTTCTGGAAGACGGTCAACGGAACGCCCGCCTGCTCCGCCTGTTCAACGACGCCGCGCGCTTGCTCGGCATCGATGGCGAGCGGTTTGTCCACCACGACGGGAACGCCCGTGGCGATGGAGGCCAGTGCACCATCGGCGTGCGCGTCGGTCGGCGATGCGACCACGACCAGATCGAGGCCGCCCGCGCCGAGCATCTCGTCAAGAGTGTCGTGTACGGCAACTCCCGGATGGTCAGTAGCCGCTTGGGCGCGCCGCTGAGGATTCCTTGTCATCACGGCAGCCACTCGTAGGCCGGGCTCGGCCTTGATCAGCTGGCCGTGGAACACCCGGCCGGCAAGGCCGTACCCGACGATCCCGACCCGAAGTTGGTCCTCCACAGTCCGACCTCCCACCGCGACGGTAGCCAAGACCGTAGCCGGATCGCGACGGGTGGGCCGCCACAAGCACAGTGAGGCATCGTCGCGCGAAGATCACCACCGCGCGACCCGCCAACAGAAGGGATATCAGCGCCGCGGCCGTGACGCCGAGGTCCCCCGCTGGCCAGCGTCAAGCGCGGACTGTTTCATCGGGTGCGCGCGAGGCCGCGCTGCTTCAAGCGCGCCTGGTTGTCCGGCGGCGGTCGGTGATGGTGAGGGGGCCACGTCACCCGGCGTCGCAGACGTTGGTGCTCCGAACAGATCCGCGACGATACCGGCCGTGCCCTCAGGAGCGGTCACGTCGAACGTCAACCCAGCCGTGTCCAGCCGCAGCGCGAATGTGAAGAACACACAGCAAGCCTGCTCCCGTGCGGCGAGCTCAGCCAGCCGACCGGCCAGGACCGGGTCAGGCGGGAATGTCAGCCGCACACCGCTGTCGATGCGTTCCCTCCCGGTCACCTCGGCGAGCAACTCATCCCACGCACCCAGGCGACTGGGCCGGTCGGCGGCCTCAAGTGTGCACGCCACCAGCACCTGTGTCTCGACTCCGCTCTCGACGGAGGGCTCGCCTTCGAGCGCAGGATCGGCGGATGGGTACGCGGCCAGCCAGCGGCGCATCAGCTGCACCATCTCAGACGCCCGCGCCCGCTCCGAGGAGCTGCCGGCCCCCTTAGTACAGCCACAGCCCGGCCCGCACGGCCCGTCCGGAGCGGGTCTGGAGAGCTCGGCGCGGGCGGCGTCCAGCTGCGCGGCGAAGCCGGTCAGCTCCCGGATCCGGGACCTTACCTCACCGGATTTCGCAGTGATCCGCCGAGCCAGCCGGTCCCGTACGTGTGCACACAGGCCACCGTCCCACACCGCGATCAGCTCACGGATCTCCACCAGCGGCAGCCCCAGCTCCTTCGCGCGATCGATGAACTGCAGCCGGGGCACGGCCGACTCCTCGTACATTCGGTAGCCGGCCGGCGTCCGCTCTGCGGCTTCCAGCAGCCCGACCTGCTCGTAGTAGCGCAGCGCAGACGGTCGGAACCCAGACCGCTCAGCTAGCTGTGAGATGCGCAACGTCGCTGTCATGTCCCGACCGTAAACCTTCAAGTCAACTCGAAGGTCAAGAGCGGGCAGCGCTGGTTGCGGGTGCGGGAACCACGGAGGCGTTGGAGCTCTTTCCCGAGTCTGCTGCTATCTCTCGCGACGGACCCCACCGGGGGCAGATGTCATCTTCGCTCCCCAGAGCATCAAATCCAGTCCGAAATGTCGGTCTTTTTGATGCAGTCAGGGCGCGAAGTCGTGCTCTGCGGCGCGAAGTCGTGCTCCGCGGTGTGTGCTCAGGTGGGGACTATGCCGAGCGTGGCGGCGTAATCCTGGAGCAGTTCACGCAGCAGACGGCGGCCGCGGTGCAGCCGCGAGGTCACTGTCCCGACCGGCGCTCCGGTGATGTCCGCGATCTCCTTGTACGCATAGCCCTCGACATCGGCGAGGTAGACCGCGATGCGAAAGTCCTCCGGTAGCCGGTGGAGGGCGTGCTGGATGTCGGGGTCTGGCAGCCGCTGCAAGGCCACACTTTCCGCCGACGTAAGCCCGGAGTGGGACGGGAGGTCCGCTGCGGCCGGCGGTCGCTCGACGAGGTCCCCCGTGAAGGTCGATCGTGGTTCACGCTGCCGCTTCCGGTAGGTGGTGATAAAGGTGTTGGTGAGGATGCGGTACAGCCAGGCTTTCACGTTTGTGCCGGGCTCAAACCGATGAAACGAGGCGTACGCCTTGGTGAACGTCTCCTGCACGAGATCTTCGGCGTCGGCTGGGTTGCGGGTCATACGCAGCGCTGCGGGATAGATCCGATCCAGGTACGGCAGCACCTCCCGCTCGAAGCGCGCAGCAGAGTGAGTCGGCGTCACTCCCCCCATGCGGTTGCGCTTCATGTGCTCTCCTGCCCGCCGCCCAGTGGACCTGGGCGTGGTAAGAGGAGCGTTCAGGCCAAGCGCACCGCCGTTCAGTGGCGCGTCGTCGGCGGAGTCGAGTTGTTCACCGCTGTGCATCGGAGATGCCTGGGTGCGACCTCCTGGCGTGATCGTGGCAGAGAAAAGGGGCGGTCAAATAGGCGCCAACCACGCCTGGGGTTCTGCGAGCGATCTGGCGAGCGGCCGCTGCATCGGTGGGAGCTGACCGGGATACCACCGCGTTACGAGGCGGCATAGTCGTCGGCGCCCAGCAGGTGAATGGACTCATACGGTTCGTCGCCGAGAACCCAGCTGTCATGACCGGCTGGGATGGCAAACGCGTCCCCGGCCGTGATGATGAACTCCTCGCCGTCGGCCATCCGTACGGCCGCCCGACCGGCCACCACCACGCCGACATGGTCAAGTTCGCATAGTTCGGTGCCCGCCGACGGCCCCACATCGCGCGACCACCGCCAGCCGGGTTCGTACCGCGCTCGGCCGATCGTCTGACCCGCGAGGCGACACAG
>DASYTV010000218.1:0-6281 GCA_036001885.1 Actinomycetes bacterium
TGCGCTGGTCGATCGAGGACATGACCGAGATCCGCATCATGGTGCTGGCCCAGCCCTCCTGACGGTTGCCCACTGGACCGCTCTGTGGGCGGTCGCTGTCATTTTTGCGACAGTCCCTGCACGACTGCCACGCGATTAACAGTCCTGACATTGACGTAGTACTTCCGTACTGGTACACCTCTCTAGCGGTTTCGTGACGCAGCGCCGGGGGGCGCGCCCTGGCCGCGACATACGACCGCGGCGACGTCGACTCTGCACCCAACCCAGACGGGCGCCGAGCCAGCATCTCGCCCGGTCGGTCAAGGGGAGGGCAGCGCATTGTCGTTGGGAGGCTGGACGCGACGAATCGTCGCGGGGCAGGGTCGCCCAAGTCTCTCTTGTGCGCTCGTACTATTTCGATGACGCCACCGAGCTTCCGAGCCGGTGGCGTTCGTTTGTGTCCAGGCATCTGTTGTTGAGCGGCACCGGGCGATCGAGGGCTGGGGAGGTTCTGTCATGAACGAGCGCACGCGACGGTCCACACGGACGCTGGCGCCGAGCCACCTGCGTCAGGGGCTCGAGCAGGGGGCATCGGACCCACCGATCACCCTGCCGCCGAACCGCCGCCGCAGCCGAGCCGAGCGATTCGCCTCGCGCTTCACGGTCCTCCTCCAGATCTTCGTGTTGGCCGCCGTGGTGGTGATCCCAGCCGCCGCCGTGGCGCGCTCGACCACAGCGCAGGCGCCCGCCGCGGCCCCGGAGGCCACCCCGACCGATTCGGGCACCACCTCTGACGGCGCGGTGACCAAGAAGGGCTCCAAGCAGATCGACCAGCCCGCGGCGACACCCAAGCCCAAGGCGAAGCCGTCCACGACGCGGTCGACTCCGAAGGCATCCCCGAAGGCGACAACGAAGTCGGTGAAGCCCTCGACGACAAAGAGCTCCACCCCGAAGTCCACGACGATCACCCCGACGACCGAAACCACGACGGTCACCACCGCTGCGGTGGGCGAGCCGACGATCGTCAGTGATCAGGCCGACTACCCGCCCGGCGCCACGGTGACGCTGACCGGCGAGAACTGGGCCGCTGGCGAAGTCGTTCATATCGCGGTCGATGACGATCATGGGCGACCCTGGGAGCACCAGGCTGACGTCACCGCGGATGCCAACGGGACGCTCACCCATTCGTTCGCACTGGCGACGACATTCGTCGCGACCTACACGGTGACTGCGACAGGTCCCACCTCCGGGACGGCGACAACGACCTTCACCGACGGCTTCGCCGTTTCTGACTTCAAGCAATGCGCAAACGAAGATCCGGCGCTTGGGTCGTGCCACTGGATCACGTCCATCGTTCAGGCATCGAACTCAAGCTACGCCGAGGGGATGGACGTTCCTCAGCGGCTTGTGTTTACGGGCATTGACACCACCCCCGGCAACAACCACACGTTGCTGTTCGACCACGAAGCCACGAAGGGTGGAATCCATGCCTATGACTGGCTGACCTCATATGCGCAGGCCCAAGCCGACTCGGCTGCGGCTGGTATCCCACTGACGCTGAATGAGTGCGGTCCCGAGATTGGACCGCCGGCCAGCCTAGGGGCGACCTGCGCGGCGCTCCGCGCCGGCGGCTTCTTCTTTGATGTCATCGTGCCCGACGATCCATTCGTCAGTGCCGATGGTTCGACGCAGACCCGCATCGACGCCTACGAGGCCCTGCGTGGCAATCGCACGATTCGAATTTGGGGCAATACCGCGATCACGGCGGCAAGTCTCACGCTCACGCACAACGTTGCGAGCGGAGCCGATACCGGCGACTCACAGATCGACTACACGCTGACCTGGACGTCGACATCCACCGAAGTCCTGATCGAAATGGCCGGCCACATCGCCATGTCGACGACGGCGGCCGGTTGGGGTGCGGGCAAAGGGGCCTCGAACATCAGTGGCGGGCCGTACCACTTCAGCCTGAAGTCGCTCGACGGGGACTCCAGTGGCGCACAGGACAACCAGATCAAGGGCGCCGACCTCATCGAGCCGGCCTCGATCACGATCATCAAAGACACGGTCCCGGACAGCGGCCAGGACTTCGCCTACACCACGACTGGCACCGGGCTCTCGAGCTTCACCCTCGATGACGACGCCGACGCAACGCTCAGCAACACGATCCTATTCGGCGGGATCACCAGCTTTGGTACCAAGACCGTCACCGAGACCGCGGTCGCTGGCTATGACCTGACCGGCCTCAGCTGTACTGGCGGTGGGGCGAACACGACCACCGACACCGGGACGCGAACCGCGTCGATCGGCCTCGACGAGGGCGAGAACGTCAGCTGCACCTACACCAACACCCAGCAGGGCTCGATCACGATCATCAAGGATGCCGTGCCCGACGGGCCGACCGACTTCAGCTTCACCACCTCGGCCAACCTCAACCAGCCGCTCAACACGTTCAGCCTCGATGACGACGCCGACGTGACGCTGTCCAACACCAAGGTCCTGAGCGGCCTGGCGGCCGGCGCTACCTACACCGTCACCGAGGACACCGAGGCGGGCTTCGACCTGACCGGCCTGTCCTGCTCCGGGCTGAGCACCGGCGACACGGCGGTCCTGGCGACCGGCGTGGTCACGGTCAGCCTCGAGGCCGGCCAGACCGTCAGCTGCACCTACACCAACACCCAGCAGGGCTCGATCACGATCATCAAGGACGTCAACCCCGAGCCCGACGCGACCGACTTCAGCTTCACCACCTCGGCCAACCTCGGCGTGGCCGGCAACAACTTCCTGCTCGATGACGACCTCGACGCGACGCTGCTCGACACGAAGGTCTTCAGCGGCCTGTCGGCGGGTGCCACGTACACCGTGACCGAGGATGGCGAAGCCGGCTACGCCTTGACCGCCCTCTCCTGCACGGGGCTCGACGCCAACGACTCGTCGTCAGCACTGACCGGCGTCGTGTCGGTCAACCTGGATCCGGGCCAGACCGTCGAGTGCACCTATACCAACAGCAAGCTTCCGACGATCATCGTCCGCAAGATCACGACCGGTATCGCTGGCGGTCCATTCACGTTCACGACCACGGGCGGCAACGGCCTCCCGACAACCATCAACCTCACAACGTCGGCCCCGGGGGTCGCCGGCGCGGCCGAGCAGTCCTCCCTGATCGCGGCTGCGGGTATCGGCGGCACCTTCACCGTGACCGAGACCGCCCTGCCTGCCGGCTTCGTCCTGACGGACGTTGGCTGCGTGGTAACGACTTTGGGCGCCGGTGGGACCGGGGTTTCGTCTGATCTCGCCCTCAAGAGAGGAACAATCACCACCCTCGCTGCAGGCGCCACCGTAACTTGCACGTTCATCAACAGCGGAGCGCTCACCACCCGTACGCAGGGCTTCTGGGCGACCCACCTCAGCTTGGTGCAATTGGTCTGGAATCCGAACCCCGCTACGGTCGGCACGATCACGACCGACGGCATGACCGTCGCCGAGCGCACGCTCTGCGGCGATGTGCTGACGGTTGAACAAGTGATGGGCGGCTTCTGGGCGAACATCGCGAAGACCAGCACGGGGGAGAAGCGCACCCCGCTCGACCAAGCCCGGATGCGCCTGCTCCAGCAACTGCTGGCGGCCATCCTCAACAACCAGCTGTTCGGCTCGGCACCGAGCGGCAGTATCTCGATCGAAGATGCGAAGGATGCATTCTGCACCGGGACCCTCGCCGAGGTCAGAGCCGCGCAGGCTGCAATGGCGGCCTTCAACGAGAGCGGTGATTCCGGGCTGTTCACGCCCGGTGCCTCCGCAGATCCGAAGAACGCCAAGTTGATCGCCGATATCGCCTTCTGGGACGTGCTGCCGTAGAAGTGGCGTAGAAGAATTGATGGAGTTGAAGGGCTCGGCACCGCCGGGCCCTTCTTGTTGTCCGCCGTAAGGGCTTCAGCTCGGACCCGGATGCTCGTCCCGCGGCCCGCGACGATGGCCCGAGGGCGCTTGTCGGGTGCGCCATCCTTTCCGCGATGGACATGACGCTCAGCACCGGACAGCTCGAGCTGCAAGAACGGGCGCGTCGCTTCACCCGCGAAGTCCTGCAGCCGCTCGAGCTTGACTTCGAGCGAGCAGGCGGGCGGCTCGATGCGGACGACCGGCGAACCATCTGCAACAAATCGATCGAGGCCGGTCTCGTAGGCGGCTCGCTCCCGACCGACGTCGGCGGTCAAGGCTGGTCGATGGTCGAGCAGGTCGTCGTCCACGAGCAGCTTGGTCAATCGACCGGTGGGCTCTGGTCGTTCATCCCGGGCGCCTACAACGCCCTGATGCACGCCGATGTCGACCAGCGACAGCGCTATCTCGAGCCGAGCCTGCGCGGCGAACGCTTCGGGAGCTACGCGGTGACCGAGCCGGAAGCCGGCTCCGACGCCCGGGCGCTCGCGGCCACGGCGGTCCGCGACCCGTCGACCGGCGACTACGTCCTTAACGGCGAGAAGTGGTTCGTGACCGGCCCGCCCGAGTTGACCGACTTCATGATCTTCCATTGCGTCGTGATCGAGGGCGATCAGCGCCGCCCGACGCTGTTCCTGGTCGACTACGACACGCCCGGCGTCACGCTCAAGCACGACCCCGACTACATGCACACGTTCGCCGATCGCCATCCGCAGTTCACGCTCGAGGACGTCCGCGTGCCGAAGTCCGCGACCCTCGGCGGCATCGGCCGGGCGGACGACCTCACGAACGAGTGGTTCGTGGAGGAGCGCATCCACATCGGCGCGCGCTGCACCGGCGCGATGGAACGCCTGCTCACCGAGGCCGTCGAGTGGGCGACCGGTCGGGTCCAGTTCGGCAAGCGGATCTTCGACTTCCAGGGCGTCTCGTTCCCGCTCGCCGACTCGGCCGCCGATGCCGCCGCCGCACGGCTGCTGACGCGCGAGGCCGCCGCACTGGCCGATTCCGGTGCGGACTCCAAGGTCGTCCACGCGAAGGCGTCCGTCGCCAAGCTCTTCGCTTCGGAGGCGGCCTTCCGCTGCGCGGATCGGGTCGTGCAGGTCTTCGGCGGTCGTGGCTACATGCGTGATACCGCCGCAGAGCGGTTCTTCCGGGAGCTGCGAGTCGATCGGATCTGGGAGGGCACGTCCGAGATCCAGCGGCTGATCATCGCGCGGGCTCTCGAGAAGCGCGGCGTGAACCGGGTGGTGGGGTGACGGCCTTGGTCGTCGGGGGCTTGCATGAGAGGTATGTACGGTCGCGGACTGCGCTGGCCGGGGTCGGAATCGGTCGATTCGGTGCATCTCCCGCAATCCGGGTCGCCTTGTCCGCACATGGCTTGCGCCCTGCGCAGGTTCAGGCGACCGAAGGCCTCATTCGGCGACCGTTGATGCATTTCGTGCAAGGCGATTCGAGCTCCTTGCATCGGTTGCCAGAATGCCGGCAAGGGCGGACGACGTGACCGACGCGACGGCGGCCGCCGCTGGCACGATCGACCTCCGGCCCGTCTTCGAGCCGACGTCGATCGCGGTCGTCGGCGCATCGACCCGAAGCTGGATCGCCGGCACGGTCCGCGACAACCTCAAGCTGATGGGCAGCTCCACCCGCTGTCACTTCGTCAACCCGAGATACGGCGAGCTGCTGGGACAGCCCTGTTACCCATCCCTCGACGCCCTCCCCGAACGCCCCGACATCGCGCTCGTGGCGCTCAACCCGTTGCGTGCCGCGGTCGTGACCCAGGCGGCCGCCGACGCCGGTATTCCCGCGGTCGTGATCCCGGGCGGCGGCGTCGTCGAGGGCGGTGCCGCAGCTGCCGCGATGCAGGCCGAGGTCGCCG
The DNA here is from genome assembly GCA_036001885.1 of Actinomycetes bacterium. Taxonomy (GTDB): domain Bacteria; phylum Actinomycetota; class Actinomycetes; order JAKEEW01; family JAKEEW01; genus DASYTV01. Next base: position 5,789 of record DASYTV010000218.1, read on the forward strand.
AGATCGCGCGACGGCACGGCATGGCGCTGGTCGGCCCCAACTGCATGGGCGTGATCGACCTCACCGTCAAAGCAGCTACCTACATCGGGGACGTCTCGCCATACCTGCCACGGGGCGGCGTGGCCGGCATCGCGCAGTCGGGGTCGGTGACGGACGCGTTCGTCCAGTCCGGTGCACGCGTCGGGTTCAGCCGGATCATCAGTTGCGGCTCGGAGGTCGTCCTCGACGTCTGCGATTACCTCGCGTATTGCCTCGACGACCCCGAGACCACCTCGGTCATCCTGTTCCTCGAGGGGTTCCGGCGGCCGGAGCGCTTCCTGGCCCTGGCCGACCGGGCACTCGAGCTCGGCAAGCCCATCATGGCCGTGAAGGTCGGTCGGAGCGAGCAGGCCCGCGCCGCGACGATCGCCCACTCGGGTTCGCTCGCGGGTGAGGCCCGCGCGACCGATGCGGCCCTCGACGCGGCCGGCGTGATCCGCTGCGCCGACCTCGA
>DASYTV010000219.1:0-10487 GCA_036001885.1 Actinomycetes bacterium
CGTGACATCCTCCACCGCTGTCTACGCGGCGAGCCGTCAGTGTCGCGACTCGCCGACGTCTACCCGATGAGCTTCGCCGCGGTGCAGAAGCACGTCGCGGTGCTGGAGCGGGCCGGCCTAGTTACCAAGGAGCGTCGCGGACGGGAGCAGCTCGTGCGCACCGACGGCGACGCAGTAGGCCAGGCGCGGCGGATCCTCGACGAGCTCGAGGCGGCCTGGCGCGGACGGGTGGACCGGATGGCCGATCTGCTCGCGCAGCTTCCCGAGCCAGAAAGGAACAAGGTGTATCCGGGTCAGGACCGATGAACGTGATTAGCGTCGATAAGGACTTCGACAGCCTGAGCCTCATCCTGCTCGTCGATTTCGACGCCCCCATGGAGCAGGTGTGGCAGTTGTGGGCCGACCCGCGGCAGCTGGAGCGCTGGTGGGGTCCGCCGACCCATCCGGCGACCGTGGAGAAGCATGAGCTGCCTGTCGGCGGTGAGGTCACCTACTTCATGACCGGCCCAGGGGGTGGGAAATCTCGCGGCTGGTGGCGGGTGACCTCCATCAACCCTCCCAGCTCGCTCGACTTCACCGACGGATTCGCCCACCAGGACGGGACACCGAACGCCGAAACGCCAACGACCGCGGTGCAGATGCGACTCACCGAACAGGACGGCGGGACCCGAATGGAGCTGCGCTTCATCTTCGTCTCCCGGGAGCACATGGACCAGCTCGAGCGTTGGGGCGCCTTCGAGGTGTTCCCGCAGTCGGTCGGCCAGATGGAAGCCCTCCTCGCGGCCGACGCCGCCGACCTTCGCCACACCAAACCTTCGTAAGCGATCGGACAACCCAACCCAGGAGGTTCTCTCGTGCGCAAGATCAAGTCGTACTTCTTCATTTCCCTCGATGGCGTGGTCGAGTCCCCCGACAAGTGGCACTTCCCATATTTCGACGACGAGATGGGGGCGGCGGTCGGCGCCGGCTTCGCTACTGCCGACGCCCTGCTGATGGGCCGCGTCCTCTATAACGAGTGGGCTGGGTACTGGCCCGAGCATGCCGACGAGCCGTTCGGCGACGTCATGAACTCGATCAAGAAGTACGTGGTCTCCAACAGCCTGCAGACGGCGGATTGGCAGAACTCCGAGATCATCAGCGGCGAGGTCGCCCAGAAGATAACTGACATCAAGGCCCAGGACGGTGGCGACATCACCATGTCCGGCAGCGCCACGACCGTCCGCTGGCTGCTTCGCGAGGGCCTCCTTGATGAGCTCAACTTGCTCGTACACCCGATCGTGGTCGGCGAAGGCATGACTCGGCTCTTCCCGCCGGACGAGCCGCGCATCCCGCTCGAGCTACTGAGCGAACAAACCCTCAAGACCGGCGTGCTGAACCTCAGCTACGCCCTGGCCAGGAACTGATCGCCGGAGCGGGACAGCAGCAAGCCGCGCCACCGTGGAGATCGTCGACGTCCAGCTCGAGGGCACCTACCGCAAGCGCTGGTCTTCTCCGCGTGACGGTCAGGCGGCTGCGAGGCTAGCGTTGGCGCGTGACGGTCGACCTCTTCGGGGGCATCCCGGTGAGCGACTACCGGCGCGCCCTCGCCTGGTACGAGCGGCTGCTGGGCTCCGAACCCGCGTTCCTCCCCAACGCGACGGAGGCGGTGTGGGAGCTCGCCGAGCACCGATACCTGTACATCGAGGAGCTGCCTGAGCGCGCTGGCCACGCACTGCACCTGGTGTTCGTCGATAACCTCGATGAGCGGGTCGACAGCATCAGCGGCCGAGGAATCGAGCCCGCCTCACAGGAGACGTACGGGGACGGTGTGCGCAAGGTGATCTACCGCGACCTCGACGGCAACGAGGTCAGCTTCGGCGGTGCCCCGCTTGAGTGATTGGCTGCGCGAGCCGGGCGGTCCCGCAGGCGTATGCCGTGGCCTGTGCGGTCCTGGACGAGATCTCCGCGCCCGCGATCGGGCACGACGTAGGAGCCCCGCCGAGTGGCACGACCGCCACTGACCGAGACTTAGATGCTGTCGACGAGTAGCTGAAGGAGGGACACCGATGGACACACCCCCGATCGTGTCGCCACAGGAGTGGGAGGCTGCACGTCAGGAGCTGCTGGTTAAGGAGAAGGAGCTCACCAGGGCGCGCGACGCCATGGCGGCCCAGCGCCGCCGGATGCCGTGGATGGCGGTCGATAAGGATTACCGCTTCGAGGGTCCAAACGGGCCGGCGAGCCTTGCCGATCTCTTCGAGGGCCGCCGCCAGCTGATCGTCTACCGCTTCTTCTACGCGCCGGACGTCACCACCTATCCGGTGGGGGGCGGCGCATACCCGGAGCGGGGCTGCGTTGGCTGTTCTTTCCTCGCCGACCAGGTGGCGCATCCCGCCCACCTGAACGCGCGAGGCACGACGCTCGCCTTCGTCTCGCGTGCACCCCAGGCCGAGATCCATGGCTTGAAGGAGCGTATGGGATGGGACATTCCGTGGTACACGATGACCGACGACTTCGACGCGGACTTCGACGTCCGCGACTGGCACGGGACAAATGCCTTCATCCGTGAGGGCGACCGGATCTTCCGCACCTATTTCATCGACAGTCGCGGCGACGAGCAGATGGGCAGCACCTGGAGTTATCTCGACATCACCCCGCTCGGGCGCCAGGAGGAGTGGGAGGACTCACCGGAGGGCTACCCGCAGACTCCCCCGTACCAGTGGTGGAACTACCACGACGCGTACAAGGACGGCGCGTGATCGCGCACGCTCGCGAAGATCCAGCCGCCCATGGTCTACGGCAGCGGGACCGCAGCCCCCACCGACGGCGATGATAAGCAAAGACGCAGACCGCCGACCACGGAAGGAACCCACAATGCCTACCTACCGGATGGTCTATGGCGACGATGTGCAAGTCGTCCAGGAGACCCTGAAGGACGTCGAGCTGGAGCGTGAGGACGGCTGGACCGTCTTCTTCCGCGGCAACGAGGCGATCCTGCGGGTACGCGACGAGCATGTGCAGTCGCTGGAGCTTCTCACGCAGCCCGAACGAGAGCAGCCGGAGGACACCGACATCGACAGCTAAGCCCCCGCTGCCGCCGGGTACGGCCGCCCCTCCAAACAGCTTGACACGACGCACCTGCCGAGCAAGACGCACCCTGGCGGCACGGGGAGGAGGCGGCGCGGCCGCCGATACAAGTACCGAGCACTGCCAGTAGCGGTTGACGGGCTTGCGCGGCGCGCCTGCCCCGCCGCCCACATCGCGGCGTGGCGGGGCAGGCATAGCGCTCCGGTGCAGGTCAGCCGGTCACATTGAACGACTTCGTCAGGTCGGCGGCGGAGCTGTTGCCGGCGTAGACGTCGAAGCTGCCCGGCTCAACGACGAACTTGCCACTGTTGTCGTAGAAGCCGAAGTCGCTGCGATCCAGGGTGAACGTCACCGTCCGCGTCTGGCCGGGATTGAGCGTGACGCGCTCGAACCCGCGCAGGCGGCGCACCGGCTGGGAGATGCTGGCGACAGGGTCGTGGATGTAGAGCTGCACGACCTCGTCACCGACCCGGCTCCCGGTGTTCGTCACATCCACCGAGGCAGTGATGCTGCCATTGCTGGAGACGGTGGCCGAGCTCAGTCGGAGGTTCGAGATCGAGAACGTTGTGTAGCTGAGCCCGTAGCCGAACTGATAGAGCGGCTGGCAGGTGTTGAGGTCTCGGTAGCGCGAGTTGTACTTCGAAGTGGCGTCGCACGGCCGCCCGGTGGGCTCGTGGTTGTAGTAGATCGGCACCTGACCCAGCCTGACCGGGAACGAGACAGGCAGCTTGCCGCCCGGGTTGACCTTGCCGAACAGCACGTCGGCGACCGCGTTGCCGGCCTGGACGCCCGGGAACCACGCCTCGAGGATCGCCGGCGACGACGCGGCGACCTTCTGCAGCGTGAGCGGGCGGCCGTTGAACAGCACGACCGTGAATGGCTTGCCAGTCGCCTTGATCCGGTCGATCAGCTGCTGTTGATCGCCCGGCAGGTCGAGCGTGGTCCGCGACGCTGCTTCGCCGCTCATCTCACGCGACTCGCCGAGCGCGAGCACGACCTGATCGGCGGCGTTAGCTGCCGCGACAGCCTGGTCGAACCCTGGCCCAGCGGGGCAGTCGTCCGCAGGGTCGTACTGTGGGGGCTCAGTGGGCGGCAAGGAGCAGGCCTGCACGAACGTCGTCGTGCCCGAGCTCTGAGCCTTGATCCCGTTCAGCAGCGTGACCGCGTCCTGGTCGCGGCCGGTGCCCCACCATGGGCCGAGCATCGCGTGGCCGTCATCGCCGAGCGGACCGATCACGGCCGTGTTCTTGGCCGGGTCGAGCGGCAGCGTCGAGTTGTCGTTCTTCAGCAGCACCATGGAGCGGGCCGCATCCTTACGCGCGAGTGCCACCGCGTCGGGACGCATCTGCGCCGGGCCAGCCTGGGAGACGTCGACATAAGGGTGCTCGAACAGCCCGGCGCGGAACTTCACCCGCAGGATGCGCCGCACGGCGTCGTTGAGCCGCGGCATCGAGATCTGGTGGTCGGCCAGCAGCTGGCCGCCGAAGTCGCGAATCAGCGTACTGGTCATCTCCGAGTCCATACCGGCGTTCAGCGCCTTGGCTGCCGCGTCCGGTCCGTCCGCCGCGAAGCCGTGCCCGCAGTCGCCGGAGTCGGGATTCACCGGCGGGCATGCACGCATCTCGGCGACAGCGGCCCAGTCCGCCTCGACGAAACCGTCGAAGCCCCACTCGCCCTTAAGGATGTCGGTCATCAGCTCGTGGTCGCCGCAGCCCGGCACGCCGTTGATCGCGTTGAACGAACACATCGCCGTGTCGGCACCGGCGTCGACCGCTGCCTTGAACGGCGGCAGGTAGAGATTGCGCAGCCGCTGCTCGGACATGTCGGTCGTGTTGTAATCGCGCCCGCCCTCGGGCTGGCCGTATGCGGCGAAGTGCTTCGGACTGGCGACCTCCTTGTCCGGCGCGCTGTAGTCGGACCCCTGCGCGCCCTTGACCCGCGCAGCGGCAAAAACTGAGCCGAGATACGGGTCCTCGCCAGCACCCTCCGCGATCCGGCCCCAGCGTGGTTCGTGCGAGACGTCGACCATCGGGGCGTACGTCTGCTTGAGCCCTACAGCGGCCGACTCGCGGGCACCGATCGTGGCGTCGTCCACGGCCACCTGCGCGTCGAAGCTGCTCGCCGCTCCGAGCGGGATCGGGAAGATCGTCCGGAAGCCGTGGATCGTGTCGAACGCGAACAGCATCGGGATGTGCAGCCGCGACTGCTCGACCGCGATGTGCTGCAGGCGGTTGATCTGCACGGGATCCGTGAGGCTCAGCACCGAGCCGAGGCCTTGTTGCACCTCCTGGTCGGTGACCAGGAAGTCGGGTAGCAACTGGATTTGCTCCAGCTTCTCCTGCAGTGTCATCTTCGCGAGCAGGGAATTCACCCGCGCCTCGATCCCCGGCGCGGCCGGCTGCCGCGTCGGCGCCAGGGCGGCCTCGTCGGCCGACTGCATCCCAGCCGTCACGCCGCCGGCGGTTGCCGCACTGAGCGCGACAACTAACCCGATGATCGTGGCTCTCCGCCTGAGTCTTGCCATTTCGCCCTTCCCTTCCCCACTGACGCGGGTGTCCTGGTCGAGCTTGTGGTGAACAGCACGGGCAGTGTCGGAAGCGACCGCTGGTAGGGGCGCAGAACGCGAGGCCGATCGCTCCCAGCAACCGACGACACGGTCGAGGCGCGGCTCTGTCAGCGGGTTCTTGCTGCACCGGCCGGTGAGCCCCACTACCCGGTCGAGGGGCGGCTAAACACCCGATTGGTTTCGACGTTCCGGAAAGCGGGTAGACGAAGCTGTTTTGCAAAGTCAGCAGAGGCTGCCGGGTCGCCGGCCGACGGGGTGAGGTGATCATGAAGATCCCATCGAAGCGGCTTGGCCGCGTTGCCGGCTTGGCCGGGCTCGTCGGGCTGGTCGCACTGCTGGTGGCTCCCGCAGCGCCTGCCCAGAGCGCAGCGCGCAGTTCCGACGACGTGCTTCGGCAGTACGCCCGCGACACCTGGGCATCGTTCGTCGCTATGACCGACCCGCAGTCGGGGCTGCCCGCCGACAGCCTGAGCGCCGACGGCACACGCAGCATTCAGACGTCGACGACAAACATCGGCGCCTACATGTGGAGCGGGCTCGTCGCAGAGCAGCTCGGGATCATCACCCACGCCGAGACCGTCGCACGCCTGACCACTACGATCGGCACGCTCGAGCACATGGAGCGCTACAGCGGTCAGTACTACAACTGGTACGACCACCGCACTGGTGCGAAGCTGACCTCGTGGCCGCCAACGGGTGATCCGCTCACTCCGATTCTGTCTTCGGTCGACAATGGTTGGCTTGCCACCGGCCTGCGGCTCGTGGAGCGCAGCGTGCCGGAGCTGGCATCGCGCGCCGGAGCGTTGTTCGACCGCATGGACTTCGGGTTCTACTATCGTCCGGCCGTCAACCGGATCGCGTTCTACTACGCGCCGAGCACTGGCGATTCGCCCTGCTGCTACGACACGATCGTCAGCGAGAGCCGCATCGCCAGTTATATAGGCATCGCCAAGGGGGAGTTGCCGGCCAAGGACTACTTCGGGCAGTGGCGGTCGTTCCCGGACACCTGCGATTGGAGCTGGCAGGAGACCCGGCCCTTCGGAGTTAGCCGCACATACCTCGGTGTCAACGTGTTCGAGGGCGCCTATCCCTACAACGGCACGCTCGTCACGCCGTCCTGGGGTGGCAGCATGTTCGAGGCGCTGATGCCGACATTGTTCGTCCCGGAGGAGCGTTGGGGGGCGGGCAGCTGGCGGGTCAACCATCCGCTGACGGTCAATGCGCAGATCCACCACGGTCTGGTGCAGGCGGGCTACGGCTACTGGGGCTTCTCGCCGTCGAACACCCCGGAGGGGGGCTACTCGGTATACGGCGTGGACGCGGTCGGCATGGACCCGGGCGGCAACCCTTCCAACGAAGATCGAACCCTGGTCGACGCCGGCTTTTCTGGCTGCCCCGGTCGACCGGCGCAACCGGAGCCGCCACCCTCGGCGTACACGAACGGGGTCGTGACACCGCACGCCGCGTTCCTCGCGCTTCGCTACGCGCCCACGGAGACGTTGGCCAATCTCGAACGGCTCGCGAGCGACTTCCCCGGCCTTTACGGTTCCTGGGGCTTCCGTGACAGCGTCAACGTCGACACAGGCGTCGTCTCGGGTTCGTACCTATCCCTTGACCAAGGAATGATCATGGCGGCCATCGGCAACGCGCTGGCGGACGACATGCTGCGTACGGCGTTCGTGACGCCCGACTTCAAGGCGGCTTTGAGGCCGCTCATGGGAGTGGAGGAGTTCGGCGCCGACCCACGCGGATGCACGATCACCGGGACGTCGGGCTCGGACGGGTTGGTCGGGACGCCGGGTGACGACGTGATCTGCGCAGGCGCGGGTGACGACGTGATAGACGCGACGCAGGGCGGCAACGACACGATCTATGGCGACGCCGGGAACGACAGAATCGTGACCGGTCCGGGCGAGGACACCGTGTACGGCGACGCCGGCAACGACCAGATCGTCGCCGGGCCTGGCGACGACGTGATTTCCAGTGGTCTCGGTGACGACCGGTTGATCGCTGGGCCGGGCGCCGACTTCAGCGAGGGCGGCGAGGGTCACGATCTCTGCCTCGGGTCCGCCGGCAGCGGCGACGCGAGCGACAGCTGCGAGGGCGGGCCGGCATCCTGACGCGGTGGTGCCGGCCGGCGCCGCGAGGCGCCCCCGCGACCTATCGGCGGAGGTTCAGCAGGCGCTGGACGGTGTGGTCGCCGCCGGCCACATCTCGTCGAGCGCGGGGATAGTCGGGCGGGGTCTGTGGGACTAGGCAGCGTCATGCGACGGCTCGGCTGCCATGTCGCCAGGATGCGTCCGACGGGCTAGCTGGACTTGCGATGCATGCGGTAGCACAGCATGAGGAAGTCCAGGCCGAAGATCGCGAACGCGTGCTCGGCGCGGAGCTCGCCCTCGCCTATGTACACCTCGAGACGCTCGGCGAATCCGGGGACGGCGGCGGTGGTCAGCTCACCCGAGTCCGGATCGACATAGGTCAGGTAGTGGCCCGTCTGGCCCGAATCGCTCTGACTGGTGAGGATGAGGCCGCCGTCGGGCCGCAACATCGGCAGTAGCGTCGCGGTGAAGCTGGCGTGTGGCAAGGGGAACCCGACGCTGACGTAGCCGCGACCCTCGCGACGGTACGTGGTATAGATACCGACGTAGATCGGCTCGTCTGTGTCGGCGAAGGATCGGATCCAGCCACGGATGTCGATGACCGCCTCGTCTGGGTCGCTGATCGTGTCGATGCGGGAGCGCACGCCGCGTTGGATCTCGCGCTGGCTCATGGGAACGTTCGCCTGTCCAAGCGGTCGTGCCACCAGGTTGCGATACAGCAGGTAACCGGGCCGGACCCACAACCGCCACTGGGGAACGATGTCGAGGCTGAACCGCGTCGTGTGTTCGTAGAACTCGCGTACCCGCGCGTCTACCGCGGCGGGATCGAACTCGGGCCCGGCCAGGTCGTCCAATGATGCGACGATCCCGACATCGGAGGCATCGGGCTCGTAGACGCCGCCGTATCGCGCCGCGAGCTCGCGAACGTATCCGGTGCCGACGCGACGACCAGTCGATACATGCGGCACGACAAAGGGCAGCTCGGCCGGCGTCACCCGCTCGGCCAGCAGGCTTACCTGCGGGTCGCGGAAGATCGCGGCGGACACGATTCGGAAGATCACGACAGCTGCGGTCGCGCCCACTGCAGCCGATGTATCCGGGTCGAGAGCCCACAGTCCGAGCCCGGTTGCCACACCGACGGCCGGCCCCAGCAGCACCTTCTGCGGTCGCAGCCCCAGCAGCCCGGCCACTGCACCGGCGACGGTGGCCGCGACCACGACCCCGACTCCAGGCACTAGGCCGAGCAGCCAGCCCAGCGGTGCCGCGATCGCCGCGCTGGCAACAATTCGCGACCACAGTGCAGGAATCTCACCCGGCCGCTGCCGGCGACGGGCCACGTAGTCCACCGTTGCGACGAACACCGCCCCCGCGACCACCGCGCTCACCGTCCACCACGGCCCGCGCGGGGCGACCAACGCGGCACCCGCCAATGCGCCCATCATCGCTGAGACCACAACCGAACTACGGCGATTCGGCGCGACCTTCGAGTCGGCGTGCACTCGGGGAATCTAGCGCCTCGTGGGCTGGTCACGACCTGCCCCACCGAGAGCCTCACTGCCATCTGCCGTCACTGTCCGATGACAGATGACCTTTGCGGGATGGTCCGGGTAAGCGCCTCGCCACACCACCAGCAGGGACTTGGCCGACGCGAGATCCACTTGGGTGGTGTCTCGGCGGGCCTCGATGGCGATGGCCGAGTTGGCGGTCACGCGCTCACCCGCGCATAGCTAGCGGCGCGACCTCCAGCAGATCAGGACGTTCCGGTCACCAGCCACTCGATCGCATCGGCGAGTTCGGGTGTGGGGCGTTGTCCGTCCAGCTGGAGGGTCGCACCGCGCCGGAGCAGTGGTTCGACGGTCTGCATGTAGCTCGCGATCTCGGCCCGCTGCTCGGGGGTCTTGCCGTAGGGGTTGTTCGAGCGTGTGCTTACCCGCTCGAGAAGGACGTCCACGGGCGCGCTGAGGAGGACCACGTGCTCAAAGCGGTCGTAGAAGCGCGCTTGGTTCTCGACGGTGCCGGAGACGATCACGTCCGGGTGTCGGGCCAGCAGCCGATCCATGCGGCGCTCGTCCCAGGTCCGGTCGGGCAACTCCCACCCGTCATAGTCGGTGTCGACCGTGAGGTGGCCCCGCCGACGAAGTTCGTCCAGGAGGGTGGTCTTCCCTACCCCCGACATTCCCGTCACGAGCACTCTGGCCATGGCGTTGACGGTAGCCGCCGAGGCGCCCTCGGCGCTGGGGACGACGAGGTGCCCGACTTGCCTGGGTAAGGGCCTCCGGAGGGCGTCTAAGGGGGGTGTGGGCTCTCGCCTAAGGTACCCGCCGCGAGGGTCGACCTGATCTTCCGATGTCCTGGGCGCGACCTCAGCACGAGCCTTGGTGTCAAGCCGACCAAACGGCGACGACACCGAGGAGATGCTGATCATGAACCACGAGGCCGTTCTGCGAGCAGAGGTGGACTACCAGCAGCGTCGTTTCCTGGACGAGGCGGAAGCAGACCGAGTCGCCAAGCAGGTCCGCAAGGCCAAGTAGGCGCCCCCCGCTCACCACCGGCGGCTGAACCTGTGCCGCTGTCAGGCGGGCGTGTACATGCAGCTACGAAAGACGGAGGTCAGACCCATGTTCGCCATCGACTGCCCGGTACACGGATCGAAGGTTCTGGTCGGAACACGGCGGATCCGCTCCCTGGTCAACACCGGGCGCGGAATCCTGCTCGACGTCGAGTGCTACTGCGGCACCCGCGTGATCACCGGCACC
>DASYTV010000220.1:0-6510 GCA_036001885.1 Actinomycetes bacterium
GGAGGCGTCTCGTGGGAGCTCACCCGCCAGCTGGTCAAGAACCTGCCGGCGATGGTGGTCCCGAAGTGGGTGTCCACGCGCACCCAGCCGATCGCGCTGGACGACGTGGTCCGCTATCTCGCGGGAGTGATCGATCACCCCGACGCGCTCGGGCGGGTCTTCGAGATCGGCGGCGCCGAGCAGCTGACCTACCTGGAGATGCTGCAGGTGGCCGCCGAGCTGTCGAAGGGATCCCGCGTGCCGATCGTCCGGGTGCCCGTCCTGACGCCCCGGCTGTCGTCGTACTGGCTGGCCCTGGTCACGAACGTCGACGTGACCACCGGGCGCCACCTGATCGACTCGATGGGCACGGAGGTGGTGGTCACCGACCACACGATCCGTGACGTGGTGCCCGGCGAGCCGATGTCGTACGCCGAGTCGGTGCGGCTCGCCCTCGAGGACGGGCGCTGACCGGTCAGCCGAACAGCAACGGCAGCGCGAAGAGCATGGCCAGCGACCACGTGACGTGGGTGAGCACCGGCACGAGGACCCCGCCGGACGCTCGCCGCTCGAGCCCGACGACGAGCCCGAGCAGCACAGCGGCGAAGGCCAGCATCACGTCGCGCGTCGCGAAGGTGGCCACCGCGTACGCCGCGGTAGCGGCCGGTAACGGATGCCGGGGAATGGCCGAGTAGGCCGGCGCCACCGAAGAAGAGCTCCTTGGGCGAATGCGTTCACTGCCGTGATCAGGACCAGCAGCGGCCCCGAGCCCTGGTCGGCATGGCCGAGGACCGTGCTGCCCTGCTCCTCCAGGAAGGGGATCTGGCGGACCACCAGCCGCCCCAGCACGAACACCCCGGCAAGTCCCAGGCCCCAGGAGCACAGGATCCGCGGCAGCGATCCGACCGAGGTGGAGCGGCCCCAAGGCGAATGCGCCCACGGTCCAGACCGGCGCCAGGGTCGCGGGATAGAACCCTGTGCTGCCCGGCTCGATCCGGAACGAGAGTCCACCACGATCGCGTCGACGAGGACCGGCGGCGCTGTTCATACGGGCAAATGCCGGTGGACCAGGTTTGGATGCTCGCCGTCTGGCAACGTCCACCGGGTCGCCGTCTGGTGAGGGTGCTCGGTCGACATCTTGGCGATGCGGGGAGCCTCCCATCCCAGTGAGAGAGGAGGGTTCGGCGTGCCAGACGGACGGCATCGTCGCAGCCCGACGGGGTGTGCATGGGCAGCAGGGAGGATAACGAGATGTCGGAGAACTTCAGCGATGACCGCTCTGGACAGGGTGTCCCGGAGTGGGGGCGGCAGAGCATGGGCGGCGGAGTCGCCGCAAAGGCAGGACAGGCCACTGGCCACGTGGCAACGACAACGAAGGAACAGGTCGGTGAGGTGGCGGCCGAGGCTGGGCGCCAGGCCCGCGACCTTGCGTCAGAAGCCCGGACGCAGGTACGTCAGCAGGCGAGCGTCCAGCAACAGCAACTAGCGGGACGCCTGCGCGGAGTCGGCGACGAGCTGTCCGCGATGGCCGACAAGGGTGATGGGTCCGGCTTGGCGACCGAGCTGACCCGCGAGGCGTCCGGGCGTATTCATGATTGGGCCGGATGGCTGGAGAGTCGTGAGCCAGCTGATCTGCTGGACGAAATTCGCGAGTTCGCCAGGCGGCGTCCCGCCGTGTTCCTGCTCGGTGCAGCTCTTGCCGGCGTAGCCGCCGGCAGGCTAACTCGCGGAGCAGTCGCCGCTAGCAGTGGTGGTATGGCAGGCGGAACGGTTCCTGCGAGCAGTGGCGCCCCGTTGGGCGTCTCGACCGGTCAGTTGCACTCGCCGGTGGTCCCGGCCGAAGTTGCTGATCCGATCACCGCGCCCATGCCCGGCGATCCGGATCGTCCTGTCCGGGAGGAACCGTGACCGAGCACCTGATGCAACCCGGTGAGTCGTACGGGTCGGCTGCTGACAGCCGCACCACGCTCGACGACGCCGCTAAGCCGGACGTGGCCAGCGCATCCCTCGGGGAGCTGGTCGGGGAGGTGAGCCGTGACCTCTCGACCCTGATGCGGCAGGAGCTGGCGCTAGCCAAAGCGGAGATGCGAGAGGAGGCGGTCAAGAGCGGCAAGGCGGTCGGCCTTCTTGGTGGGGCCGGGCTAGCAGGCTATTTCGTGCTGCTGTTCCTGTCCGCGGCGTTGTGGGCCGGGCTGTCCAATGTGATGGATCCGGGCTGGGCGGCGCTCATCGTTGCGGCCGTGTGGGCGCTGGTCGGTGGCGTGCTCTACACCACTGGCCGAGACCGGATCCGACAGGTCCGACCCAAACCGGAACGCACCGTGGACACCCTGAAGGAGATTCCGTCAGCTCTCAAACCCGGACAGGGGAATAGCCATGACCAGTGATCCAGACCAGATTCGCCGAGACATCGCGCAAACGCGGGCAGAGCTCAGCAGCGATGTCGACGCGCTGGGCATGAAGGTCGCGCCCAGCCAAGTGATCCGGCGCCGGACCAACCGGGTGATTGAGGTGTTCGGAACCGCAAAGAAGAAGGTGATGGGGACGCCCAGTCGCGCCGGACAGACCGTAGGCGATCAGATGTCGGGCGCCGCCGATAAGGCCTCCTCGGCCGCGTCGGCGACGGCCTCCACCGTGAGCAACGTTGCCGCCTCGGCACCGCAGGCCGCACGCGAGCGGGTAGAGGGCAACCCACTGGCGGCCGGAGTCGTCACGTTTGGCCTGGGTTGGCTCATTGCATCCCTGCTGCCGTCGAGCCAACCGGAACAGCGGCTCGCGGCCGGGGTAAGGGACGAGCTCAGCGAGTACGCACAGCCTGTGTTCGACGAGGCCAAGGGAGCAGCCCAGCAGGTCACCGAGGAACTGCGGGAACCCGCGCACGAGGCCGCGGACTCAGTCAAGGCCAAGGCACAGGAAGCGGCCGGCACTGTCAAGGAGGAGACGAAGTCGGCAGCGGAGGAGGCGACGTCCGGCCAGCCGGAGCAACGGTAACGGCCGTTACGGCGGCGGGCCGGGAGGTCTGAGGTCGATCTTCCGGCCCGCATTGCGCTACAGCATGACGGTGAGACCGCCGGTATTCCCTCAACGACGATCGGTCGCCGCAGGGTGGGACAGGGTCGCACTGCTGCAGTGCATTCGGACGGCCGTGTCGGCCCGGCCGTCGCGCAAGGAGGTGCAGAGGTTCGCGTGCAGGGGATGCGTCCTTTGATCGAGGATCGAGCCCAGATCCGAAGTAGATCCGTGTACGACGCGACGTCGCTGCTGCGGATGGAGGTCGGCACGTTGGCGTCCGGGAACACAGCCCGGATGACCGGTTCGGCTTCCGCTATGACCTCTGCCGGCGTCCGGTAGTTAATGCTCAGGTTGTTGGGTTGGGCTGGAACGAGTGGGTATGAGAGGCCGGAAGTACGCTCATCAGGAGGAACGTCCCATGGCGAAGAAGAACTCGCCCAACCGCATCTCAAGGGCTGCCCGCACCGGACTGAGGGAGCTACCCTCCAACGCCGCATGGCTTCTTGCCAAGGCCATCCGTCCAGCAGCTGGTGGAGCCTCCCAGCTCGTCGACCACGTGTCAGACGCAGCGGCGTCGAGCACCGAGAGCACTCGGTCGGCGGCAAGCACGGTCCGACGCCGTGCCGCCGACGCCGGCCGCTCCGTCGCTGACGCGATGCCGGGGCTCGGCCGCGACGCCGTGTCCGACCTCATGCACGAGGCCGACGCGGCCGCTGAACAGGCCAGGCAAAGTGAGACCGAAGCCGTCCGGCTGGCGCAGCGCGCGAAGGACGACGCCGACCAAGCCGCCCAGATCGCCAACGACGGCGATCGGGACGTCCAACGTGCTCGCAAGGACGCCGAAGATCGCGTGCGGGCACGAGTCGAGCAACTCCAGCAGGAGCTCGATGCGACAGTCGCCGAGGTGGAGCGCGAGCAGGCAGAGCGCGTAAGCCGAGCACGCGCGGCAGCCGAGCACCGTGTGGAAAGCCAACGCCTTGCCGAGGAGGCATCCACACGCAAGATCGTGGAAAAGGCCGAAGCGGAGGCCGCGGACCACGCGCGGAAGGCCCAGGAGCGGGCGGAGCAATCACAGCGGCAGGCGGCTCGCGCCATCGAGGCCGCCGACGAAGCCCTCGTGCGGGCCCGCGAGCTCGCCGACCGGGCGGCTCAGACAGCGCAGGAGGCTGCTGCGGAGGCGACTCGGGAAGCTGAGCGACTGGCCAGTGAGGCCCGGGCACGGGCCCGTGAGGCGAAGCGCCGCGCCGCTGAGGCCGGCGAGGTACGAGACAGCGCCAACCAGGCAGTGGGACAGACCCGCTCGACCGCCGACGATGCCAGTTCCGGCAACGGCCGCGGACGTTCGTCGTCCAGCTCAAACAAGTCCGCATTCGGCAACGTCCTCAAGGTGCTCACCAAGCAGGAGCTGCTAGTGCTGGCCGAGGAGGCTGACGTCGAGGGCCGCTCGAGCATGAGCAAGCCAAAACTGGTCGACGCGCTGGAGCAGGAGGGCGTCGGACTCGATGCACTCACGAAGGCGGAGCTACTGGCCGTCGGCACTGGACACGGAATCGACGTTCGTACGTCGATGTCCAAGAACGAGCTCATCGCCGCGATCGCCGCCAACGCCCGGTGAGCCGGCCATCAGCGTGCCGGAACCTAGTACGACAGGGAGTACTGACGTGAAGATCTTCCATCGCAAGAGTGCCTGGGAGCGGGCGCTCGAGGGTGTCGTCGCCGCCGCCACCGCTCGGTCGCTAGGTCGCACGGCCAAGATGACCGCCAGCGCCGTCGGTGGAGCGGCTACTATCACCGCGCTGAGCGCGGCCGTGTCATCCGCCCGCCGCCGTCGGGAGGAGAAGTGAAGCTCTCGACGGTGGCGATCTTTGGGCTCGGGTACCTGGTGGGCGCCCGAGCTGGTCGCCAGCGCTACGACCAGATCCGGCAACTAGCCGGCCGCCTTGCCGAGGAGTTCGACGCTTCCGGCGCCCGGGAACGGCTCGAGAACATCAGCACACGGCTGGAGACCTACGCTCGCGAACGCGCCACCGACTCCTCCGCGGATGGGCGGCGTGCCCAGACGCGGGCGTGACCGGCATCGCTCAGTAGGAGCCGGCGGCCCGCCACACCCCGGGCCCCGGACCGTGCAGGTGCTTCGGGCCGTGCGCGCACCGCAGGGCGAAGGCCCCATGCTGATCCGGGCGGTGGTTCATGCTCGGCTGCTCGGCCTTCGGCTGCTGACCCTGGACGCACGAGTGGTGGTCGCGGAGTCGGACCCGATCGAGCCCGCCATGGATGCTGTCGTCGAGCTCGACCCGGCCATCATGCCGCTCACCCGCACATACGCTCCTTACAGCGAACGACAAGACGTCCGCGACTCCCGTGCCCTCCAACGCGACGCGGTGCCCAAGCCCAACGGCGGAGTGGGGCAAGCGCGCGAGCTCCTCGCCCAAGGCGCCGACACCCTCGCCGGCCTCCGACGCCCCGTCCACTAAGCGGAGCGGACCGGATCGCCGCTCACGTGAGCCGCAGCACTTCGGAGACGTCGGTGCGGTCGGCGGACCGAGTAGTTCACGTGCCGATGGCGGATGGTGCTCCGGTGCACGGCAAGGGTAGTCCTGGTCCGTGTTCGACGGTTTCGTGGACGAGCGGATCGACGTCGGCGAGGTGGACCTCTACGTCCGGCATGCGGGCGACGGACCGCCGGTGCTGCTGATCCATGGTCATCCGCGCACCGGCGCCACCTGGCGTAGGGTCGCGATGGCCGCCAGCGGCCGGGTCGTGATGTTGGCCTGGTCTGCGAAAACCCCGATGAGTTCGAGCGTGCCGATGATGAGCGCAACAGCAACCGAGATCGACGTGATCGTGAGGTTGTAGAAGACCTTGCGGACCGGCTTGGCAAACGCCCACCCGTAGGCTGCGTTCATGAACACGCCGTCGCTGGTGTCCATCAGACACATCCGGTTGCGAACAGGATCGGGAGCACGAGGATCGCGTAGAACGGCAGGTTGAACGCCGCCGCGCCACCGGCGAGCACGAGAAGGTCGATCTCGGTGGCGGTGTCGAAGCCGAGACCGAACAGCACGGCGATCGGATAGATATGCCAGGGCTTGCGGACCGACTTGGTGAAGCCGCCGAGGAAGCGGTTCATAAACCCGCGCTTGCCTGCCCGGAGTCGCGCGATTCCGACGGTGCTGGCGTATCTCGCCGCCGGCGCTCCCCCCGCGTGCGGGTCGGCGGCGCCCCAGACTGCCGGTCGCGGCCCGAACAGGAACGGTGAGTGTCATTAACCGCGCGGGCCGCGACGGGCACTCCACCTACCGCGACCAACCCGGCATCCCCGCTACCCAGTGAGCCATCACACAGTCGCCGCGCAGTACGACGGAGTCGTATCCCTCGAACCCCCGGCGGGCGCCTGTCAGGAGGGCGGGGAAGACCAGGCGGTCAATGAGGATCTGCTTCGGTGGGGTTGCCGCCGGGGTCGGCGTTCCCGGCCAGCAGGGCGAGGAATGGGCCAACCCGGTGCCCTTCCTGGGCCTC
>DASYTV010000221.1:0-12092 GCA_036001885.1 Actinomycetes bacterium
TGAACTGCGGGAGGGCGTTTAGCCGCGACTCGACCTTGCGCCAGTCGTACTCGGTCGCCCAGTAGCGCGCGAGCTTCTGCATCGTCGCGAGCGGAACGCCCTGCGATGGATCCGTCTCCTGCTCCGGCCACTGGGTGGCCACGATGCGCCGACGGAGGTCGTCCAGCGCCTCGTCGGGAACGTCGACGTGGAAGGGACGGATCTCCATGGCGGTCTCGACGGTGCTACTCATGACGACCTCCCTCAGCGCAGCGATCTGAACGCGGCTCGCACTTCGGTCGCGAAGATGTCCGGCTCCTGCAACGAACCTGCCCCCCGCCAACGAAACTAGTCACCGGATAGCCCGCGGCGGGCTAGCGTGCCGGTGAACTCGACCGGGCCTCTGGCGAACCCCGAGCTCCTTGCCCACCGCGACCCGGAAAGGCGGGATCAGCCATGTCCACGACCATTGTCACCACCGCAGCCGGTGGCGAATTCGGCGCAGCGCCTGCCCGGAAGCGGACTGCGGTGGCTTCGGGATCTTCCCGGCCCCGCCGGGCCCGAGGATCGGCGCCCCGCCCCGGGAGCCACGTCATCGTCGTGTTCGGGGCAACGGGGGATCTGGCCCGGCGCAAGCTGCTGCCGGGTCTCTTCCACCTGGCGGCGGCCGGCCTGATGCCGGACCGGTACCAGATCATCGGCTCCTCCCGAAGGCACCTGACCGACGGGCAGTTCCGCAACCTTGCCCGCCAGGCGATCGCTGAATTCGGGATCAGCAAGCCCGCCGGGGCGGCCTGGCAGGCGTTCGGCCGCAGGCTGTCGTTCGCGAGCGCCGACCCAGCCCGCACTCAGTCGCTGGTCGAGGCCATCGCGGCCGCGGAGCGGGAGATCGGCGGTTCGCCGGGGCGGCTGTTCCACCTCGCCGTCCCGCCGGCGGCCTTCGAGCCGACGGTGGCCATGCTGGGGGCCGCCGGCCTGGCCCCCGGGTCCCGCGTCGTCATCGAGAAGCCGTTCGGTACCGACCTGGCCTCCGCCCGGGCCCTGAACCAGACAGTTCATGCCGTTTTCGGCGAGTCACAGGTGTTCCGGATCGACCACTTCCTCGGCAAGGAGTCGGTCGAGAATATCCTGGCCTTCCGGTTCGCCAACGGCCTGTTCGAGCCGGTGTGGGACCGCCGGCACATCGCCTACGTCCAGATCGACGTGCCGGAGACGCTGTCGATCGAGGGGCGCGGCGATTTCTACGACCACATCGGCGCGTACCGGGACATGGTCGTCACCCACCTGTTCCAGGTGCTGGGGTTTGTGGCAATGGAGCCGCCCACCTCCTTGGACGCCCGGTACCTGCGCGACGAGAAGGCCAAGGTCTTTGACGCGCTCAAGCCGATCAACGTACGGCAGGTGGTACGTGGCCAGTACGCCGGCTACCGGGACGAACCCGGCGTGGCAGAAGACTCAGGCACCGAAACGATGGCAGCGGTGCGGGCCGAGATCGACAACTGGCGCTGGGCCGGGGTCCCGTTCTACCTGCGCTCCGGCAAAAACCTGGCCGCCAGCCGCCAGGTGATCACCCTCGGCTTCCACCAGCCGCCGCTGCGGATGTTCCCGATCCGCCGCGACCACACCCCGGCCGGGCGGCGCAACGAGATCGTCATTGACTTCGCCGACCCCGGCTCCATCACCGCCAGCTTCCTGGCCAAGGAACCCGGGGCCGTGATGAGGCTCGGCGCCGCCGAGATGACCTTCCGCTACGCCGACTCGTTTTGCGCCGCCAACACCCTGGAGGGCTACGAGCGGCTGTTGCTCGACGCCATGCTGGGTGACCAGTCCCTGTTCATCCAGGCCGGAGCGATCGAACGACTGTGGGAAATCTCCGCCCCGCTGCTGGACAACCCGCCCCCGATCCAGCCCTACGCCCCCGGCACCTGGGGCCCCCAGCAGGCACTCGACCACCTCACCGCGCCCTACCACTGGCACCTGCCAGGCCCTGCCCCACGATGATGAGCGGCACCCACCAGGGCGCCGCTGCCCGTTCAGCGAGGTCCGCGACGAGAAGATAGGGGAGCCGCTCGCACACCGCATCGTCGCAGGTAGTCCAGCGTTTTCGCAGGTAGTGGCAGGTGTTGGATTCGAACCAACGTAGGCTGAGCCGACGGTTTTACAGACCGCTCCCTTTGGCCGCTCGGGCAACCTGCCGGGGCCGTGGACAACCACGACGCCTGTGAAGGATAGCCGAGGCGGCGGAGCAGACGAAAACCTGTTGCGGGTGATCGTCGGCAACCATCCGCTGGCACGAGCACATGGGAGTCGTTGAGGGCCGGGCGCCTCAGACGTCACGGGTCTGACATCAACAAAAGCTTGATCGATTGAGTATCGGTGTGATCGCATGCAACGGAGCTGCCAGGATTGCGCGGTACGCAGCTCAGTGAAAGGGGCATCTCGTGGCCGAGTCGTCGTTCGACATCGTGAGCAAGATCGATCGGCAGGAGGTCGACAACGCGTTGAACCAGACCGCCCGTGAGATTGGGCAGCGGTTCGACTTCAAGAACGTCGGGGCGTCGATTTCCTGGTCGGGTGAAGCTGTCGAGATGAAGGCGAACTCGGAGGACCGAGTCAAGGCTGTGCTTGACGTGTTCAAGGAGAAGCTGATCAAGCGCGGAGTGAGCTTGAAGGCGCTGGACGCGGGCGAGCCACGTGCCTCTGGTCGCGAGTACAAGATCACCGCTAACTTGGAGCAGGGTATCTCGCAGGACAACGCCAAGAAGCTGGGGAAGCTCATCCGGGACGAGGGTCCGAAGGGTGTCCGCACCCAGGTCCAGGCCGACGAGCTCCGGGTCTTCTCGAAGAAGCGGGATGACCTGCAGGCTGTCATCGCGCTGGTGAAATCCCAGGATCTTGACTTCGCGGTCCAGTTCGTCAACTACCGCTAACGCCGAATCGCTCACCTGCAGGGGTACCGGCATCACGCCGTGCCGGCCGTGGCGAGTATTAGGAGCGTCATCACTTGCGCCTAGGGGCGCCATCTCGTTCAGTAACGACCTTGCCGCTCTTCGATCAGCAGGTCCGCCAGCTCGATCGGCCTACCGTGGTCACTGATCGACTCGACGCTCGGGAAGTAGCCGACCAAGAAATGCCCCTCGAGGTCACCGATCGGATCCGGATGACCGGGCGGCGATCGAGAACGATCACGTCGGCTACGTAGCGAGGAGATCCCCGCGAGCCCCGGAGGAGGGAGGCTCGCGGGGATCTTTCTGTGCCCCTCGTCTAGCGGATCCTCTCGGCTCGCTCCTGCCCCACGACGATCCATTCGGTGAGCCGGGTCAGGTCGGCACAGGCGGCGATGAGAAGCGCCGCCTGGAGTGCCTTGCTTTGCCACTCGTCCCTGTTCTCGCGGGCGTAGAAGCCGAGTGTGATCCCGGCCCGCTCGGCCAGCAGGTCGCCGCGTCAGTTGGCAATCTCCCGCAGCTCGGTTACCGCGGCTTCAACGTCCAGCGGCTTCCGCCCACGAAGCGGCCAACAGTGCCGGCGAGTTGGGCCGTGGTGACCGCATCAGGGTCCGGTCTGCGGCGGGCGATAGCCACGCTTGGACCGTACTGCGAATCGAACAAGTGTTCCAGTGAGAGGTTCGCATGACCGCAGAACCCGTGACACAGCTCGCTGACCGAGTTGGCGTTCGATGAGGTTACTCGTCGTCTTCGCCGTGTTGGGTGGACTTTCTCCGCTCTAGCCGCCAGTGGATTTCGTGGGTGGTCGGGTGCCGCCACTCGCGCATCCGGTACTCGAAGCCCGGGAGCAGCACGATCGGGATCGGGTCAGGGGACGCCGGGGCGACCGCCCCCACCACGATCTTCGCGTCCGTGGGGATGAACGGGGACTGCGCGGGGATGGGCGCGGTAACGATCTCCACTGGTTCTCCATAGGGGCGCGGCATGAGACCGAGCGTAGCACGCACCGATCCAGTAGGCATTCATAGAGATGATTTGGCGACCCAATAACTCCCTGATAGGGCGATAGGGTACCGCTCAAGTTTAGATGCGTCGGGCTGGCCGGGCATCGAACGTACCCGTCACCGTCACCCGACGAGGAAGTAGGACCAACGAGATGCACCGCACCACCAAACAAGTGAGTTCCGCCGACCACGAACACGTGGCTCAAGAGAAGGGGAAAACAGCTAGGCGCCGCATTGCTGCCGCGGCCGGGACCGCAATTGTCATGAGCGTGCTGTTCTTGTCGGGTTGCGGAACCTCGCAGCCAGACAACGCCGCAGCTCCCGTCGCAACCGTCACGGTGACTTCGCAGCCCACCAGCCAGCCCGGTTCGACGCCGAGCGTTGAGTCCTCCGAGACGCCAAGCGCTGCGTCCTCGGAAGAGGCGGTCAAGATGCCCCGACTCGTGGGGATGGTGCTCCAGGATGCTCAGGACACGCTTCAGTCGCTGGGCTCATACGTGCTGGACCAGCAGGATGCCACCGGCCTTGACCGGTGGCAGATGCTGGACAGCAACTGGAAAGTGTGCAGTCAGGACCCGGCGCCGGGTGCGAGAGTCCCGTTGTCTGCCACCGTCTCACTTGCTTCCGTGAAATTGTCCGAGTCCTGCCCATGACCGGCTTCGTCCAGGCAGGTCGATGTCGAGTCGAAATGTATTGCACTGCTTGCGGGGCGAAGCTTCCGCCCGATGTTGGTTGGTGTCCTCGGTGCGGCACGCGAGTCCTGTCCCTGCCGGGTTCGCAGTCGGGCGACACGGTCGCTCCCGACGCTCCTCGCCGCCGGCGGCGGTTTGTTCTCATTGCACTGCTACTGGCCTTCGCCAGCTTCGGAGCCTCGGCCGCCATCTTCGTCGACCATGATGCTCACGGAGCCACTCCACCGCCGGACCGAGCCGTCCCGAGTGCCCCGCCTACACCTGCGCCTTCCTCGCCTCAGGGTCCAGGTGACGGGGATGGAGACCAGGACTTCTCCAAGGTGTTCGGGGACGTCTCGTCCGGGGTCGTGCGCATCCGAGCGACCACGTGTGACGGGTCCGGAGCAGGTTCTGGGTTCCTGATCACAGGTCACCGAGTGGCAACCGCCGCCCATGTCGTGGACGGGGCAGTTGCGGTGGCCGTCCAGAGTGGCGACGAAACTTCCTCCGCGCGGGTGTCCGGCATCGACGCGCGGCACGATCTGGCCATCCTCGACTTGGACCGACCTGCAGGTGGCCACCTCTTCTCATTGGCAGCCCATGACCCCGAGCCAGGCACCCGAGTTGCCGCAGTTGGATACCCCCTGGATAGACCGCTGTCGATCAATGTTGGATCGGTCTCCGGACTGCACCGCGACATCCAGACCGATGAGACAGGGGCCATAGAAGGACTGCTGCAGACAGATGTCGCAGTCAACCCCGGAAACTCCGGCGGACCGCTGCTCAACCTCGACGGGCAAGTTGTCGGAGTCGTGTCCGCCAAGCGGACCGATGCCCAAGGCATCTCCTACGCGGTGGAAGCCTCAACCGCAACACCCCGTCTTTCCAATCCTGCAAACATGGATCAGCCCGCCGCTGGCACGTGCGACCGCCCGCTCGGCCCGGAGGCCCCCAAGGCAGCCGGTCTCCCGGATCACGACAGCCTGGCCGCGGAAGCGGCACGGACCTTCGCAACATACTTCGCCGGGATCAACGCCGGCGACTACGAGGCTGCGTGGCACCAGTTCTCGCCCCGACTGCGAGGCCGAGTCCCGCTAGACGAGTTCTCGCACGGCGTGTCCACAAGCTACGACTTCGCGTTCGACGTGCGCCACGCCACGATCTCGACCAGCCGAGCCGAGGTTTGGCTGAAGTTCATCAGCGTACAAGCCCCCGAGTTCGGCGCCGACGGCGAGGACTGCACGGTCTGGTCGCTCGACTACGTCCTGATCACAGACGCATCGGGCATGTACCGGATCGACCAGGCGCGCGGGCACGGTGGCACCGACGGGCACACCCCTTGCTCATGAATCCGGTCAGCACGGGCGTTCTGACGAGGGCGAGTCCTAAAGTTTCCGCGCGGCCCGCAGGGGGACGGGCCGCGCGGGACATACTCAACGATCCTGACCGGCGCAGACCTGGACCTGACTGGCGCGGACCTAACCGGCGCGTTCCCAAATGTCGCAAACCTGACTGACCTGTGCTACGACGACACAACGGTCTGGCCGGATCGCCTCACCCCGCCGCCGCCAAGTGCGACTAGCGCGGGGGTCTCCTTCGTGGATGGCATGCTGCGGGCGTGGGAGCGGACGGATTGACGATGGCGCTCGAGGACTACCAGCGGGCGCAGGGCGAGCTCGTCGAGGCGAGGAACCGGCTCGCCCGCGCGATCGTGGGTGCGGCCATGTCCGGCCTGACGCAGGCCGAGATCGTCGACCTGACCGGGTATCCCGCAGACCGGGTGAAGGGGATCTTGCAGGACGCGGGCATCAGCGGGGAGTGAGACCCACCCCGCACAAGACACGCCAACCCCGCACAAGACGCCGGCACGAGAGGCCAGCGACAGCAGCGGTGGCATGGGTCAGGGGCGGACGATGAAGTACGGCTGCAGCCGGGCGAGGCGGCGCAGACTCCTCGCGCCCGGGATCCCGTCAGCGGCCGACCCGGTGTAGCCGAGGTGGCGCTGCCAGCGGGCGTATGCACTGCGGGTCGCCCGCGTCCATGTGTCATTCACGGTGTCGAGGTAGCCGCGGGCGTGCAGGGAGGCCTCTACCGTCGAGACCATGTCGTGAGTGTGCGGGGCGTGCTTAGCCACCCAGATGATCGACGACAGGTCGACCATCGGCGCCCACACCGACCGGTCGTTCAGGTCGTGACCCCACCCGGGGGGCGTCATCCCCCACCGGATCGAGATATCGCGGATGTAGGTGTTGCCGATCTGCCCGGCCCGCGGCCAATCTGTCGACCGCACTCGGCCACCGCCCAAACTCAGCGCGACGTGGCCAGGCTGCCCGATGCCGGCCCACCACCAGAACGGGTAACCCCGCGGCGGGTTGGCGATGTTCGAGTGACGCCGCGACGGGGGCAGGTCCCGCCAGGCGTCCATCGCGGTGGCGATGCCGGTCTTGAACGGGATCCCGTACCGGGTCCGCACAAACCGCAGACACCAGCCCTCGTCGTAGGTGTGCGCGACCGCGGCGCGGTAGAGGGCGAGCTCGCCGCGGTAACGGGCGTGGACGACCATCAGTCGCCGTCCTCTGGGCTGTCCTGGACGCCGCCGGGCGGCACCGGGTATTCCTCCGGGCCGTCCTCGAGCGGAATCGCCGGGTCGTCGTCCTCGTAGCCCTCGGGGGGCAGGGCGTCGGGTGTCTGGTCGGTGGTCATTGGGTTCCTCGCGATCGTCAGCAAGCCATCGGTTGGCCGCCGTACAGGCTCACAGCTGGCTCGCACGCCACACGTCCTGGCGGATCACAGCTCAGCCGCCGTCGTCGGCCGCATCGTCCCACGGGTTGCAGAACGCGCGGCGCCATTCGGCCGGCCTCATCGTGCCGAGGTCGCATAGCACCGTCGCCGGGTCGATCGTCCGGCCCAACGCCGGCACCAACCAGAGCCCCCGGCCACCGCGGCCGGGGATTTCGGTGCCCTCACCAACGGCCCCTACAAAGCGAAGCGAAGACAGCCCTTGGGTACCGCTGCCAGGCCGCAAAGCATCCCATAGGCGCTCGCGCGCTCTCCGATTCAGGTCTACGCGGGGTTCAGCCTTCCGCACTGCCCGTCCAGGGACTTCTCCGGGCGTCTGGCGGGTCGATCCTGACGGCTCTGGTGCCGGGCGGCCGGTTTGCCGGCCACTTGTTGGGTGACCGCGACGACTGGGCCGGCGGGCCGGATGCCAGCGCCCACGCGCGTAGCGAGGTTGAGGACCTGCTCGCCGCGTTACACGTTGAGCATTTCGAGGTGACCGACGAGGCTGGTACGAGCTACGGGGGTCCGAAGCGCTGGCACTACTTCTCGGTCATCGCAGGGCAACCGCAGAACCCGTGACACAGCTCGCTGACCGAGTTGGCGTTCGATGAGGCTACTCGTCGTCTTCGCCGTGTTGGGTGGACTTTCTCCGCTCTAGTCGCCAGTGGATCTCGTGGGTGGTCGGGTGCCGCCACTCCCGCATCCGGTACTCGAAGCCCGGGAGCAGCACGATCGGGATCGGGTCAGGGGACGCCGGGGCTACCTACCGCCCCCACCACGATCTTCGCGTCCGTGGGGATGAACGGGGACTGCGCGGGGATGGGCGCGGTAACGATCTCCACTGGTTCTCCATAGGGGCGCGCCATGAGACCGAGCGTAGCACCCAACGATCCAGTGAGTACTCATAGAGACGACTTGAAGAATCTATAGCTTTCCGATAGAGTGTCATCCAATCGTAGACTAGTACCCCAGTAGAAGTCGGACGACATCATGTCTGTAGATCAGCAAGACCGAGATCAAAACGCTGCCGAGAGCGGTTGGCAGCCCCAGCCCCAGCCGGAGACCCCACCCAAGAAGCGCCACCGCGTCCGCAACATCACGCTGTCCGTCGCTGGCGGCCTCATCGGCCTGACCGCGATCCTTGGCGGGATCGGCGCAGTCGTCTCGCCCG
Organism: Actinomycetes bacterium; assembly: GCA_036001885.1. Classification (GTDB taxonomy): domain Bacteria; phylum Actinomycetota; class Actinomycetes; order JAKEEW01; family JAKEEW01; genus DASYTV01. Next base: position 8,552 of record DASYTV010000221.1, read on the forward strand.
ACAGCACCACCACTGCTAGCCACTCGGCTCCGGCTCCGGTCGCACGCGCGCCGGTACAGCCCGCGCCAGCGCCGGCACCGGCTCCGACGAACGACCCCGGCGACATCACCTTTGACGACCCGGCGCCGGTCGAGGCACCAGCCGAGGAGCCGGCTGAGGAGCCCGCTGCTCCGACCATGACCACGAGCCAGGAGCAGGCCGTTGGCACCGCCAACGACTACCTCGATTCCTCGCACTTCAGCCGCTCAGGTCTCATCGAGCAGTTGGAGTACGAAGGGTTCTCCACGAAAGACGCCAAGTTCGCGGTCAGCCACGTCTCGGTCAACTGGAACACGCAGGCTGCCGGGTCGGCTGAGGACTACCTCGATTCCTCGCACTTCAGCCGTTCCGGGCTGATCGAGCAGTTGGAGTACGAGGGGTTCTCGCACAGCCAGGCCGTCTACGGCGTCGACAAGGCTGGCCTCTGAGAGCACGCACATCGTCTAACCGGAGGAGAGAGAGGCCCGGCTCCGAGCAGGGGGGAGCCGGGCCTCTTCGCGCGTTCGGGTCCATTCCCGGCTTCAACACGGACGAGCACGTCACGAAGCTGCTCGTCTTCGCCTCGCCCAGCAAGCACGGCACCCTGAACTACTCACCTAACTACGAGGGTGGACCGATCGCGACCTGGACGTTCTGATCAAACCCAGGGCGGCCCGATCTGGGCCTACCCACCACATCCCCGAGGAGGGTCGCCTGACCCCGCCTGCAACCCCAACAGCCCCGCCCACTCGGGTCGGGGGCTGCTTCATGCAACGCCACCCGACGGTCGTACCGCTCGAGCTGGCCCGATGGCATGGGGGCAACATAGCGCGCCGCGCGTCTTTTGGCGGGTCGCGCCTGCTGGGGTCGCGCCTAGTGGCGACCTACGCGGCCCAACAGCATGCTGTGGGGCATGGCAGCGGAATGACTCACGGGTTGCCCTCGAGGACTACCAGCCGGCGCAGGACGAGCTCGTCGAAGCACGGAACCGCCTCGCCCGCGCGATCGCAGGCGGGGCCATGTCCGGCATGACGCAGGCCGAGATCGTCGACCTGACCGGGTACACCGCGGATCGGGTACTGCGGATCTGCACCGATGCCGGCATCAGCGAGGCGAGCAGCGCATCTTAGAGGCCGTGGCATGGACTGCCCGACGTTCTTCCAGACCAGCATCGAGTTCCGCCCGACCCTGCAAGCCCAACACGACCCCGCACCAGCCACCGTCAACAGCAGCGGGCAAATCTGTTCCAGCAGCTACTCAGCAACCTCAACGAGAACCGAGCATCATGATCCACTTGACGCGGATCATCCACATAATGCCGAGGAGCGCGCGATCGCTATCTGCGGCTACCTTCTCGGTGGGCGGGATTGCTACTGCGTGTGTCAGTCCGCCACTCGGAACCCGATCTTGGTGTCGGGAAAGGCCGCTGACAGTGACGCTCAACACGTACGTCGGAGAGTGGCCGGAAGCGCACGAGAAAACCCGCTCATTGGTCGACGTTGCGCTCGGTCGTGTGCCCCAGATGTGCCCTCCCGAGGCGGTCGACCAATGAATGCACAGGTAGCGCGGATGTCAATCATCTCTGGGGCGGTACGTCAACTACCGCTAGCCCCAGGTCCTGCCGAACGGTGGACCACTACCCAGCCGGGATCAGGCTTGCTCCTTGATCATTGGCCTGTCACCCAGACTGAATCCGCTCGTCAATCTGGGTCATGGGACAGTGATCAGCGGTAGGGGCGTAATCCGTCGGGCTGACGGTCCATTGATGCGACCCAAGCCACGCAGACGGTCTGCCGCCAGCGCAGGCCGTACGCCCGCGCCATGCCATCGCCGCCGCGACGCCCGATGTGCCAGGTCAGTCTGATGGTTCACCAACGTCCCCACTCAGGCTGCTGTTTACCGGTGTCACTGCAGCCGATCAGCTCTGGCGCGCAACCCGCAGGATCGCCTCGACGCTGCGGTCGACGTCGGCCTCTGTGGTGCTCCAGTTCGACACCGAGATGCGCATGGCCGCCTTGCCCTGCCAGGTCGTACCGCCGAGCCAGCTCGTCCCGTCGGCCTGGACACGCGAGACCACCTCGCGTGTGAACGCGTCGCTGTCGCCGCCGTCCGGTGCGGTGAATCGCACCAGGACCTGGTTGAGGACGACTTCGTTCAAGATTTCCACGCCTGGCGCGGCGCCAAGCCCATCAGCGAACCGGCGAGCACATTCGCACCCTCGGTCGACCATCTCGGCGATGCCAGAACGACCAAGCTCACGGATGGCGGCCCAGATGGGGAAGCCGCGGGCGCGCCGCGACATCTCAGGCACCCAGTTGGCATTATCGCGCTCAGCGCCTTCGCCGAACACGAGATAGCTCGCGGCGAGCAGGCTCATCGCCTGGCGGTGTGCCACCGGGTCGGCAACGAAGGCGAGCCCCGAGTCGTATGGGACGTTGAGCCACTTGTGCCCGTCGGTGCCGCAGGAATCGGCGTTCTCGATGCCGGCGATGAGGTGACGGCGATCCGGTGAGGCGGCCGCCCAGAGCCCGAACGCACCGTCGACGTGCACCCAGGCGCCGTGCTCATGCGCCACGTCGCAGATCTGGCCAAGTGGGTCGAACGCGCCGGAGTTCACGTCTCCGGCCTGCGCGCACACGATGATCGGACCGTCACACCGCCGCAACTCCTCGCCGAGTAGGTCGGCCCGCATCCGGCCTTGGTCGTCAGCGGGTACGACTCGGACGCGCTCGCTTCCGAGGCCGAGATATCGCAGCGCGATCTCCAGGCTGACATGCCGATCTGCGCCGACCACGACCTCGATCGGCGGAGCGCCGAAGAGCCCGTTGCGCTCGACATCCCAGCCGACGGACTCGAGGACGCGCGACCGGGCCGCGGCCATGCAGATGAAGTTGGCCATCGTCGCCCCGGTCGTAAAGCCAACCGAGGTGGCCGGCGGCAGCCCGAGCAGCTCGACCAGCCAGCCCGCCGCGACCTCCTCGACGGCCGCGGCGGCCGGAGACAGGATGAAGGTGCCGGCGTTCTGATCCCAGACGGACGTCAGCCAGTCCGCCGCGAGCGCGGACGGAAGCGACCCGCCGACGACGAACCCGTAGTAGCGGGGCCCGGCCGATCCGATCAGCCCTGGGTCGGCCGCCTGAACCAGATCGTCGACAACCGTGTCGGCATCGTTCGGCTTCTCCGGGAGCGGTCCGCCGAGGCGAGCCAGCAGCTCGCTGCGATCAGCCCGAACGCCCACCGGGCGCTGGTCGAGAGCGGAGAGATAGCTTGCTGCCTGTGCTGCCGTCTTCGCGAGTAGTCCGTTGACGTCCATCGGCCCAGGTTATTGGGGCCAGGCGACGACGCGGTGCCCACCCGGCTGATCGTTAGCCGAGTCAGCGGCGGTAGCCGGCCATCGACTCGAGGCGGGCGATGCGCTCGGCCATCGGCGGGTGGGTCGAAAAGAGCTTGGACATGCCGCGCGCGCTGAATGGGTTTGCGATCATCAACGCGCCAGTCGTCTCGAGGGCAGGCTCAGGGGGCA